>JAFQKQ010000005.1 GCA_017396845.1 Clostridia bacterium
AAATTTCGGACAAGCGATTCGAGGTTGGCTTTGTTTCATGTCTGCTTTTTTCTGCCTGTAGGGAGATTTCTCCCCTGCTTAAATGATGATTGGCAAGTTTTCTGCCTGTTTATGGCACGCGAAAAGGGGCTGCTGCAGATTCTTTTGCTTCTGCAACAGCCCCTCGTTTGCAGGAGCGTTTATGCTTCCGGCCTTATTGATCCAGTTCGCCTATCAGGCGGGCTTTTTTCATGGGAGCTTTTCTTATGTATTTGGTGCTCATGTCTATCCACTTGCCGCTTTCCGCGCTTCTTTCGAAGCCGGTTATGATGTCGAGCACATGGAAGGTCTGGTTGTAGTCGGCGCGGGCGGGGCGGCCGGTGCGGATGGCTACCGCCATGTCGTCAAGGCCGAGGGCGCGGCTGTTCTGCGCGTAATCAAACATGAGCGGGATTTCGCGCACTTCGCCTTCTTCGGGTCTGAAGAGCTTAACCGGGCCGGAGAAGGTATTGGGGTCGGGGATGAACAGCGTGCCTTCGCTGCCGTAGATTTCAAATCTTGCCTGATAGGGATAGTAGGCGTCGAAGGTGGTGAACAGCGTGCCGATGGCGCCGCTTTCATATTTCACGGTGCCCGCGATATAGGTGTTCACGTTTACGTCGATGGGCGTGCCCGCGAAGGGCTGGCTGGTGATCAGGCGCTTATCGAACGATTTTTTGCTTGCGCTCATTACGCTTTCCACGCCGCCCATCAGGTTGATCATCGCTGTCAGGTAGTACGGGCCCATATCGAACATCGGACCGCCGCCGTACTGGTAATAGAAATCGGGATCGGGATGCCAGGATTCGTGTCCGCGGCAGATCATGAACGCGGCGCTTCCCACGGGGGTTCCGATGAAGCCGTCGTCGATCAGTTTTCTTGCGGTCTGAATGCCCGCGCCCATGAACGTATCGGGCGCGCCGCCCAGCATAAGGCCTTTTTCTTCCGCTAGTTTTACAAGCGCCTGACCTTCTTCAAGGCTTGCGCCCAGCGGTTTTTCGCTGTATACATGCTTGCCCTTTAAAAGCGCCGCCTTGGTAACTTCGAAATGCTCGTAGGGGCGGGTGAGGTTCAAAACGATTTCCACTTCGGGATCGTCAAACGCATCGTGCATGGTTTCGTAGATCTTGGGAATATTATATTTCTCCTGAGCGCTTTCGGCGCGCTCGCGGACGAGATCGCATACGCCGATCAGCTCGATATCGCGAAATACCTTCGTGATATTTTCAAGGTATATGCCGCTTATGCAGCCGACGCCGATCATTGCTACTTTTACCTTATTCATGCCTGCGCCTCCTTATTTATATGCAGGTATCCGTTAATACATCTTCGCGGTGTTTTCAAATCTCTCGGTGGTGAGGCCGTGATCGATTGCGTATTCCTTGCCTTCGCCCGCCCAGAGCATGCCACGCTCCATCAGGATTTCGGCGTTCGGGGATTTGTCGAATACGTCGTCATGATGGCCGAGGGAGGTGTAGAACACGCGGCCGTTTCCCCAGAATTTCGTCCAGGCGACGGGCATGTCTACGGGCTTATTGGAGATGTGGTAGTAGGGAACGATGGGGAAGCGGGTGGTTGCCAGGACTTCAATGGCGGGGTCGATGTGCAGGTAATAGTGCTCGCTCACGACCTCGAAATCGGATAGGCCGGCGGTGATGGGGCTTGAGCCGTGATTGATGTTTACGATGTAGGGGATGCCGTCTCCGCCGGGATGGCTGACCCACTGGCCGCCGGTGATGAACTGCCATTCGGTGTCCTGGCGGAAGGAATCGCACATGCCGCCGTGGCAGCCGGCAAGGCCTACGCCTGCGCCTACGGCGATGGAGATGTTCTTGGTGTACTCGCGGTTGATTTCGCCCATCGTCCAGCAGGCGACGATCAGATCGAGCTTTTTAAGCGCTTCAAGATCGCCCAAGGGATCGAGGGTATCAAATATCGTGACTTCATAGCCGTTTTTTTCGAGCAGCCCTTTGAAGCGCTTGCTCGTAAGCTTGGGCTCGTGTCCGTCCCAGCCGCCCTGAAAAATCCATGCTTTTTTCATAATGGATGCCTCCTGTGAAATGTATTCTGATTTCGCATATCGCGTCTACTTGTATCATAACACAAACAGCGTTATAATACCAGAAGAAAGTTTTGAAAATCAAAGGATTTCAGGAAAGGGAGGATACGGAAATGGCGCTTGATATCAAAGACATTCGGAACAATCCCGATATTTATGAGTATATTGCCCGGGCGGACGATTCCATGAGGGCGCTCGGATATACCGAACACAGCTTTGCGCATGTTATGAAATGTGCGGAAGACGCAAGAAATATACTGAAAACGCTGAACTTTGACGAAAGGCTTCAGAAGCTTGCGTGGATTTCCGGATATATGCACGACATTGGCAATGTGATCAACCGCGCGGATCATGCACAGAGCGGCGCGCTGATGACGTTCCGCATTTTGGACAAGCTCGGCATGCCGGCCTGTGACCTTTCCGTAGTCGTGACCGCCATCGGAAATCACGACGAGGGCACGGCCTTTCCGGTAAACGAGGTTGCGGCGGCGCTGATCCTTGCGGACAAGGCGGATGTACGCCGTTCGCGCGTGCGCGGGGATGATTTTTCCAAATTCGATATTCATGACCGCGTAAACTACGCCGTTACCTCCTCCAGGCTTCAGGTGGACAGCGAGAACAAGCGGATATCCTTGTATCTTGTGATCGACGACGATATTTCGTCCATCGCGGATTATTTCGAAATTTTCCTCGGGCGCATGAAGCTTTGCAGGCGGGCGGCTGAGCGGCTCGGCTGCGCATTTTCGCTCAGTATCAACGGACAGGTGCTGATGGGCTGAAAAATCCAAAAAAGAAATCATAATAAAATCATATTAGGGTAGATACTTAACACGCATTTTGATAATATTCTTACGATTTATATAGTGGGAGAAGAGGCGATCCTTTTGGATCGGGTGAACGGAAAAAAATTCCTGGAGTATGCTTTCGGGCTCGGGAAATGGATAATAATCGCATGTGCGATCGGTTGTATTTGCGGCGCGGTGGGTGCGTTTTTCCACAAGGCAGTGGACGCGTCTGCCGCGGCGTTTTCACGCGCGGATTGGATGATATTTTTACTGCCGGCGGCGGGTCTTGCGATTGTGACGATTTATCGAATTTGCCGCCTTCCCGTATCGATCGGCACGGACAAGGTGTTTGAGTCCACGCGTTCCAGAGAGAATATCCCGTCAGCTATGGCGCCCCTCATTTTTATTTCTACCATGCTTACGCATATGTTCGGCGGAAGCAGCGGACGCGAGGGCGCTGCGCTGCAATTGGGCGGCGGCATAGCCGCAATGGGCGGACGCGCGCTGAAGCTGAAGGAAAATGAAATGCACACGGCGGAATTGTGCGGAATGAGCGCGCTGTTTTCGGCGCTGTTTGGAACGCCGATGGCGGCTTCGTTTTTCGTGCTTGAGGTGGTGGACGTAGGTATGATTCACTACCGGTCGCTGTTTCCGTGCGTTGTGTCATCGGTGTTTGCGCATCTGGCTGCGTCCTACATGGGCGTAACGGGCGAAAAGTTTCATTTGCCCGCAGAGGCGATGGCCATTAAGGCGATTCCGCTTGCCAAGGTTATGCTGCTGGCAGCTCTTTGCGCGTTGGTTGCGATTCTCTTCTGCACGGCGATGCATGTGTCGCACGCGTCTTTTAAAAAGCTTATCAAAAACGAGTATGCGCGCATATTCGCAGGCGGCGCGGCGGTAGTGCTTCTTACGCTGGTTTTCGGCGTCCGCGACTACAACGGCGCGGGTATGCACGTCATCGAACGCGCGATTGATGGCGAAGCAAGATGGGAAGCGTGGGCGGTAAAGATGCTGTTTACATGCTTTACGCTCTCTGCGGGCTTTAAGGGCGGTGAAATTGTGCCGTCGTTCTTTATCGGGGCAACGTTTGGCTGCGTTGTCGGAAAGCTGATCGGTCTGGATCCGTCCGTGAGCGCCGCCATCGGCATGGTGTCCGTGTTCTGCGGCGTTACGAACACTCCGGCGGCTTCGATACTGATCGCGCTTGAGATGTTCGGCGGGGAATATCTGGTGCCGTTTGGCGTTGCCGTGGGCGCAAGCTATCTGATATCCGGAAAATGCAGTCTGTATCATAGTCAGCACTTTCTGGAAACGAAATATGCATGGGGAAGGGATGAAAAGTAAATGGCGCTTCTGCTGATGGCGTTCTGGCTGATACTCAACGGAAGATTGGATTTCGATGTAATTATCACAGGCGTAATCGTTTCCGCACTGATTTTCGCGTTTGCCTGCCGCTTCACCAAGTGGAGCCTTCGCAAGGAGTTAAACGTATACATACTGATACCCAGAGGCGTTATGTACTTTCTTACGCTTCTGTGGGAAATCGCATGCGCCAATTTCTCGGTAATGAAGATCGTAGCTACCGGGAAAACCGATCCGTATCTGAGAACCATCAAAACGGGGCTCAAATCAAAGGCGGCGCGCGTGGTGCTCGCAAATTCGATTACCCTTACGCCCGGAACCGTGTCCGTGCAGCTGGTAAATGACAGGATTATCGTCCATTGCCTGACAAAGGATATGGCCGAGGGGCTTACGGGCATGCGCCTTGAAAGAATGCTGATGAAAATGGAGGCGAAGGTATATGGAAAACGCGTATGAGCTTGTGTTTACCATCGCGCTTTGTGTGCTGGGCGTTTACATGTTTGCGTGCCTCGTAAGGGCGATCATCGGGCCTACGACGGCGGACCGCGTTATTTCGATCAACATGGTCGGAACCATTGTAATTATGATGATCCTTCTGCTTGCGCTTTTGAAAAACGAAGGATATCTGGTCGATATCGCGCTGATATACGCGCTTTTGAGCTTCCTGGCAGTGGTGCTGCTGGTTAGAATCTTTATTTCGCTCAATCGAAAGCGCGGAAGGAAGGAGGATCCCCATGCTTGAATGGATTCGCTTCGGTACTTTTACGGCGCTCATAGCGGCGGCGCTGATTTTGGAAACCATGGCGGTTTTCGGCGTAAACCGGTTCAAATACAGCTTGAACCGCATTCATGCCTCCGCCATCGGCGATACGCTGGCGGTAATGTGCGTATCCTTTGCTGCGATTTTATACACGGGTTTTTCGTTCCTTGCGGTAAAATTTGCTTTTGTCATACTGCTCGTCTGGCTCACAAGCCCCATGTCCGGGCATTTGATCAGCCTGCTTGTATTCAGAACGGACAACAACCTGGATAAGGAGGTTAAACTGTGGAAGAACTGAACATACTGCTTCTTTTGTTTATCATTGCCTGCGCGGTGTCGGTAAGTCTTACAAAAAATCTCCTGTCTGCGGTCATTATTTTCATGGCGCAGAGCCTTGCAATGTCGGTTGTGTGGATTTTGCTGGAATCGCCGGATCTGGCGATTACGGAAGCGGCGGTCGGCGCGGGCGTTACATCGCTTCTGATGTTTGCGGCGCTTAAGAAGATCCACCGGGTGAGGGATGAAAAGCATGAAAAAGAGAAATGAAACGCTTCTCAAATGGCTGAATGAAGGAAGCGAAACGCTGGATCAGGAAATGATGGAATCGCTGGAGGGCGATTATCTGGCGGGGGATGAAAAGCAGGAGACGGCGGTAACGAAAAAGGACGAAAGCAGCCGGTTCCATATGATCATCAGAAGTGCGTACATCCGCATCAGCACCGCGTTCTCCGTGGTGCTTTGCATCGCGCTGATTGCGATTCTTATGTACACGGTTATGGATATGCCCTATTTCGGAAATGCCGATACGCTGGTTGAAAGCGAGGTTTCCGAGTTCTATATCGAGCATACGCTCGAGCATACGGGCGCTGTAAACGTAATCAGCGGCATCATACTTAATTTCAGAGGATTTGATACGCTGGGCGAGGCGCATGTATTGTTTATCGCGGTATGCTCCGTAATGATACTTCTGCATATACATCCGACCGAGCACGGCGCGCATCTGATGGCGTATGAATACGACGACGCCTCTGAAGAACCGCACGACGACGATATACTGCTTACGGGCGTTCGCGTGCTGTTTCCGCTGATTGTAATGTTCGGTATTTACATCATACTCAACGGCAATCTGTCGCCGGGCGGCGGTTTTTCGGGCGGCGCGGTCATCGGCGCGGGACTGATACTGTATTTAAGCGTGTACGGCTACATAAGAACCAGAAGATTCTTCACCATGCGCACGTTCAGAATTCTGACGACTATAGCGCTGATATCGTATACCTGTTCAAAAACGTTCCACTTTGTCACCGGCGCTAACGATATCAAGGCGATGATCGGCATCGGAACGCCGGGCACCATATTCTCGGGCGGACTTTTGCTTCCCTTGAATATCTTCGTAGGTCTTGTCGTTGCGTGTACGATGTACGCGCTGTTTACCATGTTCAGAAAGGGGGACTTTTAAAGCATGCTGGACGTAATCTATAACCATGTGGACGAGGCAGCGGCCATCGTGCTGTTCTCCATAGGCTTTACCACGCTGCTTCTGAACCGGAACCTGATCAAGAAAATCATCGGCTTTTCCATGATGGACAACGCGATATACCTGTTTCTGGCTTCCTATGGCTACATACAGGGCCGCGCTGCGCCCATCTATATCGGCGGAAATACCGATCCGACCGCCTATGTAAATCCGCTTCCCGCGGGACTGGTTCTAACGGGCATTGTGGTATCGGTATCGGTTACTGCGATTATGCTGGCGCTTACGGTCAGGCTGTACAGGCACTATCACACGCTGGATATCGACAAAATTGCCGAAATCGTGCGCAAGGAGGGAAAATAAATGGAGATACAGCAAAATCTCCCTATGATTCTGATCCTTCTTCCGCTTGCCGTGTCGCCTGCGCTCGCGTTTCTTCGCCCGAAGGCGTCGCGTGCGGTGATGCTCGCTGTTTCTCTGATATCGTGCGCGGTCTCGCTGGCGCTTACCGTCTATATGTGCGCGGAAGACTCGCTTCCTTATACGATTAAGATGGGCGAATACGGAGCCCCTTTTGGAAACGAATTATACATTTCCAGAACCGAATGCATTGTAAGCCTTCTGTTTTCCTGTGTGCACATGCTTTCGCTTCTGGGCGGCCTTCACAGGCTTGATGAAGAAATTCACGAAAACCGCCGCAGCCTGTTTTACACCGTGACTTCGCTTTTGCTTTCCGCCATACAGGCGCTGTGCTTTACGAACGACCTGTTTACGGGATATGTATTCCTTGAAATTACGACCATCGCAGCGGGTGCGCTGATATTTATCAGAAGCCGCGAGGGCGCGCTTTTCGCTTCCATGCGCTACATGATCATGAACCTGCTGGGAAGCGGTCTTTTCCTGCTGGGGCTTGCGGTCATGTACTGCTTGACGGGCGAGCTTCTGTTTCCGCAGCTTAAGGAAGGCGTGTCTCAGATCTTGCGCGAGGGGCGCTATATCCGCCCGCTCACGGCTTCGATTCTTCTGATCACTGTCGGACTATCGATCAAGTCGGCGCTGTATCCGTTCCATACATGGCTGCCCAACGCCTATTCCGGCGCGACTCCGGCCGCCAGCTCGATGCTTTCCTCACTGGTTTCGAAGGCGTATATCTTTCTTTTGATTAAAATTGTAATGCGCGTTACCGGACCGGAAGCGTTTGTGAGCCTCCGCGCGGGCGATGTGGTGTTTGTCTATTCGTGCATTGCCATTATACTCGGCTCCATCGACGCGATCCGCGAACACAATGTGCGAAGAATGGTCAGTTATTCCTCGGTTGCGCAGATCGGATACATATTCCTGGGCGTGTCCATCGGAACCGCAGCGGGCATGACGGCGGCAATTTTTCACATTCTGGCGCATTCGATTTCAAAGGCAATGCTGTTTCCGGCGGTGGATAGGCTTACGCAGGTATCCGGCGGAAATGAGAATTACCGCGATCTCAGAGGCAGCGGCTTTCGTGCGCCGCTGGCGGGAATTGCGTTCGTCGTTGGCGCGTTTTCGATCACCGGCATCCCCATATTCGCCGGCTTCTCTTCGAAGGTATATCTGGCTTCGGCAGCCGTTGAGTCCGGCGGCTGGCGTATGCTGATTGTGCTTTTCGTGCTCGCGGCGAGTACGGTTTTGAACGTGAGCTATTTCCTTCGAACCGTGATTACGCTCTACAGACCCGGCGAAAGATACCCGCTTACCCGGGATAAGGCGGTTATGGTTCCTCTAGCGCTTGCGCTCATCGTGTTTATCGGTTTAAACACGGCGCTTGGTATATTCTCTCTTCCGGTGTTTGAGATGATTAATGACGGAATAATGCTTTGGTAAATCAAGAAGCGGGAGGCGCTTTACAAAGATGAACGGCAATATGTATCTTATGCTTCCGGTTTTTCTGCCCATGCTCGCGGGCGTTGCAATTCCATTTCTGAAGGCGAATCGGGAGACACGCGCGAAAATATCTGTAGCCTTTATGTTCCTTCTCTCCATACTGTCTGTGTCTGCGCTGTTTTTTAAGGGAGAAATTGCGCTTACGCTCTGGAAGATTACGGGCAGCGTGAAGATTTCGTTCTCCATGGACGGCGTAAGCCGCTTCTATGTCGCCTTTGTTTCCGGCGTGTGGGCGCTGGTCGGTCTGTATGCATGGGAGTATCTGGAGCACGATGAAAAAGACGCGCGTTTCTGGCGCTATTATCTCGTATCCTACGGCGCTTTGATGGGGCTTTCCATGGCGGACAACCTGATCACGCTGTATATGTTCTATGAATGCATGACGCTGGTTACCATGCCGCTGGTTGCGCACAACCGCGACAAGGAATCAATTGCGGCAGCGATTAAGTATCTGGTATATTCGGTCATCGGCGCGTCTTTGGCGCTTTTCGGCATATTCTTTGTGGGCGCGTATGCGGGAACGTTTGATTTTACCGCAGGCGGCGTTTTCAGTCAGGAAGTGCTGAATCAGAACGCGGGCATACTCAGAGTGGTATTTTTCCTGATGATCGCGGGCTTCGGCGTAAAGGCGGGCATGTTCCCGATGCACAGCTGGCTTCCCACCGCGCACCCTGTCGCGCCCGCGCCGGCCAGCGCCGTATTGTCCGGCGTGATCACGAAAATGGGCGTTCTCGGCATTATCCGAACGATTTACTATATCGCGGGCGTGAATTTCCTCAGAGGAACCTGGGTGCAGTATGCGTTTATGACGCTTGCGCTCATGACGGTTGTAATGGGTTCTACGCTTGCGCTCAAGGAAAAGGTGTTTAAAAAGAGGCTGGCGTATTCCACCGTGAGTCAGGTTTCCTATGTGCTCTTCGGCGTCTCCACGATGACTGCGGCGGGCCTTGTCGGCGCGTTTTTGCACATACTGTTCCACTCTCTGATCAAGAACACGCTCTTTATGTCCGCAGGCGCCGTTATTCATAAAACGGAGCTTACCAATGTGGACGATCTTCGCGGCATCGGAAGAAGAATGCCCAAGACGATGTTCCTGTTCACGGTGGTTTCTCTGGGCCTGATCGGTATTCCGCCGACGGGCGGCTTTATCAGCAAATGGAACCTTGCCGCCGGCGCGCTTTCGATGGAACAGGGCTGCGCGTGGATCGGACCTGCGGCGCTGCTGCTAAGCGCAATACTCCCGGCGGCATATCTTCTCTCCGTTTCCATTCGAGGCTTCTTTACGGGCGAGGATGCATCCGCGGTTGAGAAGGATGAGGTTTCCTTAAGAATGCTTTTTCCGATGGGCGTACTTTCCTGTCTTAGCGTAATCCTCGGAATATTCCCGGGCGCTGTGATTGAATTTATCGCATCCTTTGTATCGACTATCATTTAAAGGAGACGGTTCAGTTTATGATGCTGGCTCTTTCTGCGCTGATCCCGATTCTCGGCGGCGGCGCGCTCATGTTTTTGAGATTCAAGAAGCGGCTTTACAGAATGGTGTATGTGGAAATCATCACGATCCTTACGTCCGTATGCGTGTTTCTCGCGCTGTCAGCGCCGAATGAGGGCGTTTTCGAGGCGTTTCGAATTTCGGAAAGCTTCATCTGCGCGTTTTCCATGGATGGCGCCGGGCGCGTATTCATCGCTGTAGCCGCGTTTCTGTGGCCGTTTGCAACGCTGTACGCCATTGAGTACATGGCGCACGAAAAGCGGGAGGGCATGTTCTTTGCATGCTATACGATGGCGTACGGCATCACGATCCTGCTGGCGGCGTCTGCGAACCTCTTTACGATGTACATATTCTATGAATGCCTCACGCTGATCACGGTGCCTCTGGTCGGACACGGTCAGGACAAGGAGTCCTTCCGCGCGACGAGAGCGTACATGGTGTATCTGATCGGCGGCGCGTCCATCGCCTTTGCGGGCATGATCATCATCAATCTGAATTCCGGTTCGCCCTTTCAGCTGGGCGGAATCTTTGGAGAGGGCGCGAGGGAGAATCTTCCGCTCAGGCTTGCGCACGGACTTGCGTTTTTCGGCTTTGCGGCAAAGGCGGCGCTCTTCCCGCTGTGCCGCTGGCTGCCCAAGGCGTCTGTAGCGCCTACGCCGGTTACGGCGCTTCTGCACGCGGTTGCGGTTGTAAACGCGGGCGTGTTTTCGGTGCTTCGCGTAACGTATTACGTGTTCGGCGCGGAGTTCATGCGCGGAACCTATATTCAGACGATTTTGATACTGCTTTCCGCCTTCACCGTCGTGTACGGCTCCGTTCGTGCGCTCAGGGAAACGCATTTTAAGCGCAGGCTCGCATGGTCCACGGTCAGCAACTTAAGCTACATGCTGATCGGCGTTTCGCTGATGAGCGAAAGCGGCATGACGGGAACGCTTCTGCATATGGCGTTTCACGCGCTTATGAAGATCGTTTTGTTCTTTACCGCCGGCGCGGTGCTTGTGAAAACCGAACGCACGCAGATTTATGAATTGCGCGGGCTTGCAAAGCGCATGCCGATCACATTCTTCTGCTATATGGTCGCAGGTCTTGCGCTTGTGGGCGTTCCGCCGCTGATGGGATTCTTTTCAAAGTACCAGCTGATCGTTTCGGCGCTTTCCGAAAGCGGATGGATGTTTATCGTCGCCGCCGTAAGCCTGATCATATCTGCGGTATTGACGGCTGTGTACATTTTTTCGGTGGCTGTAACGGCCTATTACGGAAAGGCGGATGCTTCGCTTCCGGAAGGGAATCTCGATCCCGGCCTTCCGATGCGAATTGTTCTGATATCGCTTTCCATAGCGATTGTTATTGTCAGTCTTTTGAGCGGGCGCATAATCGATGCGATCGCTTCGATTGCAAAGATGTAAGGGGGATACGGATATGTTGATTCCTGTAACACTGATTGTTCCCCTTCTGGGCGCTGCGGGTGTGAAGCTTCTGGGAAAGAAGCATAAGGCGGCGAGGGGCATATGCGTCAGAATGACCTCGCTGCTTACATGGATTCTTTCGATTTTTATGTTCATTTTAGCCTCTCAGCATGCGGACGCCGAGTTTTCCCTTGAAGGAATCTGCGCTCTTGGCGTTTCCTTCCGTGCGGACGGTTTCAGAGCTATGTACGCCTGCCTTGCTTCGTTTATGTGGTTCATGACGTCGCTTCTGTCCGAAAGGTATTTTGCGCACTATCACAACCGCACCCGATACTATTTTTTCAACCTCCTGACCCTTATGGGAACGCTGGGCGTGTTCCTGTCGGACGACCTGTATACCACGTTTATATTCTTTGAAATCATGTCGATGGCGTCGTATCCGTGGGTGGCGCATGATGAGAATCCCGGCGCGATGAGAGCGGCGGCTACGTATCTTGGCGTGGCGGTGCTGGGCGGCATGGTGACGCTGATGGGCATGTTCCTTATGCATCAGGAAATCGGGAGCCTGTCCTTTCACGCGATTTCGGAGGCGACGGCTGAGGGCAGACTCAACGTAAGCGCGGGGCTGATACTATTCGGCTTTATTGCAAAGGCCGGCGCAGTGCCGCTTCAGATCTGGCTGCCCAAGGCGCATCCGGTTGCGCCCGCGCCTGCGAGCGCGCTTCTGAGCGGCATGCTCACAAAGACCGGTCTTTTCGGCGTTTTAGTCATTTCAATGAATCTGTACCGCGGGAACTATGTGTTCGGCTGCATTATGCTTGCGCTTGCGCTTGTTACGATGCTTTTGGGCGCGGTGCTGGGCGTGTTTTCCACCAACCTCAAGCGCACGCTTGCCTGCTCGTCGATGTCTCAGATCGGATACATACTTACGGGCGTTGCGTGCGGCGTGCTTCTGGGCGAGCATGGCTCGCTTGCTATGGCGGGCGCGGTCGGCCACATGGTGAATCACTCCGTTTTGAAGCTCGTTCTGTTCATGGCGGCGGGTGTTGTGTATATGAACATACACAAATTGGAGCTTAACGACATTCGCGGCTTTGGACGCGGAAAGCCGTTTCTGAACATAGTGTTCCTTCTGGGCGCTTTGGGACTTGCGGGCGTGCCGCTGTTTAACGGATATGCTTCCAAGACGCTGATTCACGAAGGCCTTGTGGAATGGGTGCATGAGACGCACGGACAGTTTATATTTCAGTTTTCCGAGTGGGTGTTTCTGTTCGCGGCGGGGCTTACGACGGCGTACGTGCTGAAAATCTATATTGCGGTTTTCTGGCAGAAAAATGCGGATGCCGAAACGCAGGCGAAGTATGACGGCATGAATAAAACCTATATCGACCTTCGTTCAAGAATTGCGCTGATTCTGTCTTCGTGTCTGATACCGATTCTCGGCGTTTTCCCGAATGATACGCTTTTAAAGCTGTACGATGTGAGCAAGCATTTCCTGCACCAGTACGATATGCACGAGGTTGCATTCTGTAATCTTGTAAACCTTAAGGGCGGTGCGATTACGCTCGGCATCGGAACGATTGTGTATTTGACGGTTGTAAGGTTTTTCATGTATAATAAGGATAAGGGCTATATCGACCGCTGGCCGAAATGGCTCGATCTTGAAAATGCCGTGTACCGTCCCGTGTTTACGCGCTTCGTACCGTGGGTGCTGTCTGTAATTTCCGGATGCCTGAACGTGCTTACGGACTGCTTCCACCGTGTGTTTATGTTCCTGATCGTGCTTGCATCGAGAATTATGGATGAAGGAATGGATCGGATCGCGCTTTTTGTGCGCGAGGCGCTGTTTATTCACCGCGCAAACGGCCCTCGTCCGGGAACGAAGACGAGCTATGCCGCGAGTCTCCGGCGTGCGCTGGACGCGTTTTCCCGCGCTGCCGCGCGGGTATCGCCCCGCTTACGAGGCGATATGCGCGATGTTACGGACTTAAGGTACGGCTCCTCCTACACCAATTCCGTCACCTTCGGACTTCTTCTGTGTACCCTTGGCATCGTGTTTGCGCTTGTATACGCGCTGATACCTGCGCTTTTGTAGAAAGAGAAACAATTTGAATCGGAAAGGAAGTACATAATATGGCTGTCATCACCATCGTCGGCTCCGGCATGATGGGCTCCGCTCTGGCGTTTCCCGCGCGAGAGAACGGACACGAGGTTCGCCTGGTCGGAACGCATCTGGACAGAGAGATCATTGAAGCGTGCATAAAGACGGGCCGTCATCCGAAATTCAAGAAGGATTTCCCCGCCGGCATTCGCTATTTTCAGATCGAAGGCCTGAAAGAGGCGCTC
Source organism: Clostridia bacterium (assembly GCA_017396845.1). GTDB lineage: Bacteria > Bacillota > Clostridia > Christensenellales > Aristaeellaceae > SFHK01. The sequence goes on from JAFQKQ010000005.1 coordinate 13,617, forward strand.
TTGGGCGCGGATCTCGTTATCGGCGGCGTGAGCAGCTTCGGCGTAGATTGGTTTAAAGACGTTGTACTTCCCGAGATTGCAGACGGCACAAAGGTACTGACTGTGACCAAGGGTCTTCAGGATACGCCCGACGGCCGCCTTCTTACCTATCCCGCGATCTGGCAGGAGAAGCTCGATTCCATTGGGAAGAAGCTCTCCTTAAACGCGGTCGGCGGCCCCTGCACGAGCTATGAGCTGGTGTATCACGATCAGACGGAGGTTGCGTTCTGCGGAAAGAACCTCCCGGATCTTGAAGTGATCCGCGACTACATGAAGACGGATTACTATCATATCAGCCTTTCTACCGACGTCACCGGCATTGAAAGCGCCGTGGCGCTTAAAAACGGATATGCGCTGGGCATTGCGCTCACGGTTGGCCTCAATCAGAAGGAGTTCGGTATTGATAGCGAGCTGCATTTCAATTCTCAGGCGGCGGTATTCGGACACAGCGTACGCGAAATGGCGAAGCTTCTTAAGCTTCAGGGCGCGGGAACGTTGGAAAACTTGGCTGTCGGCGCAGGCGATCTGTATGTGACCATATACGGCGGCCGCACCCGCTTAATCGGCATATTGCTCGGACGAGGTCTGGATATTGACGACGCGAAGCGCGAATTGAACGGCGTAACGCTGGAGTCTTTGACGGTGGCGGTGCGAGTGGCAAGAGCCATCCGCATACGGGCGGAAAGAGGAGAGATAGACCTGAACGACTTCCCGCTGCTTATGCATATAGACGATATTCTGGTAAAACACGCGCCGGTGGATATTCCTTGGGAGAAATTCACGTTTGTAAATGCATAAAACATAGAAGAAGAGAGCTTCCGGGCGCCCGGCGGCTCTCTGTTTTTTTGAAAATCGCAAGCAAAAAACGATTTTTAACGCAAACTGCGAGTTCATTGATTGACATACATTTTTTCGGGGAATACAATAGAAACTGAGTTTTTATGTCCTTAGAAGGCGCAGAAAATACGCTGATATGAGCTGGGAGGAAAATGGAATGCATCCGATCTGACGTGCATGCGTGCCTTTTATCGGAAACCCTATTTTAAAAATTCAGAGGAGGCAATTTTGTCATGCACCCCGAGTTATATAACGAAACCATGCGCAGGCGCACCTTTGCGATTATTTCCCATCCCGACGCAGGTAAAACGACGCTCACAGAGAAGCTGCTGCTTTACGGCGGCGCGATTCGCCAGGCCGGCTCCGTAAAGGCGAGAAAAGCCGCCAGGCATGCGACCAGCGACTGGATGGAGATCGAAAAGCAGCGCGGCATTTCCGTTACCTCATCCGCCATGCAGTTTGATTTTGACGGCTATCGAATCAACATTCTGGATACGCCCGGTCACCAGGATTTCTCCGAGGATACCTACCGCACGCTGGTGGCTGCGGACAGCGCAGTCATGCTGATCGACTGCGCGAAGGGCGTTGAGGAGCAGACCATTAAGCTTTTCAAGGTTTGCCGCATGCGCTCGATCCCGATTTTCACCTTTGTAAACAAGCTTGACCGCGCAGGTAAGGATCCGTTTGAACTGATGGAGGAGCTTGAGCAGGTGCTGGGCATCCGCTCCTGCCCGGTCAACTGGCCCATCGGTCAACACGGCGACGACTTCAAGGGCGTTTACCACAGAGATACGCAGGTGGTTGAAATGTACACCGGCGGCAATCACGGACAGACGCAGGTAAACGTAGAGACGGTAAAGATCGACGATCCTTCGCTTCCTGACAAGATCGGAAAAACCTACTACGACAAGCTGATGGAGGATATCGAGCTTCTGGACGTGGCGGGCGATGCGTTTGATCTTGATATGATCCTCTCCGGACAGCTTACGCCCATGTTCTTCGGTTCCGCCGCCAACAACTTCGGCGTTGAGCCGTTCCTGAAGCGCTTTTTGAGCTATACCAAAGCGCCCACCGCGCGCGTTTCCGATCAGGGCGAAATCGCGCCGGACAGCGACAAGTTTACCGGCTTCATATTCAAGATTCAGGCGAATATGAACCCGGCGCACAGGGACAGGCTCGCGTTTATGCGCGTTTGCTCCGGCGTGTTTGAAAAGGGTATGTCGGTCTGGCATTCCTCCAGCGGCGAAAAAATCAAGCTCGCACAGCCGCAGCAGTTTATGGCGCAGGAGCATGAGAGCGTGGAAACCGCCTATCCCGGCGATATCATCGGCCTGTTTGATCCCGGTATTTTCCGCTTGGGAGACACGATCTGCACGGGCGCGCCCGTTCGCTATTCGGGAATTCCGCTGTTCGCACCGGAATTTTTCTCCCGCGTAAGCCCGCTGGATTCCATGAAGCGCAAGCAGTTCTTGAAGGGCATCACGCAGCTTTCGCAGGAGGGCGCGATTCAGACCTTCAAGCGCCCGAACATCGGACGAGAGGAAATGATCGCGGGCGTTGTAGGCGTTCTGCAGATGGACGTTTTGGAATATCGCCTGAATACGGAATACGGCGTTGAGATCGTGAGAGAAACGCTTCCCTACAGGTTTGTCCGCTGGATTGCGCATACGCCCAAGCCCATTGAGCGGCTGCGCCTTACCTCTACCACCGTTCCCGCCATTGACCGTGCGGGACGCGACGTACTCTTCTTTGAAAACGAATGGTCGATCAGACTGGCGATGGAAAACAACGAGGGACTGGTTTTAAACGAAACCGCCGACCGCGCCGAAGCCGATCAGATGGATATGTAACAGAATTTGCGTAAGAGAGAGGGCTTTTGCTTGAATATCACCCGTAACGATATCAGAAACATTGCGATTATCGCGCACGTCGATCACGGCAAGACTACGCTGGTAGATGAAATGCTGAAGCAGGGCGGTGTATTCCGCGCCAATCAGCAGGTAAACGACCGAGTGATGGACTCAAACGCGCTGGAGCGCGAGAGAGGAATCACCATTCTTGCCAAGAACACGGCGGTTCACTATAACGGAATCAAAATCAACATCGTCGACACGCCCGGCCACGCTGATTTCGGCGGCGAGGTAGAGCGGGTTCTTAAGATGGTGGGCGGCGTTTTGCTTCTGGTCGATTCCTTTGAAGGGCCGATGCCGCAGACCCGATTTGTTCTGAAAAAGGCGCTGGAGCTTTCGCTTCCGGTCATCATCGTCATCAACAAAATGGATAGGCCCGATCAGCGGTGCGCAGAGGTTGTGGACGAGACGCTGGAGCTTCTTTTGGAGCTTGATGCGACGGACGAACAGCTGGATTCGCCGGTGGTATTCTGCTCCGGCAGAACCGGTATTTCCACCCTCGACCTGAATAGCCCCGCAACCGATCTTCGACCCCTGTTTGATACGATCATCAAGCATATCCCCGCGCCGCAGGGCGACCCGGATGATACGCTGCAGCTTCTGATTTCCACCATCGATTACAACGATTACGTCGGCAGAATCGGCGTAGGCCGCATTGAGCGCGGACGGATCAAGGCCGGACAGATGGCGGTTCGCTGCATTTACGGGCAGAGCTATGTGTCGCCCGCAGCGCGTCTGGGCGGACTCTTCTCCTATGACGGCTTAAAGCGCGTGCCCTGCGAGGAAGCGGAGGTAGGCGATATCGTTGCGATCACCGGCTTTGACGATTTGTCCATCGGAGACACCATCTGCGAAGTCGCCATGGCGGATCCGCTGCCGTTTGTGAAGATCTCTGAGCCCACCGTTTCCATGGAGTTCTGTGTAAACGATTCTCCCTTTGCCGGCACGGAAGGAACCTATGTCACCTCCCGCCACCTGAGAAGCCGCCTGTTTAAGGAAATGCAGACGGACGTATCTCTTCGCGTGGAGGATACCGAAACCACGGACGCGTTCCGCGTATACGGAAGAGGCGAACTGCACCTTTCGATACTGATTGAAAACATGCGCAGGCAGGGCTATGAATTCCAGGTCACCAAGCCCACCGTGCTTTACAAGACGATCGACGGCGTGAAGTGCGAGCCGATGGAATTCATGGTATGCGATGTGCCCAGCGAATACTCCGGCGCGGTCATCGACAAAATCGGAAGACGCCGCGGCGTGCTTCTGAGCATGGAGGGTATCGACCGCGTAAGGCTGGAATTCAATGTTCCCTCCAGAGGCCTTTTCGGCTATCGAAGCGAGTTTTTGACCGATACGAGAGGCGAAGGCGTGATGAGCGCCGTATTTAACGGCTATGAGCCCGTAAAGGGCGATATTCCCACCCGTCCCAGCGGTTCATTGGTCGCGTGGGAGACGGGCGAAACGACGAGCTACGCGATGTTCTACATTCAGGACAGAGGCGAATTGTTCATCGAGCCGGGTACGAAGGTGTACAACGGCATGATTGTCGGGCGCAATTCCCGCCCGGGCGATATCGATGTAAACGTGTGCAAGAAAAAGCACCTGACCTCCATTCGAAACAGCGCCGCCGCCGAAGAAGCGCTGAAGGTTACGGGCATAAGAATTCTGACGCTGGAAGAAGCGCTGGATTATATCGACGATGACGAGCTGGTGGAGATCACGCCCAAGTCCATCCGCATGAGAAAGCGGGTTCTGGGAACCGAGGCGCGCAAGAAGCTGGAGGCGCGCAAAAAGGGATAATAACGTTGGAGGGATGAGAAATGCTGATCCGGTCGATCCGGCTTGCCGGATTTAGGAATTATACGGAAGCCGAAATTCATCCCTCCGATGGCGTGACCGTATTTACCGGCAACAATGCGCAGGGAAAAACCAATATTCTGGAAGCGGTATACCTGTGCTGCACGGGGCGATCCCACCGGACGACGCACGACAAGGAACTGATCAAAAACGATCATGACTTTGCGCGCGTGACTGTGGAAGCGGATCGTGCGGACGGCATGCATGATGTGGAAATCCTTCTTTCCAGAATCTCAAGAAGGCGCATTAAGGTAGCGGGAAATACGGTTTCAAAATCCGGCGAAATGCTCGGTCATATCACAGGCGTTTTGTTTTCGCCGGAAGATTTGAGAATGGTAAAGGACGGTCCTGCCGAGAGGCGCAGATTTGTGGATATGGAGCTTTCGCAGCTTCGCCCCGCATATTATTACGCGCTTCAAAGATACAATCGCGCGCTGAAGCAAAGGGGCGCGCTCTTACGGGAGCTTATCAACGCACCCGCTGCTTCGGATACGCTGGATATGTGGGATGCGGAGCTTGCGCAAAGCGGACAGGCGATCATGACCATGCGCCGCGATTTTATTGCAAAATTGAGCGAGCAGGCGGGAAAAACCCATGAGTTCGTAGCAAACGGCGCGGAAAAAATGGAAGTTGAGTATGTGCCGAGCGTCCGAGCGGAGGAAAGCGGAGAAGAGCTGAGAACACGGCTTGAAAAGGAGCTTCACAGGGCGCGTCAGACGGATATCAGGCGGCAGATTACCAGCGTCGGTCCGCACAGGGACGATGTGAAGATTCTTTTGAACGGTCTGGATGCGCGGTCATTCGGCTCTCAGGGTCAGGTGAGAACGTGCGCGCTTTCGATGAAGCTTTCCGAGCTTGAAATCATGAAGAAGGAAAGCGGGGAAGCGCCGGTACTCATGCTGGACGACGTGATGAGCGAGCTTGATCCCGGCAGGCGAAGGCTGCTCATACGAATGCTTTCGGGCGTTCAGACTCTGGTGACATGCACGGATATAGAGGATTTGGCGGGCGCGGACGCAGGAAAAATCATTCGCGTTCATCAGGCGACGCTTCAGGAGGCGTAAAAGAATATGAAGAGATTTCTTGGATGTTTACTGCTTCTTTCGGTGCTTCTTATGTCTATGGCGTTTTCCGAAGGACAGGAAGGCGCGTTGCCGCCCTATGACAGGATCGATATGGGCATGACGAAGGAAGCGATTGAGGCGCTTGCGCCCCTTACACAGGAGGGCGAATACCTTCTTTTTTCGGGCGAAGTGCTGCTTGCGTTTTATGAAAGCGGAAGGCTGAAGGCAAAGGCGATGGCATTTGAAGATGTACGCGATATCGCTCCTGCCGCGTCTCTTCCGATGGAAAAGATCAAGAAGCTTAAGCAGGGAACGGAAATCGATAAGGTTCAGGCGATGATCGGCGCGGAAGGCCTTGAAATCATGCGCATGAATCTGTCGGATGAAGACTCATCGGGCGTAAGGCGCGTGCTCGCATGGAAGGATGATGACGGCGAAGCCGTTGAGATGCTCTTTGAACTGGATGATAACGAATGGGTGCTGTTTGCGGTTGTGGAGATTCCCGTTAAGCCGGAGCAGCAGATGGGGAATACTTAAAAATACAAAAGTCTTGCAAAAGTATTAAAAAAATACGCAAATATACTTGAACCATACGCCTGTTTGTGTTATGATGAATATACGGGATACTATTGCCTGAATGATGACACGGATTTGACACAGTAAATAGTGAGTGATATTGATATGAGCAATCTGAAGGAGGCGGAAGGAGAAATGAAGCGAAAGTTAAGCGTAATTCGGAAACTGACGGCATGTATAGTACTTTTGATAATGCTCATCCCTGCTTCTGCAATGGCGGCCAATATCAGCGCGACAGTTTCCGCTTCGCCGATGAGTTTGTATTCCAAAAATGCCGTCGGCGTAAACTTTTATATCGGCTCTCTTAAAAAGGGAACCGAGATTACCCTTACCAAGGTTTCCGGCAAATGGGCCCGCATTTCCTATGAGGACGGAAGAATGGGATATGCGCAGCTTTCGGATATCAAGGTAAAAAACGTAAGTCTCAAAGAGACCAATTACAAGGCGAAGGTTACTGCCTCTTCGCTGAGCGTATACTCCGTTACCCATGCCTACGATTCCTTTAAGCTCGGTTCGCTTCCCAAGAACACCGAGGTAAAGGTAACTGCTGCCGGAAACGACTGGGCGAAGATCACCTATGACGGAAAAACTGGCTATGTGAAGCTCGACTATCTCAAGAAGACGGAGGCCGCGCAGGAGCAGGAGCAGGAAAAGGTAGACTGGACGCAGTATGCCGCGCAGGTTACATCCGATAAAATGAAGGTGTACTCCACCAACAATGCGTCGGATACCTATTATATCGGCTATCTTTCCAAGGGTACGAAGTTTACCGTGCTTGCTACCTCCGGCGATTGGGCGAGAATTTCCTATGACGGAAAAATCGGTTTTGCAAAGCTTTCGAATTTCAAGAAGACGTCGGGAACGGGCACGGCTGCTACGCCGAAGCCGGAAGCTACCCCCACTACGAAGACGCTCATGTATACGAACCGTGAAGCGAAGATCTATTCCTCTGCGTCGGACAACAACGCGCTTTGCACGGTTACCTCGGATTTCCCCGTATACGTGGTAGGCACGAGCGGCAATTACTACAGGATCAAGCGCACGGATTCGGATGTGTACGGATATATCAAAAAGGCGCATGTAAGCGACGAAAAAACCAATTCTCTGAAGTTGGATGAGAAGTATAAAAAGTCGTATTCCTCCGGAAATTCCACGACCACCATGCCCGGAAGCGTGAAATCCGATCAGAATTACTATGCAAGCTACATGGGGAATACCCAAAAGATCAATTACATGATCTACTATGCGCAGTCGAAGCTGGGATGCGATTACAATACCTCGCCCAACAATAAAACGTCGTTCAAGAATCCGTCCTTTGTGCGCGCTTGCTTCTCCTTTATTGATTACAGCGTTTCAAGCAGCGCATATGACATCGGACACAAGGGAGATGCCGCTTACATCAAGCGCGGCGATTTGAAACGCGGAGATATCATATGCTTCGATCTGGACGGCGGAGAGGAAAAGTCTGTCGACAATGTGGGCATCTACCTTGGCAATAACTACTTCATCCACGCCTCTGCGACGGCGGACGCCGTAATCGTTACCAAAATGAACAATTATTACAACGACGCTTTCTGCTGGGGACGCAGAATCATCGGCTGATCGGCATAGAAATACAGAAAACAGGGCTGCTGCAGAAGAGAAAATTCTGCAGCAGCCCTGTTTTTTAAATACAGAGAACCACCGGCTCAGCCGGTGGTTCTGACTTTTTTTTACTTTTTCGCCTTTTTTTCTACGACTTCCTTGATGAGGGCAGCGAAAGCATCGAAGCTTATGGCGCCGATGTCGCCGTCTGCGCGGTGGCGCACGGAAACGGTGTTCTCCGCCATGTCGCGGTCGCCTACGATCAGCATGTAGGGAATCTTCTCCATCTGCGCATCGCGGATTTTCTTGCCGATCTTATTACCGGTGATATCGGCTTCTGCACGGAAACCGAGGGCTTCGAGCTTTTTCTTAAGCTCAATCGCATAATCGGCGGCGCGGTCGGTTACGGAAAGGATTCTCACCTGCTCGGGCGACATCCAGGTGGGCAGCGCGCCGGCGTAGGTTTCAATGAGGTATGCAAGCGTGCGCTCGTAGCAGCCGAGGCTGGTGCGGTGGATGATATAGGGCAGCTTCTTTTCGCCGTTCTCGTCGATATAGTACATACCGAAGCGCTCAGCAAGCAGCATATCAATCTGAAGCGTTACGATGGTATCCTCTTTTCCGAACACGTTGTGATACTGAACATCGAGCTTCGGGCCGTAGAACGCGGCTTCGTCGATGCCGATTTCGTAGTTCACGCCGAGGTCGTCCAGAATATCCTTCATGATGGCCTGCGCGGTCTCCCACTGCTCCCTGGTGCCCTCATACTTGTTCTTCGGGTTCTCGGGATCCCACTGAGAAAAGCGGAAGGTGCACTTATCAAGCATGCCTACGGTTTCAAGCATATACTTTGCAAGCTCCAGGCAGCCCTTGAATTCCTCTGCCAGCTGATCGGGGCGCAAAACGAGGTGGCCTTCGGAGATGGTGAATTGGCGCACGCGGATCAGGCCGTGCATTTCGCCGGAATCCTCATTGCGGAACAGCGTCGAGGTTTCGCCCAGGCGCATCGGAAGCTCTCTGTAGCTCCTCTGGCGGTTCAGGTATACCTGATACTGGAAGGGGCAGGTCATCGGGCGAAGGGCGAAGCACTCCTTGGTCTCGTCATAGGGATCGCCCAGAATGAACATGCCGTCCAGATAATGATCCCAATGGCCGGAGATGCGGTACAGATCGCGCTTGGCCATGAGCGGGGTCTTTGTAAGCAGGTAGCCCGCTTTCTGCTCGGTATCCTCTACCCAGCGCTGAAGCAGCTGAATGACTCTTGCGCCCTTGGGAAGCAGAATCGGAAGGCCCTGACCGATGGAATCAACGGTCGTGAAGTATTCAAGCTCTCGTCCGAGCTTATTATGGTCGCGCTTGAGCGCGTCTTCACGGGCGGCGACATATGCATCCAGCTCTTCCTTGGTCGCAAAGGCCGTTGCATAGATGCGCTGAAGCATCTTATTCTTTTCGCTTCCGCGCCAGTACGCGCCTGCGATGCTCATAAGCTTTACAGCCTTGATTTTTCCAAGGCTCGGAAGATGCGGACCGGCACACAGATCCACAAAGCCTTCCTGCTTATAGAAAGAAATCGCTTCGCCCTCGGGGAGTTCATTGATCAGCTCTACCTTGTAGGGCTCATCCTTCATCAGCGCCAGCGCTTCCTCGCGGGGCAGCTCGAAGCGCTCCATGCGGCTGTTCTTTTTGATGATCTTGGTCATTTCCTTTTCCACCTGGTTAAGGAAATCCGTGGTGAAGGGCTCGTCTACGTCAAAATCGTAGTAGAAGCCGTTGTCGATCGCGGGGCCGATGGCGAGCTTGACGTTCGGGCGAAGGTTCTTAACTGCCTGCGCGAGAACATGGCTGGCGGAGTGGCGAAGCACGCGAAGACCTTCTGCGTCGGCGCCGGTCAGAATTTCAATCGCCGCATCCTCATTTACGGGCGCAGCCAGATCGGTCACTGCGCCGTTTACTTTTACGGCCAGCGCTGTCTTTTTTAGCTCCTTATCGATTTCGCCGATCATATCGAGCGAGTTGGTTCCGTTTTCAAACTCCCATACTTTGTCCTGAAACGTAATTTTCATTGCTGCTTTCCTCCTGTCCAAATCATGAAAAAACGCCCGTCCCCTCATGGTATATGAAGGGACGAGCGGTATGCCCGTGGTTCCACCCAACTGACGCACAAAAAATCATGCGCCGCTTATTGAGGGCTGTATCGCGCCCAAAACGCCTGCAATCGGGAGGCGGTGCGTCCGTCTCGGGTGTGCTGCGCGCGCTTTCAGCCCATGGCGCGCGCTCTCTTGAGCGCCTTTGAGGGGACAAATCTCCGTCATCTTGTCGGTTGAAAGGGATTATACGCCTCACATGCCCAAATGTCAAGCGTCTGATTGTAAAATAGGCATATCGCCCCTTCGGCCTGTTCAGATTTCATCGGTCATGCCGTCATAGCATACGGTAATTCCGCTTCCGAGCTTCCATTCAGTTTCTTCCAGCGTTTTCTGATCGGCATGCAGCGTGCGGGCAAGATGCGTAACGAAAACGTGTCCATCTTCCCTGAGCGCGCCCATCAGCACAAGCGCCTTTTTCATATCGCGCACCATAGTAAGCGTATTGTGCTCAAACACGCGCCAGTCGTTCGGAAAATCGTCGCCCACGGTTCCGTCGAATACGATCGCGTCCAGAGGCGCATTTTCACGAATCGCATGATACGTCCGATTCGTAAGCCACGCGCCGTCGGTCGCATAGAGCAGCTTTTTTTCATCAGTCATAATCAGGTAGTTTAACGGCTGTTCGTCGTTTCTGCCCGTTGAATGATTCGATGGGAGCGGTATAATCGTATATCCCGCTTCTTCAAAGGGAACTCCAGGAATCAGAGGAAGCGCATTCGCATCCGCCGCCCAGCTTTTTTCCGCATATGCCTTCTTCGGCTGTATTTTCCTTTGGAAGTCGGCGTCAAAGTGATCCCTGTGGCTGTGCGTATAGAGCATGCATTCGACCGAGCCGAGGAAAGAGAGCTGATCCTGAATCATCGCCGTTCCATCGATCAGAAGCTTTCCGTCGATCAGCGTAGAGGTATACCTTCGAAACCCCGGCATATTCCGGTGCATTTCGCCCCAGTCCGCCGCGCCCGTTCCAAGAAACGTGAGCTTCATATTTCTTTCACCTCATCCGATATCCATCTCGTCGTCCAGTATGCATTCGGGCGAAGAAAAACCGTCCAGCTCCAGAACCTCGATGGTGTTTACGCCCTTTTTCATGAACGGTGCAGGCAGATACGCGCTTCTCTGGGGGCCTACCGACCAGTGGCGCGAAAGCGGCTTTCCGTTTATGAATATCATGCCCTTTTTAAAGCCGGGAAGCTTCACAAACGTATCCGTCGGCTCGTCGCCCGCGTCAAATTCGCCCTTCAGGAATACGGGGCTGCCGTTAAACGCCTTTACGCCGTCTTCGTACGCAAGCTTTGAAATATCGTCCATCGGGAGCGTCCATGCATCCCATCCGTAGTGGAATTGCTGTCCCAGACGAATGCCCTCGGTAATGCCCTTGGGATCGCGAAGATACGGCCCGTAATTTATGCGCCCCATGTTTTCAACCAGCACATCCAGCCGGATTCCCTCTTCAGGTACTTCAAGGCTGCATGCAGGCGCGGGATCGTTTCTGTACTGTATACCCAGGAATTTCCCGCCGGCAAAGATATGCGCGCGGTCGCGAACCTCCTGAAGGTTTATATTCAGATTCTCCCTGGGACCCTGTACGAAAGAAGAATAGAGTATAAAGCCGTAGCCCTGACCGAGCTTTTCCATCGGTACAGGCGCGGCGATGCGGTGCTTTTTTCCGAGCACATCCAGAGAATCAAACAGAGAAACGGACTTTGTAAACTGGACCTTTCCGTATTTTGCCTTCCTGCACGGCGCAAAATCCGCATCCTCAGGAACGGGCGCGTACTTTTTGACAACGTCTCTGAACAGCAGATACTTCTCGGTGATATCGCCGCATTCATTCAAAGGCGCGTCGTCGTCATAGCTGGAAACGGTCGGCTGGTAATTCAGCTTGTCCGGGCAGTTCGCGCCGTTCATGAATCCGAAATTCGTGCCGCCGTGGAACATATAGGCGGATACGGAGCCGCCCAGGGACAGAATCTCGTCAAGCGCATCCGCCGCCTCCTTGGGCAGTCTTGAATGATGCTCCTCCGTCCAGTGGTCAAACCAGCCGTTCCAGAATTCCGTGCACATGAGCGGGCCGTCCTTCTGGTATTTTCTGAGCGATTCAAACTGTGACTGTGCGCGGGAGCCGAAGTTTACGGTGGCATGCACCGAATCCATCGTGCCGCCGGTCAGCATGAAAAGCGCGTCGCCGTCGGAGGTAATCAGGGGAACATCCACGCCGCGGCCGATCATGCCTTTTTTCAGATACTCCAGATATTCATGATCGTCGCCGTAGCTTCCGTATTCGTTTTCCACCTGCATCAGTATTACATTTCCGCCCCTTGTGATCTGGTGATCAATCAGGCGCGGGAATAATTTATCAAAGAACGCATCCACATGCTTAAGATATTTGGGATCCGCGCAGCGAAGGGCGCAGTCCTCCTTCAAAAGCCACCAGGGAAGCGCGCCGAATTCCCATTCCGAGCAGATATACGGTCCGGGGCGAACGATGGCCCAGAGCCCCAGTTCCTGTGCCAGGGATAAAAACGCGCTTAAATCGAGCATGCCGTCAAATACAAACTCGTCCTCCGACGGCATATGGGCGTTCCACGCCACATACGTTTCCACCGTATTGAAGCCGCAGCTTTTAAGCTTCAGGAGCCTGTCGCGCCAGTACTCCCTTGGTACACGGAAATAGTGAATGGCGCCGGAGAGAATGCGGAAGGGTTCGCCGTTTAGCATAAAGCCGTCTTTTTCGATAGAGAAGGTCGCCATTTGTTTCGCCTCCTTATGTACGTTCCTGCTGAAATTATATCAGACCCCCGTCGCATGAGCAATATCATTATGCGAACGAAGGCAACAATTTTTTTCAATACCGCATAATCCAAAAAATTCAGTAAAAAATGTCATCCGAACTATTGAAGAAATATGATTCTGGGTCTACAATGGAAAAGAGATGAAGAAAGGGAGGCGGCCCAATGCTTAAACGGCTTGAATATCATTTTGAACCGAAGACAGGCTGGATGAACGACCCGAACGGGCTTGTCTATTTTAACGGGCAGTATCATGCTTTTTTTCAGCATTATCCTTATAGACCCGTCTGGGGGCAGATGCACTGGGGGCACGCGACGTCTGACGATCTGATTTCCTGGCAGGAAATGCCCATTGCGCTCTTTCCGGATCAGGAATACGAGGACGAGGGCGGCTGCTTTTCGGGAAGCGCCATTGTGAAGGACGACTGCCTGTATCTGTTTTATACATCCGTTTCCAAAAGGCTGGGACAGACGCAGTCCGTCGCAATGACCCGCGACGGAAAGACCTTCGAAAAGTATTCGGGTAACCCCGTAATCCGATCTTACCCCGATGACGGAAGCGCGGATTTCCGCGATCCGAAGGTAATCCCCTATAAAGATGAATACCGGATGGTGGTGGGCTCCGGAAAGGACGGAGAGGGGCGCGTACTTCTGTACCGCTCGACCGACCTTTTGCACTGGTCGTACATGGGCGTTTTGTTTCGGGACGCTTCCCTTACCACCGTCATGGAATGCCCGGATTTTTTCCCGCTCGGCGATGAATACGTATTGATGTTTTCGAAGATGGGGCTGATCGAACGCTCGACGCAGTTTGTTGCGGGCGCCTTTGACGGCGAGAGGTTTATCGAGAGAACGCGGTTTGAAGTGGAAATCGGTCCGGACTTTTATGCGCCGCAGACGTTTTTAGCAAAGGACGGACGCAGAATCATCATCGGCTGGCTGTACAACTGGAAAAGAGAATTGGACGAGGGGGCTTCCTACGCGGGCGCTTTGTCCCTGCCAAGGGAGCTTACCATGGAAAACGGCAGACTTTATACGCGTCCCGTAAAAGAGGCGTATCCCCTTTTAAAACCATCGGACATAAGTGTTCGGATTTCGGGAACAAAGGTAATCGTTTCCGGCAAATATGAGTTTGATACTTTCTCTCCCATCCGCTCCGTTTCCATCCTTAAGGACACAAAAACCGTTGAAGTGTTTGTAAACGGCGGCGAATGCGCGGTTTCAAAGTGGTTTTAGTACATCGGAGGCATATAAATGAACGGATTAAAGAAACTGATCCGGCGTTTGTTCACGATCAAAAATATCAAATGGACGGGCGAAAGAATTCCGGATAACGAGCTGTATCGGAAAGCACTTTCCATCGCGATTCCGGCGACCGTCGAAGGCGCGCTGTTGAGCATTATCAGCTCCATCGACACCATGATGGTCGGCACCATCAGCCCGGCGGCGATTACGGCGGTCGGACTTACGTCGCAGCCCCGTATGATCCTTTTGATTATCGCACAGGCGCTTTGCGTGGGAACCACGGCGCTCGTCGCCCGGCGAAAGGGCGCAAACGACCAAAGGGGCGCAAACTCCGTGCTTGCGCAGTCGATGCTGCTGATCACCATTGTCGGAATCATTATTTCTCTCGTCGGCCACTTCTTTGCCGAGCAGATCATGTGGATTGCGGGCGCAAAGGAAGAAACCATCGGCATGGCGACGGAATATTTTCAGATTATCGCCTCCTGCCTGATCTTCAACTGCTGGTCACTGTGCCTGTGCGCCGCTATGCGAGCCATCGGGCAAACGAAGATCACCATGGTAACAAACATCGCAGCCAATCTCGTAAACGTATTTCTGAACTACTGTCTGATCGGCGGAAAACTCGGCTTTCCGCAGTTGGGCGTAAAAGGCGCCGCGATTGCGACGGCGGCGGGCACGGTGGTTTCCTGCATAATCGCATTTGCATTTGCGCTTCGAAAAGACGGCTACATCCGCTATCAGCCCCGCCTTGCAAAGTTTGACAAGCAGACCATGCATGGACTCATGCGCGTAGGCTCCTCCTCCATGGCGGAAAGTGCGTTTCTGCGCCTCGGATTTTTCATCAACGCCCGCTTAATCGCCGATATCGGTGTAAACCAGTTTGCTGCCTATCAGATCGTTCAGCAGGTTACGATGCTCTCCTTCACGCTGGGCGACGGCGTAAGCACCGCAGGCGCAACGCTGGTAGGGCAATCGCTGGGCGCAAAGCGCAAGGACGGCGCGATGGCGTATGTGCGCACATGCCGGAAGATATCCCTGGTCGCGTCGATTCTGTTGATGATCGGCATATTTTTTGCAAGGCGAAATCTGGCGGCGCTCTTCACAAACGACAAAGCCATTATCACGGGCGCATCCGTCGCGTTTATCGTCGTAATATTCGGAATTATCTCTCAGAACGGACGAGTGGTATTCTCGGGCTGCCTTCGCGGCGCGGGCGACGTAAAATATGTTGCCGTATGCGCGCTTTTAAGCGTTACCGTCATTCGCCCCATACTCACCTACATCTTCTGCTATCCGGCAAACCGCCTTTTCCCGAATGCGTTTTTTGATGTTACGGGCCCATGGATCGCCTTTGTATTGGACGCATGGATCCGTGAAGCGCTTCTTAAAAAGCGCGTAAACAGCGGAAAATTTCTGGATATCCGGCTGTAATCCGGCTTTTATTCAAGTCGCTCCGATAGACCGCTCATTGCGCGTGATCGGAGCGATTTTTGCCCGTTCGCAGCGTCGTGCTCCAGAACAGAGCGAAGGGGACCGGCGCGCAGGCGCTCTGCAGCGGCGTAAACCTTTAGGCTGCGGATATCTGTATCGAAAACTTTCTTCTGTTTGAAGGCGAAGAATTCGAATGGAGCTTCACACTTATAAACGAAGACGAGGATTGCCCGTTCCATCCCTATATCAGCGATTGGGCGATTCCAACGCAAGAAAACTCTTCGCTTACGCAAACAGTGATACGCTTGAAAGCTATGATTTCGCAGGCACAGCGCATTTTGGCGATCGCCTCCTTTATGAGCGCACGATCACCGCAACGATGCCGGAAGCGCCCGAAGACCTGCCACCGGAATCATCGGCGCAGTCTGCGCAAAAAACATCCACTCCCGGCGGGTGGATGTTTTGCACGGCTGCTTTTACGGCAAAATATAAGGCTGATTCGGTTTGAGCCGTTTTTATGGGCGCTTAAATGAACACTATGATAAGATCGGTTATGAATGCTGCGGCGCAGGCGGCGATGGCGACGGTGAGCAGGGATTTTTTCATAAGGCCGAGCACGGTCGCGGCCAGGAAGCCTGCGCATGCGGAGAAGATGGAGCCGGTGGAAGAGAATATCGCGGGAATGGTCATGGCGGATAACACGGCGTAGGGCATGTAATACAGAAGGCTTCGAATAAAGCGCGATTGGATCCGCCGCCTAAACAGTACGAACGGAACGGCGCGGATGAAATAGGTGACCAGCGCCATTACGAGAATATATACCCAGATCGGAATCGTATTCATGCGTTTTCTTCTCCTTCCTGAATTTCATCCTTTACAGGGAAGAAAAGCGCAGCCAGTACGGATGCGATGATCGCCGAAATAACGATGGAAAAGCCTGTTGAAATAAACGAAAGCATGGGAAGATACGCAATCAGTACGCTGATCAGCGCGGAGGCGATGACGGCGATCGCAATCGGATGATTGCCGGTGGAGGGCGGGAGTATGATGGCTAAAAACATGGCGTACAGCGCGATGCCCATGGCGTCCTGAACGCTTGCGGGCAGTATGTTTCCTGCCACCGCACCGGAAAATGTACCGACGACCCAGCCGATGATCGGAAGCAGCATCAGCCCATAAAAGTATTTGGGGCGGATATGCTCCTTTTGAGAGGCGGCGACTGCAAATATTTCATCGGTCATTGCAAATGCACACAGCATTCTCTGAGGCGTTTTAAATGTATTTTCCAGCTTCTGGGTAAGCGAAATGCTCATCAGCGCATAACGGATGTTGATGATAAATTCCGCGATAATGAGCTCGATCAAGGGGCCGTGTTCAAGGATAATTTTGAGACCTGCCAGCTGCCCGGCGCTGGTGACGTTGGTAAGAGACAGAAGAGCGGCTGTGACGGAGGGAAGGTTTCCGGCGGCGGCCTGTATGCCGAAGCCGAAGGATACCGAAAAATATCCGAGCGCGATGGGGATTCCGTCCAAGAGCCCCTTATAAAATGTAAGTCTGGGTGGAGACGTATTCATGCATTAAAATACCTTTCGTATGGTGTAATAAGCATTATAGCGCTGATAAGCGGTTTTCGCTATGTGAACATTGTAAAGGTTCCTTTGGGAATTTGGGATTTTCATTATTGAAAAGCTGTGGTATAATAATGAATATCAATGGAATGAATGGGGAGAAGCAATATGATATCGCTTGACAGGCTGAAGCTGCTCGCAAAGGAGCAGTATGAATGGGCGGTTGAAACGAGAAGAGAACTGCACAAATACCCGGAAACGGGCTTTCAGGAGCATAAAACCCGCGAAATTATCGTTGGAAAGCTTGCCGAAATTGGGATTGACTATAAAGAAGAAAACGGCTGGATCACTGCGTTTATCCCGGGCGGTAAGGAAGGGCCGGTTACGGGCTTCCGCGCGGATTTTGACGGTCTTCCTGTGACGGAGCCGGAGGGCTGTGTGTTCCGCTCTCAAAACGAGGGCTGGATGCACGCCTGCGGACATGATATGCATACCGCCATTATGCTTGCGGCAGGAAGAATGCTGAACGGAATTCGAGAGGAGATTCCGGGCGGCGTAAAGCTGATGTTTCAGCCGGCGGAGGAAACGGTGGGAGGCGCAAAGCCGATGACCGAGGGCGGCGTAATGGAGAATCCGCATGTGGACCGCGTGTACGGACTTCATGTAATGCCAAGGCTCTTTACGGGCGAAGTGGAAACGCGCCCGGGAACGCTCAATGCGAGCACGGACAGCGTTTCAATTGAAGTAATCGGCACAAGTTCGCACGGCGCGTATCCCGAAAACGGCGTGGATGCGATTGTCGCGGCGGCGAATTTTGTCGTAGCGGTTCAGTCGCTGATTGCAAGAAACGTATCGCCCTTGGAAAGCGCTGTATTGACGCTTGGAAAGATCGAAGGCGGACGCGCTTCCAACATCATCTGCGACAGAGTGAAAATGACGGGCACCTTAAGAACCGCCAATGCCGATCTCAGGCGAATGCTCATTCGAAGAATTGAAGAGATGGCAAAGGGAATGTCGGTTTCATTCGGCTGTGAAATCCGCGCAAATGTGAGCGAAGGATATTCGGCGCTGATTAACGATAAGAAGCATGCGCAGAGAGTATTGGCAATTGCTAAGGAGCTGTTCGGCGAGGAGAAAGCGCTGATTAAGGATGCGCCCAGCATGGGCGGCGAGGATTTTTCCTATTTCCTGGATCATGCGCCCGGCGCGTTTTTCCATATCGGATGTTCAAAAGGCGATACACCCGGCGCGCCGCTTCACAGCGAACTGTTCCATCCGGATGAAGAAGCGATGGAGATCGGAATTTTGATGGAGGCCGCGCTTGCGCTTGATAAATAACGGCGGGCGCTAAAATTCCGAAGGGTATTTCTTGGAAAGCAGCAATTCCGCCCAATGACAGGCTGTGTAACGAAAATCGAAGCAATAGCGGCTTCGAAATCGCTCCATGGCCGCTTTTTTTGTAAAGCTTGTCTTGTTGGAGGAACCGGCCTGATAGCCTTCGCAGCATATGGTGTTTCCCTTTTCCGATTGAAAGAAAGGACAAATGTAGTTTACGGTTTTGCTGTTATGATAGTTTTCGCCCGGCATAAGCCTTTACCTCCAGGGAGTTTTATTGTCGTGGGTCAATATTCAGATTCGATACGCCGCCGAGGAATGGATTCGCATCTTAAGGTCATATACTTTACTGTGTGCTTTACTCAATAGCACTACTAATAATATGCGCTTTTTATCAATAGAAGAACTGGTATATCGGAAAAGGAGGCGATGCGAGTGAAAATCAGAGAGATACGAAGAGATCTGGATTTATCACAGGCGGATTTTGCAAAGCTTCTGGGCGTGCATCAGACGGCTGTAAGTCAGTGGGAAACGGGAAGAACGTTTCCGGAAAT
The DNA here is from genome assembly GCA_017396845.1 of Clostridia bacterium. Lineage (GTDB taxonomy): Bacteria > Bacillota > Clostridia > Christensenellales > Aristaeellaceae > SFHK01. The sequence continues at coordinate 32,553 of JAFQKQ010000005.1, forward strand.
GGAGATTGTCGTTCGAATCGCCCGGATATCCGGGCGTACGATCAATGATATTCTGGATGTAGACAGGGCGCTGGAACCTTCCCGAACGACCGAAGAGAAAAAGTATTTTGAACTCACCATGCCGGATGACAGCATGAAAAGCGCAAGAATCTATAAGGGAGATACGGTGTATTTTTACGCCTGCGACGGCTGTATATCAAACGGCATGATCGCAGCCGTTGAAACGCAGAGCGGCGTTTTGATCCGGCATCTTTTCAAAATGGACGGGGGATATCTTTTGTCCGCTGCATCGCCGGAGTTCCCGCCGGTATTCATAAAAGGCGGGGGCAGGATATTGGGACGCGCCTATGCGTTTCGGGGGCTGATTTCGTAGAGAACAAATCGGGGCTTACGCAGAAATTCATGTCTGTGTAAGCCCCGATTTGTTGGTCAGTGATATTTATATTCGATTTACGGTGCGGCCTGGGCGTTTTCTTCCGCGGGTTCAGTTTCATCCGGGAAGGCGTCCGGAAGCTCCTTTTCGGCTGCGGGCGCCTCGGGAGGCGACGGCGGTTCTGCTTCCGGGGAATTCTCCTGCGCGGCTTTCTTTTCCTTTTCCTTGCGCTTTATGAGGAGCTTGTCGATGATTTCGGAGTAAATGGAGGTGATCAGCGCAAACAGCGGTACGCCCAGAATCATGCCGAGAACGCCGAACATATTGCCGCCGACGACGATGGCGACCAATACCCAGAAGGGGCTGATGCCGGTGGAATCGCCGAAGAGAACGGGCTTGATAACGTTTCCGTCGATCTGCTGAAGGACGACGGTGAAGATGACAAAGCCGATAAACAGAGACGGCTGTGTGAGCAGCATAATGAGCGCGCCGATGATGCCGCCGAAGATCGGGCCGAAGGTGGGGACGAAGTTGAATATGCCCAGCATTACCGACAGCAGCACGGCGTAGGGCGCATTGAAAATTCGAAGGAAGATGAAGTTTACAACGCCGATGATCAGGGCGTCGAGGAGGTTGCTGCCGAGGAACTTCATCATCAGAGTGTCGCCGCGTCCGACGACCTTATTCACCCAGTCGGCTTTTTCTTCGCCCAGAAGCACCAGTTCAAGCCGCACCACGCCCTTCTTCAGATTTTTTCTGTCAAGAAGCGCATAGATGGACATGGCGAGTATAATCACCATGTTCAGAATCTGGCTGCCCAGATGCGTGGCCAAAGACATCATCTGGCCGATATTTTCGGAAAGCCAGCCGCTCACGGTATGCAGTATATCGTCGCTGGAACCGATCAGCTTATTTACGTCGATATTCAGGCTTTCGTATTTATCGGCATAATAGAGTATGGTGGATTTTGCGGTTGCGATATAAGAATCGATGTTTGTCACGAAGGAGGTAACGCTGGAAAGCAGCTGCGGGATCAGCGTCTTTATGAAGAAGTAGATGATCACAAGAAATAAAAGCACGGTTGAAATTCCGGCGATATGTACGCGGGCTTTTTCCGAGCGCATCTTCTTCAAAAGCTTTGTTTCGATGAATTTGGCAAGCGGGCGAAGCACATAAGCCAGCGCAAGACCGCCGGTAACCGGCGCGATGTAGGATCGGATTACCTTGATATATTTGCTTATGTGGTTCAGGTTGCTCAGCGCAGCAAAAAACAGGGCTGCGCCCAGAGCGATTGCCAGACCGGAAACGACAATTTTCCGATCAATAAATTTCTTGATCTTCATTCGTTCCATCACCTCATCCTTTAGACTCATTTTATCAAAATTCGTTCAATATTACAAGCGTGGAATACAGATATTCTTTGCAGAATAGGCTGTACTCAGCGATTGGGAGGGGAGATATATGGAATTGAATGTGAAACGGCAGACAATCGAAGCGGAAAGGCTGGTGGGATGCGAGAAGCAGCAGCTGCTTTTGCGTGCGGAAACGCTGGTATCGGGCGCAGGGCGCGAGGATGTAGAGATATTGATGGCGGACGCGGCGGTTCATATTGAAAATACGGATCTGCAGACGGACAGATTGTCGGTAAACGGAAGCGTGAAATGTCAGGCGGCATACCGGCTTTCAAGTGAAGCCAGCGCACGCGCCGTACACGCCGAGACGGGCCTTATGAGTGCATTTGATATAAAGGGCGCATCGCCCGGCATGACGGCGCAGGTAAAAGCGCAGGTGGATGAGGTTCGGGCAAAATACGAAAACGGGCACATGGTGTTTGATGTATCGGTGACGCTGTTTGCAAGGGTGATGGAGTTAAAGCCTGTGAGCCTGATTACGGGAATTGAGGGGATCGATGATGTCGAGACAAAATATGCCGAAGTGGAATCCGTAAAGCTGGCGGCGGAAAACAGCGTTTTGGCGCTTGTTTCAAACAGCGTATCCTTGCCGTCTCAGCTGGATGCGAGAACGGCGCTCATGGAGTGGGCGACGGTTTCGAATGTTGATGCGAGAAAGGATCTGGGCGGCGTTCGCGTGACGGGTACGGTGCTTCTGGAGACGCTGATTTCAAGCGGCGCTCCGTCAAGACCGATTGCGCTGATTCGAAACAGCATGCCGCTGGATCAGCTGGTGGAGATGCCGGAATGGCTTACGGACAGCGTACAGGCGTCGTGTCAGGTGAAAAGCGTGTCCACGGAGGTGGAGCAGGCGCTTTTGGGCGAGGACAGTACGCTGAAGATGGAAGCGGAAATTGACATAAGCGTAAGCGCCGTGGGGCACGACAAGGCGCTCGCACTCACGGATGCGTATGCCGTGGGCAGGGAGGCCGTTCGCCCGGAAATGCAGGAAAATGAAATATGCTTGTCGTTTAAGGATATGTATCTTTTCCAGCCTTTTCGCGGCAGCATGATGCTCCCCGAGGGCGCGGGCGCGGTCGGAAGCGTATGCGCGCTTCGCGCAAGGGCGAATGTTTCCGATATTGCCTCTCAAAACGGAAATACCAATATCGCCGGTGTTGTCGATGCGCAGGTGATTTATATGTCCGGAAGCGGCGATAAGCTTGTGCATGCAAATGCGTATCTGCCCTTTGAAGTAAGCGTCGCTGCCAGTCTTCCGGAGGACGCATGGGTGTCGGTTTCGGTTCAGTCGGCGGAGGGAAACGCGCTGATGAGCGACAGAATCGAAATGAAATGCATGCTGGGAATCGGAATAAGCGCAAGGGAGAAGAAGAGCATACAAACGGTTTCGGATGTGATTCCGGATGGGGAAAACGCGCGGGTTCACGGAATCCGGCTCGTTTGGCCGGAAGCGGGCGATGAGGTATGGGATGTTGCAAAGCGCTACCTTGTGCCCGCAGCATCGATTGAAAAGGCGGGGCAGGGGCGCATTGTGCCCGGAAAAGCCATTGTGATCCGAAAATAGAACGGAAAAAATCTGTGTTTTGAAAGATTTTTAGAATAATTATTCAAAACAGCTCGAAAAATCATTTACATGCGCCTCTTAAAACGGTATAATCACTGTATATCGCATGAAAGGGGCGCTTCTTATGCGGATTGTTATAAAAATAGGAACATCTTCCATCGCTCATGCGACCGGAAGACTGAATATCAGGCGCGTGGAAAAGCTTTGCAAGGTGATCAGCGATCTGAAAAATGCCGGACATGAAATGATATTGGTTTCCTCCGGCGCGATCGGTATGGGCGTTGGAAAATTATCTCTTCCCGGGAGACCTACCGATATGCCCACCAAGCAGGCGGCTGCCGCTGTGGGACAGTGCGAGCTTATGTACACCTACGACCGCCTGTTTTCGCAGTATTCGCATACGGTCGGCCAGGTGCTGATTACGGGCGAGGACGTGCTTTCCAAGGAAAGGTGCGCGCATTTTGAAAATACGATGCTCAGACTCCTGGAGCTGGGCGCGCTTCCGATTATCAATGAAAACGACACGGTTGCAACCGATGAAATACTGATGATCGGCGAAAACGATACGCTCAGCGCCATCGTCGCCGTCGGCATCCGCGCGGATCTTCTGATTCTTTTAAGCGACATCGACGGCCTTTTCGACAGCGATCCGCACGTCAACAAGGACGCCAAACTGATTAAGGAAGTCAGAGAGCTTACGCCCGAGATCATTGCGCTTGCGGGCGGAAAAGGCTCCGAGCTCTCTACCGGCGGCATGAGCACGAAACTGAAGGCGGCACGGCTGGCGATGGACGCCGGCGTAGATATGGTGATCGCCAACAGTGAAAATCCCGTAGTGCTGTATGATATCGTCGAGGGAAAGGATGTAGGCACAAGGTTCGTCGGAAAGGGGCATAAATAGCATGACTACGATGGAAATGCTCGAAAGGGCGAAAAAGGCGAAAGCAAAAGCCGCGCAGCTTACAAGCGGCATGAAAAATCTCGCGCTTGATAAAATGGCGGAGATGCTCGTGGAAAAAACGGATGAAATTCTTAAGGCCAATGAAACTGATCTTGAGAAGGCAAAGGGCGTCATCGGCGACGTAATGCTTGACAGGCTGCGCCTGACGAAGGAACGCATTCTTTCTATGGCAAACGGCATCCGCGAGGTAATGTCGCTTGAAGATCCCGCCGGAAAAACGCTCGCGGAGTTTGAACGTCCGAACGGGTTAAAGGTAACAAAAATCAGCGTGCCGCTCGGCGTTGTCGCGATTATATTCGAAAGCCGTCCGAACGTTGCGGCGGACGCCGCGGCGCTTTGTATAAAGAGCGGAAATGTATGCGTGCTTCGAGGCGGCAAGGAGGCGTATGCATCTGTCGGCGCTATTGTGGAGGCGATGAGAGACGGCCTTGAAAAGGCGGGGCTTGCCAAGGACATGATTTCGCGCGTCGAGGATATTACGAGGGCGGGCGCAAACGAACTCATGACCGCGCGCGGGTATGTGGATCTTCTGATTCCGCGCGGCGGCGCCGGTCTCATCCGAGCATGCGTGGACAATGCGCGCGTTCCGGTGATTGAAACCGGCACCGGCATCTGCCATATCTTTGTGGATGAATCCGCTGATTTTGAAAAGGCGCTTGCCATCATTGAAAACGCCAAAACGAGCCGTCCCAGCGTATGCAACGCCGAGGAGGTTCTGCTGGTGCATCAGGCGATTGCCGGAAAATTTCTGCCGCTTGTCAAAAAGCGCCTGACGGACGACAGAAAGAATAATCACCCGGTCGAGCTCCGTCTGGACGCGCGTGCAATGGAGATCATCGACGGCGTAAAAGCGTCGGATGCCGATTTCGATACGGAATTTCTCGATTATGTGCTGGCGGTCGGCGTTAAAGACGATCTGAACGCGGCAATCGAACATATTTCCCTTCATTCCACCGGCCACAGCGATGCGATCATTACGGAAGATGAAAACGCCAAAACGGCCTTCATTGCTTCCGTCGACAGCGCGGCTGTGTACGTAAACGCCTCTACCCGCTTTACAGACGGCGGAGAATTCGGCTTGGGCTGCGAAATGGGCATATCCACCCAGAAGCTGCACGCCAGAGGACCGATGGGTCTTGAAGCGCTGACGGGATATAAATACGTGGTTACGGGAAACGGACATATCCGATAAGGAGAGGGACGGCGCGCCGCCCTCCGCCTGCCGAAAATGCGGGCGGAGGGCGGTTGTTTTATTTATAGGGTTTTAAATTGTACATCAGGACGGTTGATGTCCCAAAGTGTTCTCTTCGCTTGGCAGGTTTTACCGGCTTTCAAAATGTCAAAAGTTGCACATTTTTTGCTTTCGTGGTATAATACTGTGGATTATCCTTTTTTGGAGGAAAACATGGCGAAGGATTACAAGGCAAAAGATATTCAGATTCTCGAAGGGCTGGACGCCGTGCGCATGCGCCCGGGCATGTATATCGGCTATACCGGCACGAGAGGTATTCATCTTTTGGTCTGGGAGATCGTGGATAACGCGATCGACGAGGCTTCAAACGGATATGCAAATGAAATCACGGTGACGCTCAAAAAGGACGGTTCGTGCGAGGTTACGGACAATGGGCGCGGCATTCCCGTGGATATACATCCCCAGCTCGGTGTTTCGGCGGTCGAGGTGGTTTATACGCAGCTGCACGCAGGCGGTAAATTTGACGATAAAAACTATGCGTACTCCGGCGGTCTGCACGGCGTGGGCGCGTCGGTTGTAAATGCGCTCTCCGAGTGGTGCCAGGTGGATGTATTTCAGGATTTTTCGCATTATCAGATCAAATTTGCGTCTGTAGAGGATCCTAAAACCAAGAAAATTACAGCGGGCAAGCCGCTTGCGCCGCTTGCAAAGATCAGCAATACCCGAAAACGCGGCTCTACCATCACCTTTAAGCCCGACCCGCGCGTGTTTGAAGACGTGGATTTTCAGGGAGACGTCGTTCGCCGCCGCCTGCGCGACCTTGCATACCTGAACGCGGGCGTGAAGTTTGTGTTCACGGACGAAAGAATAAAGGACGAGGAAAAAAGACGCAGGGAATACCTGTTTGAAGGCGGACTGAAGGATTTTCTTAAGTACCTGAACGCGGATAAAAACGCCATTACGGAGCCTATATTGTTTGAAGGAGAATCAAGCGGCATCCGCATCCGCGCGGCGATACAGTATACCGATTCTTATTCCGAAAGCCTGTTTTCTTTTGTAAACAATATTCCGACGGCCGAGGGCGGAACGCATGAAACCGGCTTTAAAGCTGCCATCACCCGCGTATTCAACGATTACGCTCGCAAAATCGGCGTATTAAAGGAAAAGGATAACAACCTTTCCGGAGATGATTTCAGAGAGGGCATGACGGCGGTATTGTCCGTAAACGTAAAGAATCCGCAGTTTGAGGGACAGACGAAGGGCAGACTCGGAAATACGGAGGTTCGTCCCGTGGTCGAGTCGTTCTCTGCGGAGAAGCTTGCGATCTATCTGGAGGATCTCAAACATCAGGAGGCTGCGCAGCTGATTCTCGATAAGGCCGTGAAGGCGGCAAAGGTGCGAGAGGCCGCAAGGAAGGCAAGGGATGTGGCGAGGCAGAAAAACGAGCTGGAGGCCGCGCCGCTGGTAGGCAAGCTTTCCTCCTGCACGGGGCGCGACGCGAAGGTGAACGAATTGTTTATCGTAGAAGGCGACTCCGCCGGCGGCAGCGCCAAGCAGGGCAGAGACCGCCGCTTCCAGGCGATTCTGCCGCTTCGCGGAAAGCCGCTCAACGCCGAGAAGAAGAGGCTCGATCAGGTGTTGGCCAATGAAGAAATCCGCTCGATGATCACGGCGCTCGGAACCGGCATCGGCGAGGATTTCGATATCGGACACTTAAAATACAATAAAGTAATCATACTTTCAGACGCCGATCAGGACGGCGCGCACATCCGCGCGATACTCCTCACTTTCTTCTATCGCTATATGAAGGAGCTGATCACCGAGGGGCATGTGTATATCGGCATGCCGCCGCTTTACAAGGTGCAGAAGGGGCAGGAGGCCGTGTACTGCTATGACGATAAGGAACTGACGAGCGCGCTTAAAAAGATCGGCAAGGGCTATACACTTCAAAGGTATAAAGGCCTTGGCGAAATGAACCCCGAGCAATTGTGGGAGACGACCATGAACCCCAGCGGCAGAAAGCTTATGCAGGTGCTGATTGAGGATAATACCGAGGCTGAGAGAATGGTCACAGTGCTGATGGGCGATAAGGTGGAACCGCGAAAGGAGTATATCTTCCAATACGCGGATTTCAATAAAAAGGATGATTTCGAGCCGGTTACGGCGGAGGGGGGCAAATAAGGCATGGCGCGAAAGAAGACGGGCGACAGCATGGATATCGTAAAGCCCGAGATTATTCTTCAAAGGACCATGGAGAGCGTGATGCATGCCTCCATGATGCCGTACTCCGAGCATGTAATACTGGAAAGAGCGCTTCCGAGGGTAGAGGACGGACTGAAGCCCGTGCAAAGGCGCATACTGTATACCATGCAGGAATTGTCGCTTTCTCCCGATAAGCCGCACAGAAAGTGCGCGCGCATCGTCGGCGATTGCCTGGGTAAATATCATCCGCACGGCGATTCATCGGTGTACGGCGCGCTCGCCAGAATGGCGCAGGATTTCGCACTGCGCGCGCCGCTGGTCGACGGCCATGGAAATTTCGGCTCCATCGATGGCGACAGCCCGGCTGCGATGCGATATACCGAGGCCAGAATGACGAATCTTGCGATGGAAATGCTCAGGGATATCGATAAGGATACCGTGGGCTTTCATCTGAATTTCGATGACACGCAGAAGGAGCCGGATCTTTTGCCCGGAAGATTTCCGAATCTTCTGGTGAACGGCGCAGACGGCATCGCCGTAGGCCTTGCCACCAACATTCCGCCGCACAATCTCGCGGAGACGATCAACGGCGTGATTGCGCAGCTGGATAACCCCGATATCACCACGCGCGAGCTTATGAAATATATCCCTGCGCCGGATTTCCCAACGGGCGGCGTGCTCGCGTGCACACAGGAGCTTTTGCAGGCCTATGAAACCGGCAGGGGAAAGGTGCAGCTGCGCGCGAAGATCGACATAGAGAGCGGAAACGCCGGAAGAAAGCTGATCGTGGTCACGGAGATGACCTACGGAAAGAACAAATCCGCCGTGCTTGAAAAGATACTTAAGCTGAGTGAGGAGAAAAAGGCGCTCTTCAGCGGCATATACGATATCCGCGACGAATCCGACCGAACGGGTATGCGGGCAGTCATTGAGCTGAAAAAGGATGCGGACGCAGACAGAACGCTGGCGGCGCTTTACAAATACAGCGAGCTTCAGGACACGGTCGGCATCAATATGGTGGCGATTGCGGACGGAAAGCCCATGCAGATGGGACTGAAAGCGATACTGGGGCATTATATCCGCCACCAGAAGGAAGTCGTAACCCGAAGAACGAAGTACGATCTTGAACAGGCGCTTGCAAGGGCGCATATCCTGGAAGGCCTGATCATCGCGGTTGACAATCTGGATGAGGTAATCCGTTTAATCCGCTCGAGCAAAAATCCCAAGGAGGCCAGAGAAAAGCTGGTCGCAAGATTTTCGCTTACCGAAATTCAGGCGCAGGCAATTCTTGATATGCGCCTTCAGAGGCTTACCAACCTTGAAATCCTGTCGCTTCGAAACGAGCATCAGGAAATCCTGAAAAAGATCAAAATGCTGGAAGGAATTTTGAAAAGCGAGAAGAAATTAATAGGCGTAATCAAAAACGAGCTTACCGAAATCAAAGAAAAGTATGCGGACGAGCGCCGCACGAAGCTGGTCGAAGCGTTTGACGAGGTGGAGATCGCGCCCGAAAAGCCGGTGGCGGACGAAGCGGTTGTGTATATGACGGCAGGCGGCTTTGTAAAGCGCATGCCGCCCAAGGCATACGACAAGGCGCTTCAGGCCGGCGAAATTGCAGATCCGCCGAAGCATCTGTTCCGCTGTGAAACGGAAGACAGGCTGCTCTTTTTTACGGACCTTGGAAACTGCTTTCCCATTACCGTGTCTCAGGTACCCGAATGCCGCGTAAAGGATCGCGGACTTCCGCTGGGCGGCTTGCTGGCGGGGCTTGAAAAGGGCGAGAACGCTGTTTCAATCCTTTTGTTTGCGCCGGGCGCGTTTACGGGCGAGATTCTGTTTGTGTCGAAATACGGGCTTGTCAAGCGCGTGGACGCCCGCGAGTACGATATCAACCGCGCAAAATTTGCAGGAACCGGCCTGAAAGCGGGCGACAGCCTGAAATATGCGGCGCGACTGAACGGCGAAGCGAATCTTCTTATGATTTCAAAGCTCGGTATGTCGATTCACTACCGCATGAACGAAATTTCTTTAATCGGAAGAACCGCAGCGGGCGTAAAGGGCATGACGCTTCAGCCGGACGATGAAATCGCGTTCGCACTTCCCAACGACGAAGAGGGCGAAGCGGTGCTCGTCAGTGACAAGGGATATATGAAGCGCTGCCTCTTAATCGATTTCGATCTGCAGTCCCGCGCCGGAAAGGGCGTAAAGTGCTTTAACTTCCAGAAAAACGGCGCAAACGGGCAGGCGGTCGTCTCCGCGTTCATCGTAAAGCAGCCCTTTGATTTCACCATTCGTCAGAAATCCGGTGAAAAGCTTACGCTGAATACGTCGATCATCAAGATCGAACGCAAGGACAGCAGAGGATCAATGTACGCAATGTGCGTACTGGATGATATTGTTGAAAGCGTGAACACAATACAGTAAAAGGGGGAAACACAAATGGATTATGGTATTCAGATGTACTCCGTAAGAGACATTACCGCAAACGATCTCGAAGGCGCGCTTCGTCAGGTTTCTGAACTCGGCTATAAGTACGTGGAATTCGCAGGCTTTTTCGGAAACAGCGCTGAAACGGTGAAGGGCTGGATGGATAAATACGGCCTTCAGGTTTCCGGAACGCATACGGGTCTGCGCGAGCTGGATGAAGATCTGGAAGGCGTGATTGCCTATCACAAAACCATCGGCAACAAAAATATCATCATCCCCGGCCACGATCTCAGCAGTCAGGATAAGCTGGATGAATTCATCGAAAAGGTGAACCGCTATCAGCCGATTCTGAAGGAGCACGGAATTTCCCTCGGCTATCACAACCATTCCCACGAATTCCTGCCCAATGCCGACGGCAGCCAGATTGAGGATCAGCTGATCTACAGAACCAACCTCGATATCGAAATCGATACCTACTGGTTCTTTAACGCCACCAAGCTCTCCGCCGTTCCCATGATGGAGCGCGTAAAGGATAGGCTCAAGGTCATCCATATCAAGGACGGCACCAAGGACGGCAAGGGTACCCCGCTGGGACTTGGCGAAGCTCCCGTCCGCGAAGTGTATGACAAGGCCAGGGAAATGGGTGTTTTGATGGTAGTGGAAAGTGAAACCCTCACGCCCGACGGCATGACGGAAGCCAAGATCTGCATCGAGTATCTGAAAGCGCAGGAAGCGTAAATAAAAAAACGCCTTTGCACGAAAAAATCCTTCGCGCTGAGAGCGGTTCAATAAAACAGTATAATTCGTTTTCGGAAAAGCAGCATGAGCGATCATACCGCTTTTCCGTTTATAACGTCGTAGTATTTCACATGATTACAAAAGATACAACGAGTTTTGGAAACATGACTACACTTTTTTACAGAGAATAAAGTGTTTTGCCTTCGGATATTTCAAAAAGCAGACCCGGATCACCCTAAAGGCAGTCCGGGTCTGCTTATCCTATTATTCCTCCATGACTTCCAATATCATTCCGGCGTCCGGCTTTAAGCCATTCTGAAAGATAAAACAGTCTAAATTAGTTTGCTGCTCTCGCATACAATCGGTGTATTTCTTAAACAGTCTCCCTTCATTAGCCTCATCAGCCAATCTCAATCTCCCCAAGCACCTTTCCAACCGGTTCCCGAATAATGAGATCCGCCATGTGGTCGGCAGGAGTAGGGTCCCGGTTGATAAGCACCAGATGCTTTCCGGTAAAATAATCCAGAAAACCCGCGGCGGGATATACGGTGAGGCTTGTGCCGGCTACAATCATGGTATCGGCGTCTGAAATGGCGCGAAGCGCGCCGCGAATGGTCGCGTCGTCCAGGCCTTCCTGATACAGTACTACGTCGGGCTTTACAACGCCGCCGCATTCGCATTTGGGTACGCCTGCGGACTTCATGATGAATTCCGATGAATGGAATTTCCCGCACTCCATGCAGTAGTTCCTGTGAACGCTTCCGTGAAGCTCGAATACGCGCACACTGCCTGCCATCTGGTGAAGGCCGTCGATGTTCTGGGTCACAATGCCCGTAAGCTTTCCGGCCTTTTCAATCTCAACAAGCTTCAGATGCGCGTTGTTCGGCTTTGCTTCGGGATACAGCATTTTATCCCTGTAGAAATCGAAAAATTCCGCCGGGCGCGTTTCGAAAAACGAACGGCTCAGAATCGTCTCCGGGGGATAGGCGTATTTCTGGTTGTAAAGCCCGTCCGTGCTTCTGAAATCCGGGATATTGGACTCGGTACTTACGCCCGCGCCGCCAAAGAAAACAATGCGCCGGGCTGAGTTTATAATCTGCTGAAGCGTCATGTTTATTCCCACTCTTTCATATAGGTATTTATGAACTCATGATATCACCGGTGTACGAAAAAGTCAAATTCAGAAAAATGAGAATTATTCTCAAAAAATTTCGAAAAACCTATTGACAAGCCGCCTTCCATCGTGTATAATGTAATTGAAATTGAGAGTCATTCTCAAATAAAATAAAAACGGGAGGCACTATGACGAAGCAACAGCAAGTGATACTCCGCCTGGTTCAAACCTCCTGCGCGCACTGTTCCGCAGATGAGATATACCGCGCGGCGAAGAGCGAAATGCCCGGAATCGGACTTGCGACGGTATACCGCAATCTGAATCAATTATCCGAGGAGGGAAAGATTCGAAAGATTGAAACCGTCGGAGAAACGGATCGGTTTGATAAAACGCTGAACCAGCATGAGCACGCCGTATGCCGGATGTGCGGGAGCATGAGGGATATTAACGTAGAGAACATCGCAGAGGAAATCAAAAAGGGACTCGAGGGCATGGAATTTACGTATGAACTCAGCGTTCACGAATTGTGCAAGGAATGTCGAGCCAAAATAGAAAAACAGCAAGCAGAAATCGGAGCATAGAGAAAGAATTTTAGGAGGTATGAATCATGGAACTTAAGGGAAGCAGAACTGAAGCGAATCTGATGGCGGCATTTGCGGGCGAGAGCCAGGCAAGAAATAAGTACACCTACTACGCATCCAAGGCCAAGAAGGACGGCTACGAGCAGATTGCAGCCCTGTTCCTTGAGACCGCTGAAAACGAGAAAGAGCATGCCAAGATCTGGTTCAAGCTCCTGCACGACGGCTCCATCCCCGGAACCGAGTGGAACCTTGAAGATGCGGCAGCCGGCGAAAACTACGAATGGACCGACATGTATGCAACCTTTGCCAAGGAAGCCAAGGAAGAGGGCTTCGACCACATCGCGTTCCTCTTCTCCGAGGTCGCCAAGATCGAGAAGGAACACGAGGAACGATATCTTAAGCTTCTCGAAAACGTAAAGGGCAAGGTGGTATTCTCCAAGGATGAAGACGCCATCTGGAAGTGCCGCAACTGCGGACACATCGTAGTAGGCAAGGAAGCCCCCGAACTCTGCCCCGTATGCGCCCATCCCCGGAGCTACTTCGAGCTCAAGGCCGAAAACTATTAATCGATTACCCGATATAATAACCTTCATATAAAAAATACAGATAAGAAAAAGGAGATTGGAATCATGAAAAAGTGGAAGTGCACCGTTTGCGGAGAAATCGTAGTATCTGAAGAGCGCCCGGAGAAGTGCCCCCTGTGCAAGCAGCCCGGCGAGAAGTTCGTAGAAGTAGTTGAAGAAGCAGGCATGACCTGGGCCGCCGAGCATATCGTAGGCGTAGCCAAGGATGCTCCCGAAGAGATCAAGGAAGGCCTCCGCGCCAACTTCATGGGCGAATGCACCGAAGTAGGCATGTACCTCGCCATGGCCCGCGTAGCCCATAGAGAAGGCTACCCCGAGATCGGCCTGTACTGGGAAAAGGCCGCCTTCGAAGAGGCCGAGCACGCCGCCAAGTTCGCAGAACTCCTGGGCGAAGTAGTCTCCGACTCCACCAAGCAGAACCTCACCGTCCGCGTAGAAGCCGAGAACGGCGCCAC
>JAFQKQ010000051.1 GCA_017396845.1 Clostridia bacterium
ATACGTGAAGATTGCTGATCTCTAAAAGGCTCATCAGTGCGCCTCCTTCTGCTTGCCGAGGTAGGCTTCGATTACTGCGGGGTTGGACTGAATCTCATCCGGTGTGCCCTTGGCGATTACGCGGCCGTAATTCAGCACGCAGATGCCCTCGCAGATGCCCATGACCAGATTCATATCGTGCTCGATGAGCATGATAGCAATCTGGAACCGGTCGCGGATTTTGATGATGTTTTCCATCAGCTCTTCCGTTTCGTGGGGGTTCATGCCCGCAGCGGGCTCGTCCAGAAGCAGAAGAGACGGGTTGGTGGCCAGCGCGCGCACGATTTCAAGTCTTCTCTGTGCGCCGTAGGGCAGACTTCCCGCTTTGGCGTTTGCAAGATCGGTCATATCGAAGATGGAAAGAAGCTCAAGCGCTTTCTTGTGCTGCTTCCTTTCGCCGATCCAGTAGCCGGGCATGCGGAAAATTCCGGAGAACATGTTGTACTTGATCTGGTTGTGAAGACCGATGCAAACGTTTTCCTCAACTGTCATGTTGTTGAAAAGGCGGATGTTCTGGAAGGTTCTCGCAATACCCCTGCGGTTTGCCTGTTCGGTAGTCATGCCGGAGGTATCCTTGCCGTTTAAAAGAATGGTTCCGTGGGTGGGCTGATATACCTTGGTCAGAAGGTTGAAAACGGTGGTTTTGCCTGCGCCGTTGGGGCCGATCAGACCGCAGATCTCGGTGGGACCGACGGCAAGGTTCACATCGTCTACGGCTTTAAGACCGCCGAACTCAATGCCCAGATGGCTGGTTTCAAGAACGGGCAGCCTGCCTGCGTCGCGTTCGGGCACAATGGAAGTGCTGGGAACGGGAACCATGATGGTGTTGGGTCTGAATTTCTTTGTAGACATGCTTCCGTTCCTCCTTATCTGTGACCGGCGGTGCCGGCCTTTTTATGGTGCTTTTTGCCGCTGGCCTGATTGGCGGACCAGACGTGTTTGGTCTTTTTCTTTTTCGGGGTGAGAAGCCTGATAATTTTGCCGAACGGCTTTTTGAGCTGTTCGCGCAGGAAGGAAATCACGCGCTTGGCGATAGGGCTGTTGGTAATAAGCATCGTAAGAATCAGAACGATTGCGTATACCAGCATGCGGTAATCATTGAACTCTCTGAGAAGCTCGGGCAGCAGAGTGAGCACCGATGCCGAGATGACGGAGCCGAGAATATTGCCGAGACCGCCCAGAACGACGAATACAAGAATCAGTATGGAGGTATCGATGTTGAACTTATTCGGAGCAACGTTATTGAGATTTCCGGCATACAGCGCGCCCGCCATACCTGCAAGAACTGCGGATGTGACGAAGGCAATCATTTTATACTTGGTAACATTCAGACCCATGGCCTCGGCAGCAATGCGGTTGTCGCGGCAAGCTCTGATAGCGCGGCCGGTACGGCTGTTGATCAGGTTCTGAACGATGAAAAGCGCGAAGAGCACAAGCGCGAAGCCGACGGCAAAGGTGGCGGTTTTGGGGCTGGTGCCGGTGATGCCGGTCGGGCCTTTGATGAAGGCCTTGAAATCCTTGGAGAGCTGATCGGCGTTATTGAAGGCAAAATGCAGCGCGCCGGTTTTCTTGTTTACGTCAATATACAGACAGGTCATGACATTTCGGATGATTTCGCCGAATGCCAGAGTAACAATGGCAAGGTAGTCGCCGCGAAGACGCAGAACAGGAATACCGATCAGGAAGCCGGCGATACCGGCGAAGATGCCGCCCACGATGAGAGAGATGATGATGCGGAAAAGCTTCGGGTCGAGATGGATCGATTCAAGGAAGCCGATGAAGTCGGGCGATGCATCGATGGTGTATCTGAGCCACATGGAAACGGTGATGCCCGAAATTGCGCCGATGTACATGAAACCGGCGTGACCGAGGCTGAGTTCACCCGAAACGCCTACGGTAAGGTTCAGAGAAACCGCAAGAACAATGTATACGCAGATCGGAACCAGCTGTCCTTCAAGCGCCATGGAAATCTTATCGCCCTTGATCAAAGCCTGACAGCCGAGATATGCAATGACAACCAACGCATAAGTGATGAGATTTGTAATCATCATCCTGTATTTTTGATTCATAGCTTGCTCCTCATACTTTCTCGTGAATCTTCTTGCCGAGAAGACCGGTGGGTCTAATAAGCAGAACTAAAATCAGTACGCCGAAAACAAATGCGTCGGCGAGTTCGCTTGAAACATAGGCTTTGCCGAGGTTTTCGATAATACCGAGCAGAATGCCGCCGAGCATTGCGCCGGGGATGGAGCCGATGCCGCCGAATACGGCAGCCGTGAAGGCTTTGATGCCGGGCAGGGAGCCGGTGGTGGGAGAAAGGGCAGCGTAGTTGGAGGCGCAGAGCAGTATGCCGGCAACTGCGGCGAGGGCGCTTCCGATTGCGAACGTAACGGAGATGGTGAGGTTTACGTTGATACCCATAAGCTCGGCCGCGCCCTTGTCTTCGCTTACACAGCGCATCGCTTTTCCCATCTTTGTTTTGTTGATGAAGAGGGTAAGCGCGATCATAATAGCGACGCAGGAAACCATGGTGAGAATGTTG
>JAFQKQ010000006.1 GCA_017396845.1 Clostridia bacterium
CGAATCCGCGTTTGGTAAGAAAAGGATTTTCGGAAACGTTGGTGCCTGTTTTTGAAACGCTTAAGCGCATTGAGACGGAATCCTGTGCAAGTACAGAGGCATAGGGATAGATTTCATAAAGCTCGCTTATCAGTTTTTCAAGAGGCGGCTTTGCGTATTTGAGATAGGGCGTAAGCTGCAGTTTCAAAATTGTCAGTCTCCTTCATCATGCGCGTTCTCGGTCCATTTAGGATATCCGGGAATGGGACAGCGCATGTTTTTCTTTGCGGCTCTTGTCTGAACATAGCAGCCGCAAAGCGTGCATGTATAGCCGAGCCTGTGTCCGCATTCTGCGCATTTTGAAAGGCGTAAATTGTACACAGGTTCGTCTACACGTTTTTCCGCCGGAAGTGAGCGGACATAATCGTCCAGATATTCAAGAAGCTCCTTTTCGGGAATTTCCTTATCAAGGCACTTCCGGCAGAGAACGGGCAAGGAATCGTAGATCATTTTGAGAAAGTGAGGGAGAGAACGGAAACCTTGGGAAGAACGAAGGCGCACTCGGTGCCGTTTCTGTCGTAAGATACGGTGATTTCCTCAAAAGGTACGATTTTTACGGTTTCGGGCGCATCGAAATCGTTAAAAGCGTTCATTTCTCCCGTCAGGATGCGCGCGCAGTCAAGCTTGTATTCGCTGCCGTCAAGGCGCATGGTGAATTCCTTCTCACAATCGGCGGAAAGGTTGGCAAGCGTGATGTGCAGTTTTCCGTCTTCGGATACGGATGCGCTGTGGCTTACGGATTCAAAGGAGAACTTGTTCTCGGCGGTAATCCCGTCGCTGGGAAGAATGGATTCGACGAGCGTTGCTCCCTGATGGCGGCTGAAAAGATCGAAAACGTGGAATGTGGGCGTAAAAAGTATTTTTGCGCCGTCGGTCAGAATGACCGCCTGAAGAACATTGATCAGCTGTGCAATATTGGCCATATGCACACGGTCGGAATGGCGGTTAAAGATATTGAGGGTGAGCGCGGCGATCATTGCGTCTCTCATTGTGCTCTGCTGATACAGGAAGCCGGGGTTTGTACCGGGCTCTACGTTGTACCATGCGCCCCACTCGTCGACAATCAGACCGATTTTCTTTTCGGGATCATAGCGGTCCATGATCGCGCCGTGCTTTTCGCAGAGCTCTTCGATGTAATTTGCGTTGGCAAGCGTGTTATAGTATTCTTCCTTGGTAAACTCGGTTGCGCTTCCTTTATCATCCCATTTGTTGGTGGGAAGCGTGTAGTAATGAAGGGAGAGACCATGCATGAGATGGGCGGCGTTCTTCATAAGGGTTTCCGTCCATTCGTAGTTCGGGCCGCCGACGGAGCAGCCGGGACCGCAGGCGATTTTATATACGCTGTTTCCGCTGAAATTACGGATGTAGGTTGCATACCTTCTGTAAAGGTCGGCGTAGTATTCGCTTCTCATATTGCCGCCGCAGCCCCAGTTTTCGTTGCCGACGGCGAAATACTTAAGCTTCCACGGCTCATCCTTGCCGTTTTTGCGACGCAGGTTAGCCATGGGGGAAATGTCGCCGCTGGTCATGTATTCAATCCACTCGGCCATCTCCTGAACGGAACCGCTGCCGACATTGCCGTTTACGTAGGGCTCACAGCCGACCTGACGGCAAAGTTCAAAGAATTCGTGCGTGCCGAAGGAGTTGTCTTCCACAACGC
>JAFQKQ010000052.1 GCA_017396845.1 Clostridia bacterium
CCCGCTGGTATACGATCCCGAGTATGTTGACGGCGCAATCATCGAAGAACAGTACCTGAACGGCGCAGTTCCCAACAAGGACCGCGGCTTCGGTATCTCTGTAAAGTGCGAATACCCCGAGCGCATGATCGCTCTGTTTGAGGCTCTCCTGTCCGACGAATGGCAGAAGCTTCTCCAGTGGGGCATCGAGGACGAGGACTACTATGTAGAAGACGGCCGCATGCTGATGACCACCGAACAGTACAACAACCGCTCCGACGCCGCATGGAAGATGGCCAACGCCGCTCTGACCATTTGGGAATCCGCTCCCAAGAAGCAGGGCACTCAGGATGACGGCAACGCATGGGCGCACAGCGACCAGCCCGAAAACTACTTCAACCTCATGAGCGACTATGACAAGGCCTTCCTCGCTGCCTACGGCAAGAAGACCCCCGCTCAGTTCTTCAATCCTCCCTGCGAGCTCGCTCCTTACGGCGAAGCCTGGCAGATTGACAAGAGCCCCATCCAGGATGACTACGACAAGTACCTTGCTATCCAGGATGAATGGCTGCCCAAGATCATCATGAGCGCTGACAGCGCAGAGCTCGACGCCAACTGGGAAGCTTTCGTAGCCGAAATCACTCCCTATGCCGAGATCTACACCGAGTTCATGCAGGCTGAAGTTCTCAAGCTCGTTGAGCAGGCAACCAAGTAAGCAATTCTTTCTGACATGGGGAGAGACTGTATCTCTCCCCATGTTTTTTTGAAAGGGGGATACTATTGTGAACGGAGCAATATCCGATAATATGATGCCCTTGGGCGCGAGAATCAGAAAATTTCTGAAAACCCTTTTCAAACAGAAGCAGCTTATGCTCATGTCTGTTCCCATGCTTCTTTATGTGCTTTTGTTCAATTATGCGCCTCTTTGGGGCTGGATTGCTGCATTCGAGAAGTATGAGCCGAAGCTTGGCCCCTTTGGCAGTGAATGGAAGGGTCTTTACAACTTTATCTGGCTTTTTAATGAGCCCGACTTTATTGAAAGTATACGAAATACGCTGGCCATGAGCCTGATCAATCTGGTTCTCGGCACCGTATCCTCTATTCTGCTGGCAATTCTTTTGAATGAAGTCAGAATACGTCTTTTCAAGCGCACGGTTCAGACCGTTACCTACCTTCCGCACTTTTTGAGTATGGTTATCGTAGTAGGTATGGCGCAGAATATCTTTTCCAGCACAGGCCCCATCAATCATTTTCTGCTCAATGTCGGAATTGTCGATGATCCCATTTTCTTCTTGGGCGAGGAAAAGCTGTTCTGGTGGCTGGTCGGCTTTATCAACGTATGGAAGGAAGTCGGCTGGAACTCCATTATCTACATTTCCACGATGACGTCCATCGATCCCACGCTCTATGAAGCGGCGTCTATCGACGGCGCCGGCCGTTTCGGAAGAATTCTTCACGTTACCCTTCCCGGCATCAAGTCCACCTTTGTGGTGCTTCTGATCATGAATATCGGCCATCTGCTTGAAGCAGGCTTTGAGATTCAGTACCTGATGGAGAACTCTCAGGTAGTTCACCATTCCCGTACAATCGATGTTTTTGTTCTTGAATATGGCATCGGCAACAATGAATACGGCCGAGCAATCGCAGCCGGTATGTTCAAGAGCGTTGTCGCGATTCTGCTGCTCTTCGGCGCCAACTTTATTGCCCGCAAGCTGGACGAAGAGACGCTGATTTGAGAGGAGGGAGAACTGTGGCAATGATAAAGGCGAAAAAAGGCAGAAAAAAGGATATTGTTTTCCCGGTTGTGAATACAATCATTCTTTGTCTGATCATGTTTATTACGCTGTATCCTGTTATCAATACCGTAGCCATCTCCTTTAACGACGGTACCGATGCGCTTCGCGGCGGTATCCATCTCTGGCCGCGAGTGTTCAGTCTTGAAGCTTACAGAGCGCTTCTGAACGATGATCTGATTTACAGCTCGTTCTTCATTTCGGTTTCAAGAACGGTAATCACAACGCTTCTGAATCTGTTTTTCACTTCAATGCTGGCATTTGCGCTTTCGAGAAAGGAATATGTTCTCAGAAAGCCCATTACCATGATCATGGTGCTTACCATGTATGTTAATGCGGGTCTGATTCCGAACTACCTGCTCATTTCCAAAACGCTCAATCTTGCCAGAAGCTTTTGGGTGTACATTGTTCCCACCATGTTCTCCTGCTTCAACATGATCGTTATCAGAACCTATATCGTCGGTCTTCCCGAAGCGCTGGCCGAATCTGCGCGCATTGACGGCGCGGGCGATATCCGTATTTTCTGGCAGATCATTTTCCCGCTGTGTACGCCCGTACTGGCTACGGTTGCGCTGTTTGTAGCGGTCGGCAGCTGGAACCAGTGGTTTGATACCTTCCTGTACAACGGCAGCAAGAAGGATCTTTATTCGCTGCAGTACTATCTGAAGATGAAGCTTGCCACAACCCAGCAGAGCGCGAACTCCGCGCAGGCGACGGCGGATCAGCTGAAGAACACCACGCAGACAACGCCGGTTACCATCCGCTGCGCGATTACCGTTGTATCCGCGCTGCCGATTCTGGTGGTATATCCGTTCCTGAAAAGATACTTTGTTACCGGCATGGTGCTGGGCGGCGTAAAGGGATAAACAAAAAATCGGCCGGGAAACCGGTTCGTGCGTTCGGTTTCGGGAAAGGGACGATGCCGCCAATGAAGATGCGGCGGCGGACTTTTCCCGATAACTGTTTATGGACAAAAAATCTGCGGAAATACAAATTTTCCCGCGCGAATGCATGAAAGGGGTTGTTTTTGTGATTCGTAAAGTGAAGACAGAAAACGGATGGGTACGCGGTTTGCCTGCCGCCGATCCGCGAATTACGAGCTATAAGGGCATTCCGTTTGCCGACAAGCCCATCGGAAAAAATCGCTGGCGCGCGCCGCAGCCCTGTCCCGACTGGGAAGGCGAATTGTTCTGCGCCGACTTCGGGCCCATCGCCATGCAGGCCAACTGCGCGGGCGACCCGATGAAGGATATCTACGCCCGCGAATGGGCGGTGGACGCGACTCTTCCCATGAGCGAGGACTGCCTGTACCTGAATATCTGGGCGCCTGCGGACGGCAGAAAGAACATGCCCGTATACGTATGGTATTTCGGCGGCGGACTTCAGGTGGGCAACACCACGGAAATGGAGTTTGACGGCGAAAGAATCGCACGAAGAGGCATTGTCGTCGTAACGGTCGGATACCGTCTCAACTGCTTCGGCTTTCTCTGCCATCCCGAAATCACGAAGGAAAGCCCGGACGCGCCCGCGAATTTCGGCTTTCTGGATCAGCAGTGCGCCACCCGCTGGGTAAAACGCAACATCGAAGCCTTCGGCGGCGACCCGAATAACATCACCATCGGCGGGCAGTCCGCCGGCGGCATGAGCGTAAGCGCGCAATTGACCAATAAGGAAAACGAAGGGCTTTTCCAAAGAGCCATCATCCAGAGCGGCGCGTTTTTAAATCCCTTCGGTATGAAATTCGGCCTTGCGCCGAGAACGCTGGAGGAAGCGGAAAAGCAGGGCGAACGCTTTTTTGAAGCGCTGGGCGTAAAAACGCTGGAGGAAGCCCGAGCGCTTGATGCGAGAACCGTCGAAAACAAGTCGCTCGAATGGCCGTGGGGCTGCTGGAGCGAGGCGGTGGACGGCGTTTTCAGCAAATACCCGAGCAACGAATGGGTTTTCAATACCGACAGAATCCTCTGTCCGCTCCTGATAGGCGAAACAAGCAACGAGTTTTTCTCTTTCCCGCCCGCGAAAACGGAGGAAGAACTTACAGAGTTTGCGAAAAAGCAGTTCGGGGAGCATGCCGAAACGTTCCTTTCCTTCTACACCCGTCCCGCAACAGAGGAAAGCATCGCCCGCGAGTCCGCGCTTCATTCCATCTTCTTTGCGGTTCTCGCCGCCGCCGGCGTCAACCGGAAAAAGGGCGTGAATCAGCCGCTGTACGCCTATATGTTTGATGCGGAAATTCCCGGCTGGGACAATCCCGGCACCTTCCACTCTGTGGATCTCTGGTTCTTCTTTGAAACTCTCGCCAAATGCTGGCGGCCTTTCAAGGGCAAGCACTACGACCTCGCCCGTTCCATGTGCGATTACTGGGCCAATTTCATTAAAACCGGCAATCCCAACGGCACAGACCTCCACGGAGACAAGCTTCCCGAATGGAAAACCTTCTCTGATACAGACCTCGACCGCATGGTCTTTAAGGACGCGCCGTGTCCTGAAAAACACGTACTCTCCGAACAGGAAAAATTCCTTTTTGAAAGATTTCTGGAGAATATCTGAAAAAAACAAGCGCCTTTTCCTAAGCCTGGAAAGGCGCTTGCAATTTTGCTTAAAGAGCATGCGGGAATACTGCTTTGGTGAAGTGAGCTTTTCCGGGCGACTGCAAACAATTATAGGGGCTGGATTTTCCGCATCTTGGAACATGCTTCAGAGGAAGAGTTCATCATGGCCTGTGTGCTGATGAACTATCTATTGATCGAATGCAGAAAGGGGTGTAATATTGTGTTCGGTTGGATGTATCGGCGTCAAAAGCCTTCAGCGGCTTACGGGACGATTTCGTTTGCCGGCATACAGTGAGAGTTTTGAAAGGAAGAAAAACTGTGAATCGGACAATTGAGCTTCCTATTGTTTCTGAAGTAAACTGCGAGTTTGTCGCCGGAAGGTGCATAAGCGCCGATCACGTTGCCCATGCCTCTACGCGCATTATCGGAACATGCATGCAGACGGGGCAGGCAGCAGGCACGGCCGCGGCGATGTGCATCCGGTCCGGGCTGCAGGATTCGGGCGCGCTTGATGTGCGCTTGCTTCAGAAGGAATTGATTGCGGACGGCGTATGCCTGCATATTCCCGTAAATCAAAGACAGGAGCAC
>JAFQKQ010000053.1 GCA_017396845.1 Clostridia bacterium
CCCTGAAAAAGCCTTGCAGAAAGGGGTTTTTTCAGACCATGGCAAGCATCGAAATTCGGGATACTAAAGACGGAAAGCGGGCTTACAGATTCCGAACATTAGTCGGGAAGGATGCCAGCGGCAAACGGATTTCTGAAACAACTACATGGAAACCACCAGAAGGACTGACGGCAGCGAAAGAAAAACGATTGGCAGAGACAGAATCCTATCGGTAGGAACAGCAGATTAAAGGCGGCATTCCCCCTACTGAACAAGGAGCCTTCACCGTGCCTCCAGCCGCCGCAGAACCGCCGCCCATGGAAGAAGTCATCCCCGAAGAAGAAACATTTCGCCATTTCGCAGAGCAGGTCTGGCTTCCGCTCAAGGTTGTCGCCGGAGGCTTGAGGCCTTCCACGATTGCGATGTATGGCTTTATAATTTGGGTATCTGGATATGTACAAGAAATGGCGGTTTCTCAGCAAAAAGGGCTTTTACGGTAATCGCTGATCCCATTTCCCGAACATTTCATTTGGCTCACCTCCACAAATAATACAGAATAAAAAGCACATTCATACCCTCCAGCGGCAGGTTTCAGTGCGTTTCGGACGAATATCTCCCTATAGATTCACGGCAAAACATGTCCGTCAGAATAAACCGCCCTGTATACGAATTATGCGCAGACTCTGCCAGCGTAAAGGAGGATTCTTATGATCTATTACGTCAATCAGCTCGCTCCGCGCGAAGGCGACGGCAGCAAGGCACGCCCCTTCAGAAGCATTGGCGAAGCCGCCGCACTGGCATGCCCCGGCGACGAGGTCATCGTTGCGCCCGGCGTATACCGCGAATATGTCAGCCCGAAAAACGGCGGCACAGAAGAAGCACGCATCGTTTACCACAGCGAAGTGCCGCTCGGCGCCTTAATCACGGGCGCTGAAATCGTCACAGGATGGCAGCGCCTTGATAACGGCCTATGGACGCTGAGCGTAAACAACGGCGTCTTCGGCAATTACAACCCCTATACCACCGAGGTATTCGGCGACTGGTACTTTGCGCCGTCCGTACGTCATGCCGGCGCGGTATACCTGAATGACCGCATGCTCTACGAGGCCGAATCGCTTGAGGAGTGCATTGCGGGCAAAGTCTATACGCCTTCCTGGGAGCCGGAATACTCCGTATACAAGTGGTTCGCCGTACAGGAAGACGGCAAGACGCGCATATATGCCAACTTCCAGCAGATCGATCCCAATACGCAGAAGACGGAAATCAATGTCCGCCGCCGCTGCTTTTTCCCCGAAGAAACGGGCAGAGGATACATCACCCTGAGCGGATTCAAAGTCGAGAAGGCTGCAACCACATGGGCGCCGCCGGCTGCTTTCCAGGACGGCATGGTCGGCCCGCACTGGAGCCGCGGCTGGATCATTGAGGACTGCGAGATCAGCAACAGCAAGTGCTGCGGCATCTCGCTGGGCAAGTACTATGATCCGGAAAACGATCACTACTTCACCACCCGGCACCTGAAGAGCCC
>JAFQKQ010000054.1 GCA_017396845.1 Clostridia bacterium
AGCTCCGCTTTTCTGCCGTTTGCGTAGTTTTCAAGCGCGTCTATGCTTCCGAAAACCTCGTTTTCCGCCAGATATTCCTCAAATCCGGGATTTCGGCGCATCATGGCAACGGAGCTTTTCACATAGCTGTAATCGCCGCTTTCGATACCGATCAGTACCTTTATATACAGCATGAAGCTCACGCTGTGCTCGTATGCGCCGAGCCCGGCAAACGTTGTGTAGACCGCATTCAGGTCAACGTCGTATTCGTCGTTCAGATAAGCGGTCAGCTCCGCTACCGCGCTGTCGTACCGCTCCTTTTTGGTAAGAACCGCCGCGGACGCCGTAAAGAGACACGCAGTCAGAAGGGTGATCGCAAGCATAAGGGAAACGAGCTTCTTCGGCATGATGAACCGTCCTTTCGTACGCATCATTTCAATTGAGTATATTATAAGTGTTTTGGAAACGAATGTAAAGTCTGAATCCGCCCGTCATTCCGTTTTTATCGCCCGGGAGTGCTGATAATCGAACATATGTTTAAGTTTTTCCCTTCTGTTTTTGTACGGGAATAAATGTGCTATAATATGTATGCGAAAAAACCCGCAGCCACATGAAAGGACAGTATACCCATGAACAACACCATTGATATCAAGGGCGTTCGCGTTCACAATCTGAAAAATATAGATATTTCACTGCCGCGCGATAAAATGATCGTGATGACGGGGCTTTCCGGAAGCGGCAAATCATCGCTTGCGTTTGATACCATTTACGCGGAGGGTCAGAGGCGGTATGTGGAATCGCTCTCAAGCTATGCCCGCCAGTTTCTTGGGCAGATGGATAAGCCCGACATCGATTCCATCGACGGTCTTTCCCCCGCCATCTCCATCGACCAGAAAACCACCAGCAAAAACCCCCGCTCCACCGTGGGCACGGTAACGGAAATTCACGATTACCTGCGCCTTCTCTACGCCCGCGCGGGCACGCCGCATTGTCCGAAATGCGGGAAGGTAATCCGCCAGCAGACCATCGATCAGATCGTAGATCAGGTGCTGGAGCTTCCGGAACGAAGCCGCATCATGGTGCTTGCGCCGGCTGTTCGCGGAAGAAAGGGCGAATAGGTGAAGCTTCTTGAGGATATGGCGAAAAATGGCGATGTCCGCGCGCGCATCGACGGCGAGATTTACGAGCTCAGCGACCCGCCGTCCCTCAACAAAAACCAGAAGCACACCATCGAAATCGTGATCGACCGCCTGATTGTCAGAGACGACATTCAGGGAAGACTGACCGATTCCATCGAAACCGCGATGAAGCTGGGCGACAATCTCGCGGTCATCAGCGTAATCGGCGGCGAGGATTATCTGTTTTCGGCAAACTATGCCTGCCCGGACTGCGGCGTATCGGTGGAAGAGCTCACGCCCCGCATGTTCTCCTTCAACAATCCCTACGGCGCATGCCCCACCTGCTCCGGGCTTGGCATGCTTCTGAAAATCGACCCCGCCAACATCATCCCGGACGATACCAAGAGCCTGAACGAAGGCGCGATTTCCGTAACCGGCTGGGACAGCGCGACCGACGGCGGCAGCATGGCCAGAATGTATCTGGAGGCGCTTGCAAAGCACTATGACTTTTCGCTGGACGCGCCGGTGAAGGATCTTCCCGAAGACGCGCTCAATAAAATTCTGTACGGCACGGGCAGTGAGAAAATGACCGTTTCCTACGAGCGCGACGGCAGAAAAAGCAGCTTCACCGCGCCCTTTGAAGGCATTGTCACCAATCTTGAAAGAAGATACCGCGAAACCACCAGCGACAGCATGAAGGAGATGTACGAAAGCTACATGTCCAACACGCCCTGCCCGGAATGTGGCGGAAAAAGGCTGAAAAAGGAAGCGCTGGCCGTTACCGTGGACGATAAAAACATCGCGGAAGTCAGCGATATGTCCATCCGCGACAGCCTGAAGTTTTTTGAGAATGTGCATCTTTCCGAAAAGGAAAGAATGATCGCGCGACAGATTCTGAAGGAGATCAATTCGCGCCTCGGCTTCCTCAAAAACGTGGGTCTTGACTATCTTACCCTGTCCAGAAGCGCGGGCACGCTTTCCGGCGGCGAAGCGCAAAGAATCCGCCTGGCCACGCAGATCGGTTCGAGCCTGATGGGCGTTTTGTACATTCTGGACGAGCCGTCCATCGGTCTTCACCAGCATGACAACCGGAAGCTGATCAACACGCTTCAGCGATTAAGGGATCTCGGAAACACACTGATTGTGGTTGAGCACGACGAGGAAACCATGCTTGCCAGCGATTATATTGTGGATATCGGTCCCGGCGCGGGCACGGAGGGCGGTTATGTGGTTTCCCAGGGCACGCCCGAAGAGGTCATGAACGATCCCGCGTCCATCACGGGGCAGTATCTTTCCGGCGCGCGGCGCGTGCCCATCCCGGATGTGCGCAGAACGCCGACCGGCCGCCTTACGATCAAAAACGCGCGGGCCAACAACCTGCGCGGCATCGATGCGGAAATTCCCCTCGGCGTGGTCACGTGCGTAACGGGGCTTTCCGGCAGCGGAAAATCCTCTCTCATCAACGAGATTCTGTATAAATCGCTTTCCAGAACCCTCAACCGTTCCAAGGAAAAGCCCGCCGCGCACGACGCGATTTACGGCGTTGAGCAGCTGGACAAAATCATCGCCATCGACCAGTCGCCCATCGGCAGAACGCCGCGCTCCAACCCCGCCACCTACACCGGGCTTTTCGATCTCATCCGCGATGTGTTCGCCTCCACCGCCGACGCAAAGGCGCGCGGCTACAAGAACAACCGCTTCTCCTTTAACGTAAAGGGCGGTACAATCAGGTCGAGTGCCAATAATCAACCCGTCAACCTTGTCAACAGAAAGCGCTTCTTCATACAAAGACACCAATTGAGAGATA
>JAFQKQ010000055.1 GCA_017396845.1 Clostridia bacterium
ACGTGACCGATCGTTCCGATGTTTACGTGCGGCTTATTGCGCTCAAATTTTGCCTTGCCCATTGCTAGTCAGTCCTCCCAATGAAGTAATGATACGTTTTTTGTGGAGCGGGTGATGGGAATCGAACCCACGTGATCAGCTTGGGAAGCTGGAGCTCTGCCATTGAGCTACACCCGCATACCCACGTCCAATCGAAACTTATTCTACTAAAGCATGCAACATTTGTCAACTGTTATTGTGCGTTGTCTTGCGTCAAATATGTGTTATTTTCTAAAGAACTTGCCTATTTTGCCTCCAAATATTTCTGGAGCTTGCGTTTTACCCGCTGAAGCGCATTGTCGATGCTCTTTACATGCCTGTCGAGCTCCTCGCTGATCTCCTGGTAGCTCTTGCCCTCCATATACTTTAAAAGCACATCCTTTTCAAGATCAGAGAGCATCGCGCCGATTTTTTCCTCGATTACGGAAAGATCCTCTTTGGAAATCATCATGGATTCGGGGTTTGAAAGCGTATCCTCGGTGATTACGTCCATGAGCGTCCTTTCGCTTTTTTCATCATAGATGGGCTTGTCCAAGGATACATAGCTGTTCAGCGGTATGTGCTTCTGTCTCGTCGCGGTCTTAATGGCGGTTATGATCTGGCGCGTTATGCACAGTTCCGCAAACGCGCGGAAGGATGAAAGTCTGTCCTCCCTGAAATCGCGGATGGCCTTGTACAGCCCGATCATCCCTTCCTGAACGATGTCCTCGTGATCCGCGCCGATCAGGAAATAGCTTCTTGCCTTTGAGCGGACGAAATTCTTATATTTATTGAGAAGGAATTCTATGGCGTAATCATCCCGCGCCTGTGCTGCCTTCACAACCTCTTCATCGGTCAGATTCTCATACCGCTGATACATGCTTCTCCTCCGTACGTCGATATTTCGTTCTCTCACCCATCCCGCTTTTTATCACCTTGCGGCGGAAATCCTGAACATGATAATGCCGGCGGCTACAGATGCGTTCAGAGAATTGATATGTCCCTTTAAGGGAATCGACACGGCGCCGTCGCACGTCTTTCTGACCAGCTGGCTCACACCCTCGCCCTCTGCGCCGATCACAATGGCAATGGGACCGGTGAGATTCATATCGTTTACGTTTTCCCCGTCCATATCCGCCGCATACACCCAAATTCCGCGCTCCTTGATTTCTTCAATCGCGCGGCTGATATTGGTGACCCGCGCAACGCGCATATACTCAACTGCGCCTGCCGCCGCCTTTACGCACGCGGGATTCAGTCCCGCAGAACGCCTTTCGGATACGATCACGCCGTGCGCGCCCGCACATTCGGCGCTTCTGATAATCGCGCCCAGATTGTGAGGATCGGTGATCCCGTCAAGAATGATCAGAAACGCATCCTCGCCATTTTCTTCGATGTGCCGAAAGATTTCGTCCATCGTGGAATACGACGCGCTCGACATATAGGCAAGCAGACCCTGATGATTCGGATATACGCTGTCCAGGCGCGCCTTCTCAACCTCCTGAACCACCACGCCCTGATCCTTCGCCATGCGGACGATCTCTCTGGCGCTGGAGGAAAGATCCCCCTTCATTACCAGCAGCTTTTCCATCGGCCGGGCGGCTTTAAGCGCCTCGCGGATGGGATTTCTGCCGACAAGCATGTTTTCGGGAATTTCATCCGGCACATCTCTTTTTATAAATCTCGCCTCGTGGCGCTTTTTCGGATCCTTGTACGCGTTTTCCTCCGCGCCTTCCCTTGCGCCGTAATCCCTCTGCGAGCTGCCCGTCCAATCGGAACTCTTTCTGCCCTCTACGCGCTTTCCGCTGTGGTTTCCATGATATCCCGCGTTTTCGTGTTTGTCGTTAAAGCGGTCGTATGCCATAAATAACGATTATCCCCCTATGTCCGTGAGTCGCTTAAGAAAAAATTCCAGTCTTTCCCTTTGCTCCGTCAGATACAGATATCCAAGCAGCGCCTCCAGCGCCGTCGCCCTGTGATACTCCGACGCATCGGCATTCTTGGGCGGCGACTGCCTGGTGTTTCTCGCGCGGCGGACAATCGCCTCTTCTTCCTCCGTAAGCTCGTCTTCTATCCTGATAAGCGCCTCGGACTGCGCATGCGCGTTTACGAGCGTTACCGCCTTTTTATGAAGATCCCGGATTTTTCCGCCGGTTGCAGTGATCATGGTCCGAACATACAGATCATATACGCTGTCGCCCACAAATGCAAGCTCCAGGGATCCCGGCATTTGTCCGTGAGGAAATCTGTCCGCCGCGCGTGTGTTCATATTCCTTATTCTCCAATCAGCTTTTCAAGCTTTTCGTACGCCTGATCCCACTTTTCGTTTCCGGCGGGATCGAAATCGTAGGTCTTGCTGCCGAAGGAATCGGCTACGATTCTGCGAAGCTCCCAGATGTCCTCAACATCCTTGGTCGCCATCGCCTGAACGAGCAGATTTCCAATGACCGTGCCTTCGGAAGCACCGATTCTGACCGGGCGCTTGAGCGCGGAAGCGGTGTACTCGTTGAGAAGCTCGTTCTTTCCGCCGCCGCCTACGATATACAAAGCGTCGATATTGAAACCGTTGATCTCCTCCAGCGTCTTAATGCCCCAGCGGTATTTTACGGCGAGTCCGCGGTATACGATATCTGCAATCAGGCCTACGCGATCCCTTTTGTCGATTTCGGTTCCGTAGATCTTCTTTACATACGCTTCTACACGATCGGCCATGCCGTCGGGCGCAAAGAACGCGTTGTCGTCTACGTCAATTACGGCGTCGGTGGTCTTTTCGGCCTTCTCTACTTCCTTTACAATGTCTGCAAAGCTGAGCTTTTCAAGGCCTTCCTTTTCGCGCTCCTTGTTAAACTGCTTGCGGCATTCCTGGATGATCCAAAGACCCATGATGTTCTTGAGAAGACGCGTAGTGCCGTTAAGGCCGCCCTCGTTGGAGAAGTTGGCGTTCATAACGCCCTCGGTGCATACGGGCGTGGGCGTTTCCACGCCAAGAAGCGACCAGGTGCCGCTGGAAAGATAGGCAAAGCTTTCGCCCTTTCGTGCGGGAACAGCTGCGACGGCCGATGCGGTGTCGTGGGATGCGACCGCGACGACGGGTACATCGTAATCAATCGCGGGGCAGATTTCCTTTTTCAGATAGCCGCGGATTTCGCCGGGCTGCTGAATCGGCGCAAAGAGTCCCTCAGGAATGCCGAAGGCGGAAAGAATCTCCTTGGACCAGGTGCGGACGGAAGGATCGATCATCTGGCTGGTGGAGGCAATGGTGTATTCGGTTCCGCACTTTCCGGTAAGATACCACGCAAAAAGGTCGGGCATGAAAAGCAGCGTGTTTTCTTCCGTTATATATTTCGCCGTTTCGGGATTTTTCTTCATGGCGATGAGCTGATACAGGGTGTTGAACTGCAGAAACGCAAGACCCGTGTGCTTGAAAATCTCCGTCTTGGGCATGATTTTGAACGCTTCCTCCATCATGCCGATCGTGCGGTCGTCGCGGTAGGAAACCGGGCGGAATACGACGTTACCGTCGGGCCCTACGATGCCGAAGTCAACGCCCCACGTATCGATTCCGATGCTCTCGATATGAATGCCGCGCTCTGCGATCATGCCGATGGCGGTCTTCATTTCGCCGAACAGCCTCTCCATCTCCCACGCGAGCACATCGCCCGTTCTCACCGCTTCATTTGCAAAGCGGTATACTTCTTCAAGCGCCAGTTTCTTTTTGCCGTCCTGAGGATCCGTTTCCAGGATACCCAGTATGGCGCGTCCGCTCGACGCGCCGAAGTCAAAACCGAGATAGTATTTCTTCTGATCCATAAGCGCATACCTCCCATTAATCCATTCTCATTGTCATTAGTATACCAGATATCAGGCGTTTTGTCACAAATTCAATAAAAATATCACATTTGAAAGATTTGCTTGTAATTCCATATTCTTATGCAAAATACCCTCCGAATTTATCCACCGGAGCCATCCACATTATCCACAGGTTTATCCTCGATTTCGCGCCGGTTATCCCGGAATTCACCCATGTTTTCCACAGAATTGTGGATAAATCATGCACATGTGTACAAGTTATCCACAAGGTCAGCAATTTTATCCACAACTAATAAATTTGTCATAAATATTACAAATTTATTACAGCGTTCTTTGAATTCCCGGATTTTTTCAGTCAGATCCGACACATTTTCCCGTTTTTCTTTTTGCCCGCAACCGACTTCGGTATCAAATGACGGATGTATGAAGCCTATGCATATTATACACAGAACAGCGGTCGGTTTCGGAAAAGCGTTGAGCGAAAGCACTCCCGAATGCCGTTACATGAACGGCGGTGCATTTTTTTTATCCAATGAATTCCGAAGTGTTTGATCGCAGATTTCTTTTGAGCATCAAACAAACCGTCAGCGCCCCATCCCTCCGCCGCTCGCTTGCTCGCCCTCCCTTCTTGAGAAAAGCGTCAAAAGGCTTGTGATCCGAAAGAATTGACCCTTATACGTTTTTTTCAACAGCGCCCAAGCGGCCTGTCAGCCGACAAATTCAGCATTTTTTGACAGCCCTCCGGTATCGCTCAATAAAGAACTTTTCACACAAAAAAGAGAACCGCCGTCTTCGCAGCAGCCCTCTTCAGCATCGGTATTCCAATTTATGCTCCGTCAGTTCTCAATCAGCCGCACCGACGGCTGGGCGTTCAGGGTTAATTCCGCGATTTCGCCCTTCATCAGCCTGTAAAACGCTGCTGACGCGATCATGACGGCGTTGTCCGTGCAAAGGCTTGCCGGCGGCATGAATACGCGCAGCCCCGCTTCCCCGCCTCTTCTTTGAATCTCGCGTCTTAATTTACGGTTGGACGCTACGCCGCCTGCAAGCGCCACTGTCTTTGCGCCGGTATCCCGGCACGCAAGCATCGTTTTATCCACAAGCGCGTCCACGACGGCCTTTCGAAAGGAAGCCGCCCAGTCGGCGCTTCGGATTTCTTCGCCCTTTTGCCTGAGCGTATGCGCCTGATTGATCACAGCTGTCTTCAATCCGCTGAATGAAAAGTCATATTTCCCCGGCGTATGCGCACGCGGGAATTTGTATGCGTTTTCATCCGCTTCCTCGCTCATTTTATCAAGAAGCGGCCCGCCGGGATACGGAATATTCAGCACCCTTGCAACCTTGTCAAAGGCTTCGCCCGCCGCATCATCCACCGTTTTTCCGATCATGGTGTATTCGCCGTACCGGTCAACGCGAACGATATGGCTGTGTCCGCCGGAGGCCACAAGGCACACAAACGGCGGCTCCAGTTCCGGATGCGCCACAAAATTCGCGCTCACATGCCCTTCAATGTGGTTTACGCCGATCAGCGGCGCGCCCATCGCATAGGCAAGCGCCTTTCCCCAGCTGACGCCGGTAAGGAGCGCGCCCACAAGCCCCGGGCCGAACGTAACCGCCACGGCGTCGATATCCTTAAGCGTAAGACCGCTTTTATCAAGCGCCCTGTCGAGAAGCGGATCCAGCGCTTCCACATGCATTCGGGACGCAATCTCCGGAACTACGCCGCCGTACAGCGCGTGCGTGTCCACCTGCGAAGCGATTTCATTGGCGAGAACCCTTCTTCCGTCCTCCACAATCGCAATCGCCGTCTCATCGCAGGACGACTCCACAGCCAGTATCCGCGCGTGTCCTTTCTGACAAAGCGCCTGTGCTTTGCGTAATGCGCTTTCATAATAACTCATCTTTTTTCAGTCTCCCCATCAGTCGGTTAACGCCCCAGATCAGCGCGCCCGTAAACAGGCAGTGAGCCAGCGCAGCAAGCGCGATAATCACAGCCATTACGATAAAGAATTTTTCCGGAAGAATGCGGATCAGCGCATCCTCGTTCGGATTCAAAAGCCAGAGATCATTTGTAAAAAGCATTTCGTGAAACAGGGTAAAAATGCCCGAAAAGTCAACAGCCGAAGCAGCCGCTATCAGCCCCGCAATCAAAACATACGCGCCCGTACACACGAAAAACGCCCGCTTCATGTGTGCTTTGGCTCGTTTCATGCCGATAATGCCAAACACAATCATCGCACCCGCAGAAGCATACAGCGCTATTCTCGCCGACGAGAGCAGCCCTTTTACATCCTGCATATGAATTTTCGCGCGTTCGCTTAGGTTATCAATTTCATTCGTCCTGCCCGCAAGATACATGGCGATTTGACGGTTCATGGTCATGCGCTGCTGTTCGTCAAGCCCCGTTGTAATCTCATTTACGCCTATCCTTCTTTGAACCGCATCGTAAATCTCATCGTTAAGACCCACGGAAAACAGCGCCATCAAAAGCGACCACACGACCATCATCGCGCAGGCGGCATATGCGTATCCTTTCATTCCATCCCCCGTTTTGAAGGAATAAAGCATCGCGCGACAATCGCCGAATACTCATCCGATGCGCGCGAGCATTTCATTTTTTTCTTACAGCTTCTGAAGGTATGCCGTGACAAAGCCCTCAAGGTCGCCGTCCATTACATCATCGATATTGCCCATCTCATATCCGGTTCTGTGATCCTTGACCATGGTATAGGGCTGGAAGACGTAGGAGCGAATCTGGCTACCCCACTCAATCTTCTTAAGCTCGCCCTTTACCTCGCCCATCAGCTCCTGCCGCTTCTGTTCCTGAAGCTCAGCAAGGCGGGCTCTTAACATCCTGAAGCACGTTTCCTTGTTCTGCAGCTGGCTTCTTTCGTTCTGGCACTGAACGACGATGCCGGTGGGAAGGTGCGTAATTCGGACGGCGGAGTCGGTACGGTTAACATGCTGACCGCCCTTGCCGGAGGAACGATAGGTATCAATTCGAAGATCATCGTTATCGATTACAATAGTATCGTCGCCTTCGATGACAGGCGCAACGTCAAGCGAGGCAAAGGACGTATGCCTTCTGGCCGCCGCATCAAAGGGCGAAATTCGAACGAGTCTGTGAACGCCTCTTTCGCTCTTCATAAAGCCGTATGCGTATTCGCCGGAAACTTCCCACGTAACGCTCTTTACGCCCGCTTCATCGCCTTCCAAAAAGTCAAGCTCCTTCACGGTAAAGCCCATGCGCTCGCCGAAACGCGCATACATGCGGTACAGCATGCTCGTCCAGTCCTGCGCCTCGGTTCCGCCCGCGCCCGCGTGCAGGGAAAGTATGCAGTCGCAGCCGTCGTATTCGCCGGTCAGAAGGGTGGTGAGCTTCAGCGCTTCAAGCTCTTCCCTCAGCGCCTTGATCTCCGAGGAAATCTCCTCGGACATATCGTCCCCGCCTTCTTCCTCGGCAAGCTCCATCATTACATCTACATCATCAAGCCTTGAAACCAGCGATTTATAGTGATTGATGCGGTTTTCGCAGCTGCTTGCGCGCTGATTGATCTTCTGCGCGCGCTCGATATCGTCCCAGAAGCCGGGAGACGCCATATCCTCCTGATACTCGATCAGCTGCTCCTTCAGGTGCTCGATATTCAGCGACTGCCCGGTTTCCTCAAGCATGGCCTTGAGGCTCGTTATTTCCTGACGAAAGACTTCCGATTCGTACATATTTTCCCTCACCCTTCAAACGCATATCCCAGTATTACGCATTTCTTCCGCAGCATTCTTTATATTTCTTTCCGCTGCCGCACGGGCAGGGATCGTTTCTGCCTACTTTTTTATCGCTCTTGACCGGCTGCTTGGCAACCGACGTATCGCGGTTGACTACGATGTTCTTGGCGACTTCCTTGCGCTCGGGCGGACGCGTGATGATTGACATATACAGCCTTCTCAGCGTATCCTCCTGAATCAGGCGAACCATCTCCTCGAACATATCGTAGCCCTCGTGCTGATATTCCACAATGGGCGAACGGTGTCCGTATGCGCGAAGGCCGATACCTTCTCTAAGCTGATCCATCGCGTCGATGTGATCCATCCATCTTCTGTCAACGCTCGTAAGCAATATCGTTCTTTCCACCTCGCGCATATCGAAGCCCGCTTCGTTGATGGCGCTTTCGCGGCGGTCGTAGAACTCAATGCTCTTTTCCATAAGTCCTTTGAGCATTTCATCGCGGTTATTGTCCATAAGGCTTGTATGAACCGCCGCAACATCGCCCTTCATCAGGCATACATTCTCAAGGTAATCCGAAAGACCCTTTACATCCCACTGGGAAAGCGGCGCATCCTCCGCGATATGGCGCTTGACTGCCTCTTCAACGATCGTTTCGCGCATATCATTTATGCGCTTTTTCATATCTCCGCCTTCCAGAACCTCGCGCCTCTGATCGTAAATGATATTTCTCTGCTGATTCATTACGTCATCGTATTCGAGAACGGACTTGCGGATGTCGAAGTTTCTGCTCTCTACGCGCTTCTGAGAAGCTTCAATCTGCTTGGAGAGTATGCCGTATTCAATTCTGTCGTTTTCACTCACGCCGAGCTTATTGACAATCGGCTGAATGCGTTCGGAGCCGAACAGGCGCATAAGATCATCCTGCAGCGAAATAAAGAACTGGCTGGAACCGGGATCGCCCTGTCGGCCGGCGCGTCCGCGCAGCTGATTGTCGATGCGTCTTGATTCGTGGCGCTCGGTGCCGATGATATGAAGGCCGCCGAGGGCAATAAC
The DNA here is from genome assembly GCA_017396845.1 of Clostridia bacterium. Lineage (GTDB taxonomy): Bacteria > Bacillota > Clostridia > Christensenellales > Aristaeellaceae > SFHK01. The sequence goes on from JAFQKQ010000055.1 coordinate 8,606, forward strand.
CTCTTCATGCTCGCGCTCGGTTTCCTTGCGGTATTCGCCGTACAGCTCCTGATACAGCTTCCTCGCTTCCTTCACCTCATCCGGCACGTTTTCGGCATGTCCTACCGCCTCTTCGATCATCTCGTCCTCGTAGCCGCGGCGGCGCATTTCATGCTTTGCCAGAAACTCCGCGTTGCCGCCCAAAAGAATATCGGTTCCGCGTCCTGCCATGTTGGTGGAAATCGTGACAGCGCCCCGCTTACCGGCCTGCGCTACGATCTCCGCTTCCTTTTCATGGAATTTCGCGTTCAGAACCACGTGCTTTACGCCGCGTCTCTCCAGAAGCTTTGATACGTATTCGCTCTTTTCTACCGAAACCGTACCTACCAGTACCGGCTGACCCGTCTGATGGCGCTTTACGACTTCTTCCGCCACTGCTTCAAACTTGCCCTTGACGGTGGTATATACCGCGTCGTTCATGTCCTTACGGATCATCGGGCGGTTGGTGGGAATGGTAACTACGTCAAGATTGTATATTCCCCTGAATTCCTCTTCCTCAGTCTTCGCGGTACCGGTCATACCGGAAATCTTTTTGTACATGCGGAAGTAATTCTGGAAGGTAATGGTGGCGAGCGTCTTGCTCTCGCGCTCTACCTTTACATGCTCCTTGGCTTCAATCGCCTGATGGAGGCCGTCGGAATAGCGCCTGCCGGTCATAAGGCGGCCCGTGAATTCGTCTACAATGACCACCTGGCCGTCCTTGACCACATAATCCACATCGCGCTTCATCATTACATTTGCGCGAAGCGCCGCAAGGATGTGGTGGTGAAGCTCGGTGTTTTCCGGATCCGTCAGGTTTTCAATATTGAACGCCTGCTCGGCCTTTCTTACGCCCGCTTCCGTAAGCATGACGGTTTTCTGCTTTTCATCGCGCGTATAATCGTTTTCCTCGCCCTCTCTCAGGCGCTGAACGAATCTGTCCGCATGCTGATACAGCTCGGTTGATTTATCGCCCTGACCGGAAATAATGAGCGGCGTTCTGGCTTCGTCGATCAAAATGGAGTCGACCTCGTCGACGATCGCGAAATTGAGCGGACGCTGAACCATGCGCTCTTTATTGACCACCATGTTGTCCCGCAGGTAATCGAATCCGAGTTCGTTGTTGGTGGCATAGGTAATATCGGAAGAATACGCCTTCTGGCGCTCCTCCGGCGTCATATCGTGAAGAATCAAGCCGACGGTAAGCCCCATAAAACGATATACCTTGCCCATCCACTCGGAGTGGTATTTGGCGAGATAATCGTTTACGGTAACTACATGAACGCCCTTTCCGGGAAGCGCGTTTAAGTATGCTGCGATGGCGGCTGTGAGCGTTTTTCCTTCGCCCGTTCTCATCTCGGCGATTCTTCCCTGATGAAGCACCGTTGCGCCGACCAGCTGTACACGGAACGCTCTCTGTCCGAGTACGCGGAAGGCGGCTTCTCTGACGGCTGCAAACGCATCCGGCAGTATATCGTCCGTCGTCTCGCCTTTATTCAAACGCTCTCTGAGAAGCGTGGTCTGTCCGCGAAGCTCTTCGTCGGAAAGCGCCTTCATCTTGCCTTCCAGCTGTTCGATCTGATCTGCGGTCAGCATAAGCTTTTTAACCTCCGCCTCGTTGGAGCCGGAAAGGATTTTCTTGAAAAAACCAAACATTCGTTCCATCAGATTACTACTCCCAATTTTTGTCAATCACTTCATTATAGCATTATTTTGCGCATATGACAAGCACTACGGCACCATATGCAATTTTCCGATTCCCTTCATAACGCGCGTCAAAGCAAATCTGTACCTTGCGCCCGGCTTCATCCTGTGAAGAATGGACGCATATGCTTCTCTCGCGAGCCTGAACGCCTCCATCGGCGCATCCTTTTCGGAATACCGGCTCTTTGCAACCTCGCTTGAAAATGCCAGGAACGCTTCCCCCGCCTTGCCGCTTTCGGAGGCTCTCCGCGCAAAGGATTCGGGAGTTTCGCCATTTTCATAGCGGATGCCGGCGGCCTTGAGCGCCGTAAGCATCGCGCGGTACCAGCACATAAGCTTATCCTCATTGCTTTTCAGACGCGGCGCCATGTACTCGGGATCGGTTGAAATCAGCCGTCTTCTGACCCATGCAACCGCAAGCGCGAGCACAATCATCAGAAGAATCATGAGCGCAATCAAAAGCCACACAAACGAAAAATCATTTCCGTCGTTCGGATCATTTTCACCGCTGGGCTCATCGCTCGGCTCCGGCGCAGGTGTGTTTGAAATCTCGTCGTCCTCGATCACAGGCTCCGGCGACTCGGTCACGTCCGGCTCATGCATATCGGGCGTGGGCGTAGGCGTGGGATCCGCGAAAAGATCGCTCTCAGGCGTAGGTGTGGGCGTCGGGGTCGGCGTAGGCGTGGGCGTGGGCGTTGCTTCCGGCTCCTGACCGGAATTATCGCCTTCGTGATTTCCCTGATTTCCATTCTCTTCACCGGATGCATCGCTTCTGCTCGGCGTCGGATCAAATGTCAGCCATCCGAAATTCTTGAAATATACCTCCGTCCATGCATGCGCATCCTCGCCGGTTACAATGCACACGCCGTTTTCATCAGGCACCGCCAGATAGCCCTCCACATATCTTGCGGGAAGACCGGCGATTCGGCACATCACCGCCATGGACGACGCGTAATGCACGCAGTAGCCCTTCATTTCTTCAAGCACAAAACGCGAAACCGCATCCCGCGAAGGATCGGCGTACGCTGCGTCAAGAGAATACGTACCGTTTCCCTTCAGCCAATCGCTGATTGCCTGCGCCTTCTCATAGGGCGTTTCAAGCCCGGCTACGATGGAGTATGTTATATCGTAAAGCCGCGAATCGATGCCCTTCGGAAGATCGCGATTCATGATGAGCACGGTGGAATAATGGTCGTCCTTGCCCGATTCCAGATCAGAAAGCTCGCTTTGAAGCGTCTCTTCATCCAAAGCAAGGCTGTAAGAATTTATCACATATCCGTCGCCCTTTACGAGCGGACGGTTTGCAAACATTTCGCCGATGTTGTTGTAATATGCATTCGCGTCCGTAAGCATGTGAATGTCTTCCACGCGCCCGGGCGAATAAATCGACCAGAAGGGCGTATCGGATAAGAATTCCACTTTGATTTCGCTCTCGGTAAAGCAGTCGTCAATCGCATCCTTTTCAAGATCGAACGCATCCATATATTCCCGCCTGTATACCAAGCCTTCGATGCCCGTGGTCATATAGCGGCGGATTTTTCCGGCTTTACTCTCGTTATCCTCGTCCACCCACGCATGGGTGTTGTATATATATCGGATGGAACCTCTAAGATATGCAATCTCATCCGTTTCCACCCGCATGATTTCGCCCTTTGACGGATTGGCGGGCCCGCCGATCTGCTCTTTATAGGTGAGCCAGCCGTTTGTGAGTATGGTAAAGGAGCGCCTCTCCTCCATGTTTCTGTCGTCGATATTAAAGGTTCTGAGTATAAACGTAACCGCCTTTTTTCCCGCCACTTCCAAAGATTCGAGCTTTACGCCTTCAGACGGTACAATCAGACACGCGATCAGCGCGCTTAAAAGCGACAGTGTGAACAAGGGTCTTATGTGCGGCATATCCTCCGAGTATGTTCTGATAAACATTGAGGACAGCGAAAGCAGAAGGGGAAACACATGAAATGATACGCTGATTTCGCCAAAAAACCACGAGGCCGCAAGCGCCATGATCGATGAGGCTGCAAGCAGATATACACCCGACGGCTGCTGAACGACGATGTAGGCCGCGATCAGCAAAAACAGCATTACGACAAGTGCGATTTCATAGGCGTATACCATTATATCTCCGCCCGTATGCAGATGATCGAGGAACGCGCCTATGCCTTTTATCGGTTTCCAGCCGAAGATCACGGCGATCAGGCATGCAAGTATCAGCATGAACACCGTAATCAAGCCGGAAAGCTTTGAATATGAAAGGCACAAAAGCGCAAACGCACCAAGCGCCGCCCATCCATATACGGAAAGGGCGTTTATGTCAGCGCCGAGAGAATCCGCAAGCAGGCAGGTAAGCCCGGCAGCAAACAGCAGCGACGCTATCAATTCGCCGATTATCATGCGCGCGCGCGCAAATCTGTTATCCATTCTCATTCCTCATCAAAAAAGGGTTCTCCCTGTGCGCAATTACGTCCGAGGCCTCCAGACGCGAAATCAGCGCCTCCGCCTCCGCGCGGCGGGTATCCGTAATCCATATAACCCGAACCAGCATTCCGCTCATCTTTCTTAAGCGAATTACCGCGTCGGCGGCGCTTAACGTAAGGCGGGAAGTGATCACAATCACAGCGCCCGTTCGATCCAGCCTTCGCGCCGCTTCCATCAGCGTGCGTTCAATCGGTGCATCCGCGTCAAAATCGCATTTGGCGAGCGCTTCTGAAAACGCGCCGATTTCCTGAATGGAAGCGCCCTCCACTTCCCGGGGCGTATTGCACGTAAGAATCAGCCGAACCGGGTTGTCCTCTTCCAGCTGCCCGGCAATCGCGCCGAGCGCCGCCTCGCAGATGTGATCTTCGATCCTTTTTGCCCGCGCCTCCACAGCGTCCAGACGCATAAGATCCGGAATTACAATCACATCCGGCCTCGCCGCTTCGTCATAGGTTCTTACCATGGGCTTTAAATTCGCAAGCGACGGGTCGTATGTCTTCATGGTAAGCTTCCAGTGAACGCGTTTTAACAGGTCGCCGTCGCGCCATTCGCGAACGCCCGAGGGCGAATTCGAATCGTCCGGATACCGCCTTGCCGCTTCCGGCCCGCTGTCGCCGCTTTCCAAAGAAAACGGCTCTGTTTTACCCACCTTCGGAAGCACGGTTATCATTTTAAGCGGCGGCTCTATTCGCTTTGAAAAAGTAAAAAAGCCGAACATGTCGGTAGAATACGCAACCGCCCGAAACGGCGCATACACGCCCCTGTGCAAAAATACCCGCTGAACCACCGAAGTCGTCCTTTTTAGCGGCATCGGGCACAGTTTTAAATTTTCTGCGCCTTCCACCTCGATAAGCAATTCTCCTACGGGCAGTACGGAAAAAAACCGCGAGCGAACCTCAAAGGGAAGCTTGCCGCCGCGCTCAATCTGCTCTTTATCGTTGGTTACATGAATTTCAAACGTCAGAAGCGAAATAACCACCGATATAAGCGCAAGGAGCAGCATCAGCGCCATACAAACAGCCGCGCGAAGCAGCGCAGACGATCCGATCGTCAGCGCTATCAGGCCCAGCGCGGCCATAAAAAACAAATAATGAATCGTTTTCCCGTTCACGATAGAATCACCTTACCCTGACGGGAACCTGTATGCCGGAAATCAATCGCGCAAGCACGCGGTCCGCCGATGCGCCCTTCATACTCAGACGCGCCTCGGCGCTTAATACGATGCGGTGCGCAAGCACGGGACCGGCCATCTTTCGAATGTCCTCCGGCATTACGTAATCGCGCCCGTCCAAAAGAGCGCATGCCTGCGCAGAATGCATCAGCGATATCGCGCCTCTTGTGGAAACGCCTCTGGAAAATGCGCGGTAGCTTCTGGAAGCCTGCGCGATGGCGGCGATATAAGCGCGCATCTCCTTGGATACGCGAACGTCGCCCACCATTTTCTGAAGGCGCAGAATATCTTCCCTCGTACATACCGGCTGAAGCTCGGCAAGCGGCTTTGCGCCCGTCATGTACTTATTCAGTATCTCCGCCTCTTCCTCTTCCGTCGGATAACCGATCGAGACGCGCATAAAAAATCTGTCCAGCTGCGCTTCGGGGAGAGGATAGGTTCCCACAAAATCCACCGGATTCTGCGTGGCAAGCACGATGAAGGGCTTTTCAAGCACATGCGTCTCGCCGTCAATCGTCACCTGTCCCTCCTCCATAACCTCCAATAGGCTGGACTGGGTCTTGGGAGAGGTTCTGTTAATTTCATCGGCCAGAACAATCTGCGCGAACACGGCGCCCTGTCTGTATTCCATTCTGTCGTTCTTAAAATCGACATAGGTATATCCGGTTACATCGCTGGGCGTAACATCCGGCGTAAACTGTATGCGCTTATAGCTAAGCGCCAGCGATTTGGCAAACGCCGAGGCAAGCGTTGTCTTTCCAACGCCCGGCACGTCCTCAATCAGCACGTGACCGCCGCAAAGTATCGCGTTCAGTACAAGCTCAATAATCTCGCTCTTTCCTACGATTACCCTTCCGATATTTTCCGTAAGCAGCTGTTTCAGCTTCTGTGCAGGCTGCATGCATTCATTCTCCTCTGATCAAGAATCTTTTTTCCATTGGCTAAGGCGCATAAGCAGATAAAAAAGTTCCATTTTCTATTATAGTGAATCACACGGCTCAGTTCAAGTACATTTATGTTTCGAAAATGCGCCTTCCTTTATTCCGAAGAAAAACAACGTCCCGCCTGCATAAGCGGAACGCCATTTTATTATTTGTTTGCTCTTGATTATTTTTCCAGCGCAGCCAGCAGATCTTCCACGCTCTTTCCCTTGGCCTTCAGCGCCTGGTACAGCTCGTTCAGGCGCTTCTTCTCCTCGCTCTTCATCGCGCGGTTGGCGGCCTTGCTGGTGGGGCGTTTCTGAATAGCAATCAGCTTCTGCTTCTTGTTGAGCGCCTTTTCAAGCTGTGCTTCACTCTTGCGGAGGGCTTCCTTGCGCTCGTTCAGGGTGGTCTCGGTCTTTTCGATCAGCGCTCTGCGTCCGGCGTTCAGCTTTTCAAGCTGCTCGATCTTCTGGTTAACCATTACAAGTCTCTCATCCAGAGACGGATATGCCTTGCGCTCTTTTGCAGTTTTCTTATTTTCGATCTTCGCCATGAATACCATCCTTTCATTGTAACGAAAAATTGTTTATACTTTCATCCCTAACTTATAATACCACACTTCACACCAAAACGCATCAGAAAAATGCAATAAAATTACATTTGTCATATTTCTTTCTTATTTTGAGGAATTTCCGTACTTTTCTTACATTTGCCGAACGACCAATACTTCACAATCAAATAATTCAGAGGTACAGTGATGAACAGATTGATAATCTTCGCAAAATTCTCGGAAATCGAAACCTTTTCCACCCAGACCCATAATAGCAGAATTCCGAGGAGACATGTAACCCCATACCCGGATATGGTTTTCAGGTATCTTTCGATGTGCTCTTTATAGGTATGCTTCCTTCCTTCCGCAAATACAAACCGATTCGACCAATAATACGCATTGGTTACGCTGATGATAAATCCAAGGATATTTCCTACCTGATAATGCCAGGAAAATGCGTGTATACACAAATAATACACACCAAGATCCACGATTGTGTTCATTGTGCCAACAATGGAAAATTTTATAAACTGTACGATCCCTGACATTTTATGATTGCTTAATACATTTTCAATCCATTTTCGCATTTTCCGCTTACTATCTTCCTTCTATGTTCTTTACTATTCAGCTACATTTTAGCACAGCATCTATTCAATTTCAACCTATTACAGGCTTTCGCAAAAAAATAACTGAAGATATATACTTCATTCACTTTCAGACTTTTTTAAGAATTTCAGAATCAACACTTCAAACTGAAAGGAACCTGAAAATTCTTGACAGATACAATCAATATTTATAAAATAGAATCAATATTGTATAAAAAGGTGTACTTTGAGTTTTGAGGTGCCGCCATGAGTTTTAAAATTGTATCAGATTCATCCTCCAATATATTTTCTGTCGAAGGTGTCGATTTTGAATCTGTTCCTCTCAAAATTATCTCATCTGAAAAAGAGTATACGGACGCGCCCGGACTTGACACGGAAATGATGATCGAAGATCTGAAACGCCTGTCCGCTCCCTCACGCACCTCCTGCCCCAACACAAGCGAATGGCTGGACGCGTTCCGCGGGAGCGACAACATATTTGCAATCACCATTACTTCCAATCTGTCCGGCAGCTACTCCTCCTGTGTAAACGCGGCGAACGAGTACATGCAGGAAAACAAAAATGCAAAAGTCATCGTGCTCGATTCCCTCTCCGCAGGTCCCGAATTAGCGCTGGTGATTGAAAAGGCCGCATCTTTGATACAATCAGGCGCAACCATTGAAGAATTGGATAAAGCCGTGCGGGAATACGCAAAGAATACCCACCTGGTGTTTTCCCTGAAATCGCTTTCCAATCTTGCAAAAAACGGCCGCGTCAATCCCGCGGTAGCAAAGCTCGCCGGCATATTGGGCATTCTCGTTGTAGGCAAAGCCAGCGACGAAGGCACTCTTCAGCAGCTTTCCAAATGCCACGGAGAGAAAAAATCGTTCAAGTCCATCATCAGTGTCATGAAGGACAACTCATACCGCGGCGGAAAAGTCATCATTGACCACTGTCTGAACCTTGAAGCCGCCAAGCAGCTGAAAAGCATGATCCTGGAAGAATTCAAAAACGCAGATGTTCGAATCGGCGTAACTACGGGACTCTGCTCCTTCTATGCAGAAAAAGGCGGATTGATGATCGGTTTTGAAGGGTAATATGGATGAACATTTCAGCAAAAAGCGCAGCTGCAGATATTACAGTCTGCGGCAGCGCTTTTTAATGGGGATATGCGCCGGGAAATTCGTCCTTCAGCCGAGCTCCGATAGAAAGCTTAGCGTGAGCGGCTGAGGGATTCGGCTCCGTTTTTTCATCCGGTGCAGGCAAGCGCTTGAACACCGATAGTATTTTAAAAAAACCCGTCTGCTCCCGCATCCCTCCGCCGCTTACGCGGTCCCCCTCCCTTCTTAGCGGAAGGGCGGTAGGCGGCCGGTTAAACCCTATAATCTCAACATAACCGTATAGCAGCAAAAAAGCGGATGCATCCGGCATTTCAGCCTGCACCCGCTCTTTTGCTATATGGGGTTAAATGGGCTCGAACCATCGACCTTTACGATGTCAACGTAACGCTCTGACCAACTGAGCTATAACCCCAAGCGCGTGATTTATTATACTAAACAATCACGCGTTTGTCAATAGATAAATTCGCAATTCGCGAATTTCTTAACCTTTCTTGCCGGATTCATTCGTCAGCTTTCCACCAGCTCGATCAGTCCGATTGCCCCGTTCATCAGAAATGCCACTCTCTTTCCGTCAATCGCGGGCGCGGGCTGAGGCGGATTTACCAGTACGTATCCGTTTTGAGCGAGATGCTCAACATCTTTTTCAATGTCTTCCGTCTCATAGCAAATATGATAAGGCGTATTCCCAAGCCTTTTTACAAGCCCGGTCACCTGCGAATCGGGATCCGCAGGACAGACGAGTTCAATCACTGTTTCTCCGTTTTTCATAAACAGTATCTCTATGCCTCGCGCCTCATCATGTACGCAATCGCTTACGGCGCAAAAGCCGAGCTTTTCAAACTTTTCGGCGGCGCGCGCAATCTTCTTTACGAGGTAGCCAATATGATGTATCTTCATTTTGCTTTCTTCTCAATCAGCTGTACCATTTCACCGATGTTCTTCATGCCTGTGACTTCCTTCATGGAGAACTTTACGCCAAATGCATCTTCAACCTCTGCAATCAGCGTAATATGCATAAGCGAATCCCAGCCATCCACATCTTTGGCAGTAGTCTTTTCCGTAAGCTTGATCGAAGAATCGTCAAACACTTCGCGAAACACGCGCTGAAGCTTTTTAAGCGTATCTACCGTCTTCATATTGATTCCTCCCGAATATATGTATTGTGTAATTTATACGTTTCGCATACGGCCAAGAACCGATTATCCCCTATACTTTCAAAGCCCATATCGGTATAAAGATTCTTCACCATAGCGTTCTTCGGCGTTTCAATATATTCGCCAATCACCCTAAGAAACCCTTCCTGCCGCGCAATTTTCATAATAGCATCCGAAATAAACTGTTCCATTCCGCGTTTCAATACCCGGCAGCTCATCAGCCATTCGGCGACAAACAGCTCTTCGCCTCTCCTTTCAAGAATCACCACGGCTATCAATCCGTGATCGCCGAATTTATCCTTGAGCGTAAAATAGCGCGTGATATACTTATCCGATTGAGAAATTTCCGCAATCTCCGCATCCGTATACCTGACCGTCCGAACATTGAACTGGTTGCTTCTTTGCGTAAGCTGCGCAATTCTCGGCGTATGGAAAGCATCAAACGGCGCGCAGACGGCCTTCATTTCAAGCGCCTTCAGATAATCGTCATAATTATCAATGGATTCGTTCAGCCGGGAGCGGTTCTTCTCCGCAAGATATCTTTCGGTTCGCACCTGATCCTCTTCGGAGTAAGAAGCCGTATCAAAAAGGTTCAGCATTCTTACGTAATCCACGTAATTCGCCGGATCCTCCGGAAGAGAAACAACCTCAACCTCCGGAAGCATCGTCTTTACAAGGTTTCTTTCAAAAGGATTGTCGTCGAAAAACACAATGGAATCAAGGCCGATGTTGAGTTCATCCCTGATTTTCAGAATATTGGATGCTTTATCCTCCCAGTTTGCTGCAAAGGCGGAAAAATCATCGAGGCGCAAAACCATCTCCGGATGCTTCTCAAACGGCTCTCTGGCCGTTGCTTCATTGTTTTTTGAGCATACGGCAAGCATAATGCCGCGGTTTTTAAGCTCCTTAAGCCAAATCTGAAAATCAGTGAATGCGTGCCCCTGCCCAAGTTCTCCGATCTCGATTCCCTCAAGGCCGTCGTCTCCGATCACGCCGCCCCACAGCGTATTGTCGAGATCTACAACCGCGCACTTATGAAAGCGCCCTTTCCTTGCTCTTACCGCGTCGACTACGCGGGATGCGGCCCACACAAGCGCTGAAGTAGACATGGGCATCTTGGCAATTGCATACATTTTTGCGTCTTTAAACTGGTCTGCGCCGAGTTTTGCGCGAATCGGCTCAAGATCAATGAGCCTCACATTCCCGTATTCTCCGGAAGCATCGGCAAGGAGCATATTAAGCTTCATAAGCTGATAGGCGAAAGAGCTTTTTTCCCTGTATGTGTATGCCCCGAACACGCCGTCATCCAGGGGAAGGAACAGGAAAAACAGTATATCGCATTTAATTCCGGCGTTCACACGTTCAAAGCAGTTGCGAATCGCAAGTATCTCTCTTTCGGCAAATGTACTTCTGTCCGAAAGCTGCGTTCTTACAAAGCGTTCATACAGCTTTTCCGTGCACATCTGAATCAGCACGGTATCCGGCCGGAAACCGAAAAACTCGCTTTCGCTGTCCATCAATTGCGCATCAATCTGGTCGTAATCCGCTTCGAACATTTCAAAGTTTTCGCCCAATTCATATGCATAGCCTCGGATCGCGCACGCCAGATGCTGCGTTGCGCAGTCGCCCAGCAGCGCAAAACGCGTAATCGGGAAGCCGGATGCATCCTTTTTAAGGTTCTTTTTCAGCTGTAAATACGTCGTTTCCCGCATATAATTGCCCTCCGACCGATTTTCTTCCCGAACTAAAACAACTTCCAATCGCCCGTTTCCGCCTGTCCCGCGTCATTGTCGCCAACAACGATCACTCGTCCGTCTTCCGTCAGAACCGCATGATGTCCGCCGCCCGCTGCTGCGGAAACGCATTTAAGGCCGGAAAAATCATAAGAATCCGTATTCCTGAACCAATGCGAAAGGATATTGAGATCTGCGTCAATTCCCATAACGCCCGCGCCGCCGGCGGAAACGAACACCGTATCCTTCCATCCGAGATCCGCAAACGTTGCGTAAACGCTGCCGTCCTGAGAAACCGCGATGCCGTAGCCGGTATTTACGTCCGCCATCGTCAGTTTTCCCTTTCCCGAAACCTGACAAGCGCTCGAAGTAGCGATCATGCTTCCGTTTGCATGAATGCCCGAAAATACATATGAACCCGCCTGTATATCCGTTACTCCCGTAAAATTCTGATGCAATTTGTCCCCGGAAAAGCCGGTATACAGAATCTGTCCGTCCTTCGTAAGCGCATATGTATCAAAAGCGCCCGCTGCGATTTTGATTACGTTCGTCCAGCCGGAAACATCGGTCTGTCCGTAATCGTTTCTTCCGCAGGCCAGAACCGTACCGTCTGTCTTCAGTCCGACCGTGTGATATGCGCCGGCGGCAACACAAGCAATGTCTCTCCACTCGGAAACATCCATTTGTCCGTATTGATTTGATCCTGCTGCCAGCACATTCCCTTCATTCGTTCTGGCTATCGTATGCGAATAACCCACATCGATCCAACCGGTTTTCAGGCTCCCTCTGGCCTCGTTTAAACGCGCAAGTCTTTCCATCTCTTCGGCGGAAAGCCCCTGCGCCACGTTAAGAGCCTCCTTGGCGTCCGAAATGCCTGTGATATCCATGGCAATCTGTACGCGCCTTTGATAAGCGTCTTCAAAATCGCCAATGGATTCAAAAATCTCCATTGCCTCGTTTAAATGCCCCGCGTCAATCTCAAGCTCCGCAATTTTATATTTGCAGCGGCTGATCATGTCAAGCGCATCTCTGTATCCGGTAATCGCGTCAAAGGCTTCTATGGCTTTTTCGTATTCCGCTTTATCAAAATACATCTGTGCCTGCCTGTACTGCGTCTCCTTCAGCATTTCGGAAGCATTCATGAAATTTCCAAGCGCAAGGAACATGCGCCTTGCGCCGTCAAAATCCCCGTTGTTCAAGGCGTCCGTTGCCTGAATATAGTCAATTCGCTTGATCGTATCCTGACTTGCGTCTCCGCCAAGAATCCCGGAAAGCGATATCGCCCTGTCGAAATTCCGCACTTCAAGCGCAAAATCAATTTCCGAACGAATGTAGTCCGGGCCGTACATCAATACGGCGGTTAACAGCAGGCACAGAACCGCGCAGGAGACGATGCTGATCAGCGCCCATTTGCGCGCAAAACGCTTTTCCTTTTTCCTTTGCTTCCTCAAAAGCTTCTTTTCCTTGGCATTCATGTCCATACACACCCGCCTAATCGAGATATTTCATCATATAGGAAAGAGAATACTGATTGTTGACGCTGGAAACCGTAGACATGACCATGTAAATGTCATCTACGCCGTAATGCTCGATATAGTCTCTTACCGAACCGCCCGCAGCCTTCTTGTCGTAATAATCAGGCCGCAGATCGGTGACAACCACGGTATCATAATACGGAAGGATATAGGGCGTAAAGGAAGTTCCAAACGAATCGCAGATAATCAGCGCCGTTCGGCCCGTGTCATACCCGGTATCGATCACGCGCCACGGACCGCGCGTACCGAACATAAACGCGGTATATGATTTGTGATTGTAATTCATCAATTCCGTTTCTGTCTTTTCGTCAAGCCTCTTGACCAGATAATGCTTTGTCGGCATCAGCGGATGCATAACCTCAAGTCTGTCAGCCAGCTTGCGCATTCTGTCCATATCCGACGCATCGTAATGCGATCCGTAAAATTTCTCGTGAACGGTATATTCGTATTCGTCATAATCTACCGTTGGATATCCCTGCGATTCCATCATCGCGTTTACCGCATAGCTTGCAGACAACGGCGTCCAGTGATGATCGAGGCGGTAGTACAAGTATTCCCCGTTTTGCATATGCTCAAGGAGGATCTCGGGGATATTGTGAACATATATGCCGTCGTTTACCTTTGCGCGAAGCGCATCCTCCACATTACAGCCCCAGCCGCAATAGGTTTTTGTGTTGTTCAGCCATCTGTAGGCGAGCTGCGAAAACGGGATCTGCATATAATGGACCGTTCCATCCTCGCCAAGCGCGTCGCGGTAGGCGTTCAGCATGTTTACAACGGTATCTATATTCTTTTCGGAGAATGTGTAAACGCCGGTTTTGCTTCCGTCCGTTTTCTCCAGCCAGAACCACGCCTTGCCTTCAAACGCCTGATCCTCTTCCTCGGCCGGCATTTCCGTCTCGGTATCTTCTATTGCGCTTACAGATACTTCTGCGCCGTCATCCGATTCGGTATCATTATGAAATTCTGTCTCATTAAGAGACTCGGCTTCCTCCGTCTTTTCCGCCGTTTCCTCCTCCGTCTCCTTCAAAAGCTCCTCCGCCTTTTTCTGTTCAAGAAGCAGCCTTTCCTCCATATCCACTTCGCCCTCTTCATTCAGCGACGTGGCAGCCAGCAGCGTATCAGTAAAGGAAATCACGCTATCGCGCGTAAAAAAGCTGTCGGAGAGCCAGCTTTCAAAGCCCGTCATGAATTCTCCGGAAAGCACGCTGTCCGCGCTCACTTCCGGCCTTCCCGAAAGCGTTCTGTTTTCGGTATCGCTCAATCTTTCCTCCCGAGGCGCAAGTGCTAGAAGAAACACGCCTGCGCTCATAAGCAAAAGCAGCCACCACAGCGTAACAATAAACGAAAATCGATGTTTCATATTGCCTCCGTCGCCTTAAAAGCGGAAATAGATAAATGGATTGAAGCTCTGTCCGACAAGGAACAGTATCGACATAACCAGCAGACCCGACAATATCAGCGTCCCTATACCGTTTGCGGTACGGTCTGTGACGGTTGTCTTCCCAAGCAAATCGCGTATCCACTTCCCGACAGGGAGACAACATGCACAGGCAATCACCATAAACACCGCATATGTTTTGAATACCTCAACGGTCTTATCGTCAATAAGCCGCACCACGCCAAAGCCCCCCTCGCCTGCGCGCAGGCCGACCATCGCCAGCAAGTGCTGAGAAACATGCGAAAAATCGGTGTAGTAGAATATCACAAAGCTGACCAGCGCGACAATCATCGTGAAAAACCACTTGATAACGCCCGGCGTCTTTGCAAGAATCTTGTCGAACACAAATTTCTCAAGCACCATCATCAGTCCGTAATACAATCCCCAAACCACAAAGTTCAGGCTTGCGCCATGCCATAAGCCCGTACACATCCATACGATCATCGTGCATATGATCGTCGCCTTATTTCTATAGTACATCTTTGAACGGTTGGGGCTCTTTTTCATGCTCATCTTTCGGAAAATACGGCTTCGCATAAGGGGATACATCAAATACTCCCTGAACCATGTGCCAAGAGAGATATGCCATCTGCGCCAGAATTCTCCCGCCGAGCGAGATATGTAGGGATAGTCAAAGTTTTCCTTGTATTCGAAGCCCAGTACTCTTCCGATGCCGATCGCCATATCCGAATACGCGGAAAAATCAAAGTAAATCTGCAGCGCATATAAAAATGCCGACAGCCATGCGCCCGCAAAAGATAATTGCGTACCCGAGCCCGCGAGCACCGTTTCGTTCAGCGCGGCGCCTGCGATATTGGCAAGCAGAACCTTTTTGGAAAGACCCACAACAAACCGCCGCATTCCCGCCTGGAAATCGTCGGGCGAGGTATATCTTTTTGAGAGCCTCTGTTCGATATCGTCATACCTTACAATGGGGCCAGCGATCAGCTGCGGGAAACAGGACACATACAAAAGCAGTCTGAGCGGTTTTTTCTGCACCGGAGTCTTCTCCCAGTATACATCAAGCGTATAGGAGAGCACCTGGAAGGTGTAAAACGATATGCCAATGGGAAGCACCGGCGTATCCATTCTAAAATCCGAGCCGAAAAGAGCGCTTAAGCCGTTGAGGGTAAACGCGCTGTATTTGAAATAGAACAGCAGGCCCAACGAACCCGCCATGGATATAAAGAGATACCACCTTTTAATAAACGAATGCTTTGTTTTCGCAATTCTAAGCGCGCAGACATAGTTGAGAAACGTCGAAAACAGCATCGCAAGAATCCACACCGGATCACTCCAGCCGTAGAACAAAAGCGACGATACGAGAAGTATGCCGTTTCTCCAGCGAATGTTTGATCTCAAAAAATACAGCCCCATCACCAGCGGCAGAAAAAACATCAAAAATGTCAGACTGGAAAAGACCATAACGAAAATGCTCCCTCCGTGCGGATATATTTCACCATACTACCCCATGATAATCCAGTTTATTATATCAAACCTACTTTCACCTGTCAACTTTTGTGCAGAAAATGCCGTCAAAGAAGCCAAAAACGCAGAAAAAAAGCCGCTTCCGTATTATGAAAGCGGCATTCTTCTGCGTTACAGAAGCTCGTAATCGCTTACCAGCGGATGCAGGATTTTTTCATCCTCTTCCACGGTCGGGAAGCGAGCGGTTTTTTCTGCGAAATAGTTATCGGTCTTGTCGTCGTTGACGCTGGAAACTTCGCCTACGATCACTTCGCCGCCCTTTGCGCCGAAGATGTGGTAGATGTAGGGCGTTAAGCGGATGCTGTCGCCGGGCTCCACGTAGAATTCCTCGCCGGCTTTTACGGTCTTCAGAATTCCGTCGGAATAGATGTTTACTTCGCTTTCATAGTCCACGCCGCCGTCGGGAAGCTTATTAAACAGCTTCATATAGATTTTTCCGCCGCCGCGGTTGATGATATCCTCGGTCTTCATGGCGTGGTAGTGGTTCGGAAGGCGCTGACCTTCCTTAAGAAGAATGAGCTTTTCTGCATAGGGAGAGCCTACGCCCGGCTCATCCAGCTTTCCGTTTCGAATGGTGAACAGAACCGCGCCGATCTTTTCAAAATCACCGGTACCAAAATCGGTGATATCCCAGCCGAGCAGCGTTTTGAAGATTTCTTCGCAATCGCCCTTGTTCTCCTTCCAATCGTCCATCGACCACTTTGCAAACCTCGGAAGCGGGAAACGATATTCTTCCAGCAATTTTTCCGCCCATTTCAGATACCCGTTAATTTCACTGCGCTTCATATTTTTTCATCCTTTCTTTTCTATGGTAAGTGTCGTTGCGCCCTCATCCCTGAGAAATACCGCGTTTACGCCCTTTACGGGCACCGTCATTTTCAGCGTCTCCACGCTCTTTGGAAGATGGCATCTCCACACGCCGCCGTCAATTACATCCGGCGTGATGCCGAGCACATCCTCAATCAAAACCGAAACCGGCGCGCTCGCCCACGGATGACAAAGACTCGTGTTCCACTTCTGATCCTTCCCCCATGCCTCAAACAGCGTCGTCGCGCCCTCGTCGAGCATGTTCATCCACGAATGTTCGCCTTCCGAGGTGATGAGTTTATATACCTCCTCGTATTTTCCCGCTCTTGCCAGTGCCTTCAGCAGGAAAAACGCCATATATACGCCCGTTTTCATGCCCGATTCAATCAGCCAGCCGGCGATTTTCTCCTCTTTGTCTTTGGAAACCATTCCGTAAAACAGCGGAAGGATATTGGAGTGAACCGCAAAATGCGAACTGTTTTCGCTGTCTGCATACAGTCCCTGATCCGGTCTGTAAAACGCCTTCTCATATGCCGATGCGAGCTTTGAAAACCTTGCTTCAAACTTCTCCCCGAGAATGGACGCGATTTTTTCCGTTCCACCCACAAAGCCTATGTAGAACGCATTGATCACATTGTGGCAGCCGGGGCCTACCGGCTTTTCCAGCGGAAAATCGTAATCGTCTCTGAGATTCTTCGGCCAATCCACAAGGTTCCAGGCTTCCGTTACATTTTCAATCAGTCCGTCCGCCCGCTCGTATTTCCGATACGTTTCATAAATTCCAAGGCAGGCTTTATATGCTTCCTTTAAAAGTTCCCTGTCGCCCGTATGCTCGTAATACCGCACAGCCACCAGCGGAAATTCCAGCGTATAGTCCGCAATCTCCTGCATAAACGCGCACGGGAACACCGCCATCAGCCCTTTGGTAATAAACGCGGAGTGCATCCAATCTTCAAGCGCTTTTTTAAGAAGCCGTACATCGCCCGATATATACAGATGCGTAAGCGATGTAATCACAAGGTCGCCCGAATACTGTCCCTTTTCGCGGGTCGGGCAATCGAGAAAGCCCTCCTGCACACCCGTTTTTATCGTGTTTTTGCAAAGCTCAAATATCTTCTGAAGCTTATGATCCGTCGTCTCCAGCACGCATGCGTCCTCGTCAAGCGGGTAGTGCTGACTCCTTGCAGCGATCTCCAGAATCTCCGTATCGTCGTCCCCGATGACCTCCAGATACCTGAACCCCCGATAGTCGTACATTTCCCATTCGTCCGTCTTCCCGGAAAGCGTCCATGTATCCTCATACCGGCAGTTTGCCCTCGTCTGATAGCGTACAAACGTCCCTTCCCCCGTAAGCTCCTCGCCCATATGGAGAGTAACCACGCTGCCCTCGCGCCCCTTTGCGCGCGCGCAGATCACGCCGGAAATCTCACGTCCGAAATCATACAGCGTGCGTTTTCCTTCCTTAAGAAGAATCTCGGGGGTAATCATCTCGGTATCCAGAACCGGCGTTTCCTGCCACATGAGCTTATAGTCCGTCTTCGGCTTTACGGCGCATGCCGTCCACATAAAATCGTCAAAGCCTACATCCTTCCAACCGACCGGCTCTTCCCGGGAATCAAAATGCTCGCTGTACTGCGTTTCGTAGCCGAAGGTGTCCTTCGTGGTATACGAAGCGCTCTTCATATAATGAAACCTTTCATCCGAGCGCACGGCGGTCTTTCCGTCTACAATGAGCTCCATCATAAAGCCCTGCCTCATGTCGCCCGAAACCCATACGCGATTGACAAGCCCCTGATAGTATACATCCACGGCAATTACATTGTCGCCGGCTCTTAAATACTTCATTACATCCAGGCGGTTTACATAATACCTGTCGGGATATCCCGGCGCGGGACCCTGCGCCACGTAGGCTCCGTTTATGTAGAGCTTATAGTAATCATCCGCCGTAATCCGGATCTCCGCGCTTCTTATGCGGGAGGAAAGCCGGAACGCGCGCCTGGCATACATATGGAAATTGTTTCTGGAAGCGTCGGACGGCTGAACGTTTCCTTCGCTTTCCCTGTGGAAAACATTGACGGCCTCGCATTTTGAAAATTCCTGCGCCGTCAGCCATTTTGTCCGGGAGTCAAACATCCGGCATCCTCCTCTTTTCCGCCCTGCGCCGCAAGCGTCCATAGACGAATAAGCACAGCATACTCATGCCCGTACCCGTAAACGCGCCCGAAAAATTGATGAGCACGTCCGTAAACGAAGGACCCCGTCCCTCCACAAACATCTGCTGAATTTCACTGACCGCAGAAAGCACAAAAAGGAAGATAAGCGTATAGACAAGCAGCCGTTTTTTCTTTCTTCCGTCCTTTGCCGCGGCAAAAATCAGAAGCAAGCCTTCCATGAAAAACACGCTGAAATGCGCAAGCTTCCTGATAAAAAGATGCGCCCCGTCTCCCGAAAGCGGAAGAAAAGGAAATACATCCGAAAGCCACGCAAGCACGGAAAGGCTGATTTCACCCGATTCCTCTCCGTTTTGCGAGCCGAAAAAGAATATGAGAAAAGCAACCGCAAGAAAGCAGAGGAAGCATATAAGCCTAAATACCGGTATGTTCTTGATTCTCATTGCGCTTTTTTCTTTCCGGCCTTCCTCTCGCGTCTGGGCTTATAGGTCGGCACAATTTCCCTGAGCGTTACGAGGGTATTTATAATATCCCCGGCTTCCGCGAACACCTTAAGCTCCTCCAACAGATCCATAAATTTTCTCTCATCCATGGAAATCGGCGGCGCGACCAGAATTTTATTGTGCGCCGTTCTGCCCATCTGGTCGATTTCCGTGTCCATCATCAGCTCTTCATACAGCTTTTCACCGGGTCTTAAGCCCGTAATCTTGATTTCGATATCCTTGCCCGGTTCATATCCGTAAAAGCGGATCAGCTTTTCCGCAAGCTCGTAGATTTTGACCGGCTCGCCCATATCAAGCACGTAAATAGAACCCGATTTCGCCAGCGCTCCCGCTTGCAGCACCAGCTGCGCCGCCTCAGGAATGGTCATAAAATACCTTGTGATTTCGGGATGCGTAAGTGTAACGGGACCTCCGTCCAAAATCTGCTCTTCAAACAGCGGAATCACGCTTCCGTGCGAACCGAGCACATTTCCGAACCTCACGGCCATGCACTTCATTTCGGTATTCCGCGCAAACATCTGAACGAGCATTTCGGTAATGCGCTTGGTCGCGCCCATCACGTTTGTCGGATTCACCGCCTTGTCCGTAGATAACTGCACCAGGCGCTCAACGCCGTGTTCGGACGCGGATTTCAAAAGGTTATATGTACCGAAAACATTATTTTTTACCGCTTCGGCAGGCGATGTTTCCATCAGCGGCACATGCTTGTGCGCCGCCGCGTGAAACACAACCTCCGGCTTGTATTCGTCCATCACGGAATCCAGCCGCCGCTTGTCGCGGATGGAGCCGATCACGACCTCCAATTTGAGATCGCTTCTTTTTCTGTTCAGCTCCATCTGAAGTTCATACGCGCCGTTTTCGTATACATCAAATACGACCAGCTTTTTCGGCGAAAATCTGACCAGCTGCCGGCAGATTTCGCTGCCGATGGAGCCGCCGCCGCCGGTAACAAGCACGGTTTTATCATTGATATAGTCCGTGATCTTCTTATGATCCAGTTTCACCTCGGGTCTTTTCAGAAACATGCTCGCGTTCAGGCGCTTGAACACCGGCTGCTGACGATTTTCTCCCGAATTGAGTTCGTTATCGTGAGAAAGCACCTTTACCGTGCATCTCGTAAGCGCGCAAAGATTTCCGATTCGCTCCATATCCGCCTGCTCCAGGCGCGTAATGGCGATAACGATATCGGAAATGCTTCTGTTTCTGGCAATTTTCGGTATATCCGCCGTCGTTCCGATAACGTTCACGCCGGATACGCGCAGATTCTGCTTGGCGGGATCATCGTCGATCAAGCCGACCACAACGCCCATGCGCCTTGCGCGGATAAAGCGAACTGCATACAAGCCGCCCTCGCCCGCGCCGATCACGAGATAGCGCCTGTCGCTCTCGGAAGACCTTAAGCCCTGGGAAACCGCTTCCGAAATATAAGAAATGATTACGCGAACCACGCAGATCATGATCGCGGAGCTCATGCCGGCGATGATCAAAACGGTTCTGGGAAGCGCCCAGCGAAAAAGGAGGCTCAGACCGATATTTACAGAAGCGCCCAGCATGCAGGCAACGCCGACGCGCCCGTATTCTCGTATGCCGCCGTATTTCCAGATAATGCGGTACACGCCGACAAATGCGAGACTGGCGACGTTGATGATGACAATCCAATGCAGTCGGCGGTTCAAAACCATCTGCGCACGCGCCGAAACCGCGCCGTCATAGCGCAGAAGCGCCGAAACATGAATGGCCAACAGTATCAGCGATGCGTCAATCAGCATCATCAAGCACTCTTTGAGTATCTTAATCCTCTGAGCCTTGGATGGAAATCTCTTAAGGTTCATGATTTTATCCTTTCAGTATATACAGGACGTCTGCTCCATTATACCCGAAACGGATGCGTTTTGCAACCGTGGGAAAGAACGCTTATTTCGCCTTCGGTTTAAATAACAGCGCATTTATAAGTCCAAAGAGTATGGCGCAGGTAATGCCTGCCGCAGCATTCGTTATTCCGCCCGTAAAAGCCCCGAAAAAGCCGTATCGGTACACTGCGTCCGCCGCGCCCATCGCAAGCGTATATCCGAATCCCGTAAGCGGCACGGTCGCTCCCGCGCCCGCAAAATCGACCAGCGGCTTATAAACGCCGATTGCCGTAAGGAATACGCCGCTGACAACAAATAATACCAATACCCTCGCACTGGTCAGACGCGTATACATAATCAGCCCCTGACCGATTACGCATATCGCGCCGCCTACCAGAAATGCTTTTAGGTACATAAGAAAATCAGCCATTGCCGCTTCCTCCCTCCAGGGCCGCTGCATACGAAACAGAGGGGATGCTCTCCCCCTGCTGGGAAGAAAGAAGGCTCAGCATTGCGCCCGACCCCAGCACCAGCGCCCTTTCGTATGCATTTTTCTCCATATCATCAAGCACCTTTCCCGCAAGAACGCTCGCCACGCATCCGCACCCGCTGCCGCCCGCATGCGCGTCCTGCTCCTTGTAAAACATTTCTGCTCCCGCGTCCATCAGCTTCTCTTCGTCCGCATTGATTCCCCTGTCCTTTAAAAGTTCAATCAGAAGCTTTCTTCCGTAAATCCCAAGGTCGCCCGTAATAATGCGCCCGTAATCCCGAAAATCTCTTCCGGTATCCTCAAAATGAGCGATCAGCGTATCCATGACCGCAGGGGCCATCGCTGCGCCCATGTGATTGGCGTCCTTTATCTTCATATCGATCACTCGCCCGACGGTTCCGTGCGTTACGCGGATATACTCCCCCTCAGCCTTCATAAGCATCACAGCGCCCGCCGCCGTAACCGTCCACTGCGCGGAGGGCGGGCGCTGGCAGCCGAGTTCCAAAGGCGAACGGAACTGACGCTCCGCCGTGCAGAAATGGCTGGAAGCAGCGCACACGGCATTTTCCAGATATCCGCCGTCCACGAGCGCCGCGCCCGCAATCATCGACTGCGCCATTGTTGAGCATGCTCCGTAAAGACCGAAAAACGGCACGCCGAGCGAACGGGCGGCAAAGCCGGAGGAAATGATCTGCGCATTCAGATCTCCGGAAAGCAGCGCGCCGATGTCGCTCGTCTGCTTTTTCGCCTTTCTCATGCACAATTCAACCGTGCGTCTGAGCATTTCGCTCTCCGCCATCTCCCAGCTCTTCTGCCCCAGCAAATCGTCGTCCATGACCATGTCAAACGCCGCCCCCAGCGGCCCTTTTCCTTCCTTCGGCCCCGCAATGGATGCGCGGGATACGATCGATACATCGTTTTCAAACAGAAACGTACGCCTTCCGATCAGCCCCAAATCCCCGCCACCTCCAAAACATAGTAGATGATCCCGTATACAACGCTCGCTGAAATTCCGTACGCAAGAACCGGCCCCGCCAGAAAAAACAGCCGCGCGCCCACGCCCATTACCAATCCCTCTCTTCGAAACTCCATCGCGGGCGATACGACGGAATTGGCAAAGCCCGTTATGGGCACAATAGAGCCTGCACCCGCGTATTTTCCAATTTTGTCATACACGCCGATTCCGGTAAGAAAAGCGGCTATCAGAACGAGCAGAGAGGACGTGAACATGGGAAGCTCCTGATACGAAAGACCGATCAGGGCGCCTATTTGATTAAAGCCCTGCCCGATCATCGAAATAAATCCCCCCACCCAGAATGCCCGGAAAAAGCCCGAAAGCTTCGGGCTGCCGGGCGTTATTTCCTTGACAAGCTTACTGTATCGCTTTGCATCCATCCCGGTATTCCTCCGCATGTTTCTGCTTTACGCGATTCCTTATAACGTTTCCGTTTGAAAACGCGCCCGTTCTCGTCTCCTGAATTCCCGCGTGCGCCTCAAACGGTTTCGCAGCCTCCGGAACGCACTGAAATCCCTTTTTCATCCTCCGCACCTCCCATTTTGCGTGTTTCTGACAACAGCATTCTCCGAATTTACGAAATCTATACCTGCGCACCAAAACTCATCCGAAATATAACGTACAAAAACACTTTCTCAAATTGACATCGTTCGTTTATTGCCGTAAAATCTTCCTGTAACCATGAGAATTGTTCGTTTTTTTGCACAAGGAGGATTACGGATGAAAAAGATCGCCATCATCATGGGCTCAGACAGCGACTGGCCGGTCGTGAAGGGCGCGCACACGTATCTTACGGATATGAACATCCCGCATGTCGTTCGGGTAATATCCGCGCACCGCACGCCGGAGACCGCAGCGGAATTTGCGAAAACCGCCCGTGAAAACGGATTCGCAGCGATCATCGCCGCCGCAGGCAAGGCCGCGCACCTGGCGGGCGCGCTTGCCGCAAACACAACGCTTCCCGTGATCGGTATCCCGGTTAAATCAACGGCGCTGGACGGAATGGACGCGCTGCTTGCAACCGTTCAGATGCCCTCCGGCATTCCCGTCGCCACCGTAGCCATCGACGGCGCGAAAAACGCCGCGATACTGGCAGCCCAGATACTGTCCGTAACCGACGAAGAAATTGCCAATAAGCTCAATCAGGCGCGCGCCGATATGAAAGACGCAGCCTCCAAAAAGGATCAGGAATACCAGAAAGAATACACCTTTACCGGGGAGGAAAACTAATATGAATAAGCAGGCACAGCTGTACGAAGGAAAAGCCAAGAAGGTATTTGCAACCGAAAATCCCGAGATGTATATCGTTTCCTATAAAGACGACGCAACTGCGTTCAACGGCGAAAAGAAGGGCACCATCGTAGGAAAGGGCGCCATCAACAACCGCATGAGCAACATGCTTATGAAAATGCTCGAGAAAAATGGCGTTCCCACCCATCTGATCGAAGAGCTTAACGACCGCGAAACCCTCGTCAAGAAGGTTTCTATCGTTCCGCTCGAGGTTATCGTAAGAAACATTTCCGCCGGTTCCTTCTCCAAGCGCTACGGCGTAAAGGAAGGCATCGTATTTGCAGAGCCCACCTTTGAATTCTCCTACAAGAACGACGATCTGGGCGATCCGCTGCTCAACGACAGCCATGCGCTCGCACTGGGTCTTGCAACGAGCGAAGAAATCGCAACCATCCGCAATATGGCGCTCACCGTAAACAAGCTTCTTAAAGAGTATTTCCTGAAGCTCAACATCACTCTCGTAGACTTCAAGCTTGAGTTCGGCCGCTTAACCGACGGAACCATCGTTCTGGCAGACGAGATTTCTCCCGATACCTGCCGTTTCTGGGACAAGGACACCGGCGAAAAGCTCGACAAGGATCGCTTCCGCAGAGATCTCGGCAATGTTGAGGATGCGTATCAGGAGGTTATGCGCCGCCTGACGGAGGGCAACTGATGAGCAAACTCCACGAAGAATGCGGCGTATTCGGCATTTATTCGCCTGACGGACACGACGTAGCCGGCGCGTGCTATTATGCGCTGTACGCGCTTCAGCACCGCGGTCAGGAAAGTTGCGGCATCGTAGTCAACCATCAGGGTCTGATGCGCAGCCACAAGGACACCGGCCTTGTAAATGATGTATTTACCAAGGATGTACTCGATTCCCTCGGCTATGGCGAAATCGCAGTGGGTCATGTTCGCTACGGCACCAGCGGCATCAATCCCGCGCAGAATGCGCAGCCGCTTACGGTTAACCATGTAAAAGGCCTGATGGCGCTTGCGCACAACGGCTGCCTTACCAATGCCTATGAGCTTCGCGAGGAGCAGGAATTGAACGGCTCCATCTACCACACGACCAGCGACGCGGAAGTTATCGCCTACGCAATCGTGAAGGAACGGCTGAAGACCAAGTCCATTGAGGACGCGGTTTCCAACGCCATGGATTCGCTCAAGGGTGCATACTCCATCGTAATGATGTCCTCTACCAAATTGATCGGCGCACGCGATCCCTACGGCTTCCATCCGCTTTGCATCGGAAAGCTGAACGAGAGTTGGGTGTTCGCCTCGGAAACCTGCGCTCTGGACGCCATCGGCGCGACCTTCGTGCGCGATGTGGAACCGGGCGAAGTGGTCATTGCGGATAAAAACGGCCTGCGCTCGAATACGGCGCATGTCGGCGAAAAGCCGCGCGGACTGTGCGTATTTGAATACATCTATTTTGCGCGTCCCGACAGCGTAGTGGACGGCTCCTCCGTTCACATGGCGCGTCAGAGGGCGGGCGCTTTCCTCGCACTCGACCATCCCGTACAGGCGGACGTCGTCATCGGCGTTCCCGATTCCGGTATCGACGCGGCCATCGGCTATGCGCGTCAGTCCGGCATCCCCTACGGCATCGGTTTTATCAAGAATAAGTACATCGGCAGAACCTTCATTCAGCCCACCCAGTCCGACCGCGAAAACAAGGTTCGAATCAAGCTGAACCCCGTTTCCAGCGTTGTAAAGGGCAAGCGCGTGGTGCTGGTGGACGACTCTATCGTCCGCGGAACCACCTGTGCAAGAATCGTAAAGCTTCTGCGCGATGCGGGTGCGACCGAGGTTCACATGCGCTCCTCTGCGCCGCCGTTCCTCTATCCCTGCTACTTCGGAACCGATATAGACAAGCGCGAAAACCTGATCGCCTATAACCATACGATTGAGGAAATCCGCGAGATCATCGGCGTGGATTCCCTCGGATACTTAAGACCCGAAAACGCAGAGCGCCTTTGCGACAATACCGCTTGCGGCTTCTGCACGGGCTGCTTTACGGGAGAATATCCCTGCGATCCCCCGGCAACGACGGTAAAGAGCAAATTTGAACGAAGCATTATGGAGGGCGGCAACAAATGAAGAACAGCTATTCCGAAAGCTATAAAAAGGCCGGCGTAGATATCACCGCAGGCTACAAGGCCGTAGAGCTGATGAAGGGACACATCGCCCGCACCATGAATGCAGGGGCGCTTGGAGCCGTAGGCGGCTTCGGCGGCATGTTTGAGCCCGATTTAACCGGCATCAAAACCCCGGTGCTCGTATCCGGCACCGACGGCGTAGGCACCAAATTAAAGCTTGCCTTCCTGATGGACAAGCACGACACTGTTGGCATCGACTGCGTTGCCATGTGCGTAAACGACGTTGTATGCCTGGGCGGCCGTCCCCTGATCTTCCTTGACTACATCGCCCTCGGAAAGAACGTGCCCGAGCGCGTCGCCGAAATCGTATCCGGCGTTGCAGAGGGCTGCGTGCAGGCAGGCTGCGCATTGATCGGCGGCGAAACCGCTGAAATGCCCGGCATGTACGACGAAAACGAATATGATCTTGCCGGCTTTACCACCGGCATCGTGGATAAGGAAAAGGTGCTGAATCCCGAAAATGTACAGGCAGGCGACGCAATCGTAGCCGTCGCTTCCTCCGGCGTTCACTCCAACGGCTTCTCTCTGGTCAGAAAAGCGCTGGACGTTGAAAACAGAGACCTTACGGAGTACATCCCCGAATTCGGCGCAACCCTCGGAGAAACCCTCCTCACCCCCACCAAGATCTATGTAAAGCCCGTTCTCAAGCTTCTTGAAACGGTGAACGTGCGCTCCATCGCCCACATCACCGGCGGCGGCTTCTACGAGAATATTCCGCGCGCGTTTGGCGGCGGTCTTTGCGCCGTGATCGACGAAAAAGCCATCGTCACCCCGCCCGTATTCGAATTCATCCAGAAATCCGGCGATATCTCCCGCCGCGATATGTTCAACACCTTCAACATGGGCGTAGGCCTTTCTGCCATCGTACCCGCCGAGCAGGCGGACGAGGCCGTACGCATTTTGAATGCATGCGGCGAAAAGGCATATATCCTCGGCCATATCGAAAAGGCAGCAGATGAAGGGAAGGTGCGTTTTCAGTGAGCGCACGCATCGCCGTATTCGTAAGCGGAGGCGGCACCAACCTTCAGGCGATTCTGGATGCCAAAGCAAGAGGCGAGATCAAAAGCGGCGAGATCGTTCTCGTATGCGCAAGCAACGAAAACGCCTACGCGCTGACCCGCGCCGAAAATGCCGGAATCGAAACGTATGTATCCCAAAAGCGGGAAGGCGAAAAAAGGAAGGACGCCGAAAAGCGGCTGCTTGATTTTGTGATCGGGAAACAGATCGATCTGATCGTGCTGGCAGGCTTTTTAACGATCCTCTCCGCCGATTTCACCGGGAACTTCCCCGGCAAAATCATCAATGTTCATCCCGCCCTCATTCCCGCCTTCTGCGGCAAAGGCTTTTACGGGCTTAAGGTGCATGAAGCGGTTCTCGAAAAGGGCGTAAAGATCACCGGAGCCACCGTTCATTACGTAAACGAAATCCCGGATGGCGGCGAAATCATCTTCCAGAAGGCGGTTGAAGTTTACGAGGGCGACACCCCCGAAATCCTTCAGTCCCGCGTGATGCGCGAAGCGGAATGGAGCCTCCGTCCCCGCGCGGTGGAATACGTAAGCAAACTGATTACAAGCGAGGAGAAAAACGCATGAATACGCTGACTCAGGCAGTATCTCAGACCACCTATCCCGGACGCGGCATCATCGCCGGCAAATCTTCGGATGGCAAAAAGGCCGTTTTCGCCTACTTCATCATGGGCAGAAGTGAAAACAGCCGCAACCGCATCTTCGTTATGGAAGACGCCGGCATGCGCACGAAGGCGTATGACGAAGCCAAGATGAAGGATCCCTCCCTCATCATCTACTGGCCCGTAAGAAAGCTTGAAAACAAGCTGATCGTGACCAACGGCGATCAGACCGATACCATCTACGACTATGTAAAAGACGGAAAGAGCTTTATTGACGCGCTCAACACCCGCTGCTTTGAGCCGGACGCTCCCAACTTCACCCCCCGCATCAGCTGCATGGCGACCTTTGAAAACGGCGATTTCTCGCTTCAGATGGGCGTACTCAAATCCGCCAACCCCGAAGGAAGCGCCTCCCTTCGCTGCTACTACCTCTATGAAGCCGTAAAAGCGGGTGAAGGCGAGTTCATCCACACCTACGCCGCCGACGGAAATCCGCTCCCCTCCTTTACGGGCGAGCCCGAGAAGGTGGAAATCGGAAACGAAAGCGTCAGCGAAATTGCCGAAACCATCTGGAACGGCCTTAACGAGGACAACCGCGTAAGCCTGTACGTATGCATTACCGATCTTGAAACCCTCGCTATGGAAGAAAAAATCATCAACCGTCACGCGTAAGGAATTGGGAGGAATCGAAAAATGGCAAATGAAATCCAGCTCAAATACGGCTGCAACCCGAATCAGAAGCCCGCAAGAATTTTCATGGCAAACGGCGAAGATCTGCCCGTAAAGGTGCTCTCCGGACGCCCCGGCTACATCAATTTTCTGGACGCGCTGAACGGCTATCAGCTGGTTCGCGAGCTCAAAATTGCAACCGGTCTCCCGGCTGCCGCTTCCTTTAAGCACGTCTCTCCCGCCGGCGCGGCGGTCGGCGTAGAGCTTACCGACGTACTTAAGAAGATCTACTTCGTTCCCGAGACCGACAAGCTCACTCCCCTCGCCTGCGCTTATGCGCGTGCTCGCGGCGCGGACCGCATGTCCTCCTTCGGCGATTTTATCTCCCTGTCCGATCCCTGCGATGCGGCGACGGCCAAGCTGATCTCCCGCGAGGTATCCGACGGCGTTATCGCCCCCGGCTACACCGAGAAGGCGCTTGAAATCCTCAAAAAGAAGAGGGACGGCGCATACAACGTAATCGAAATCGATCCCGAATACGTACCCGCCGCGCTCGAAAAGAAAATGTGCTACGGCGTAATCTTTGAGCAGGGCAGAAACGATCTCCAGATCACGGACGAAATGCTCAAAAATATCGTTACCGAGAATAAGACGCTTTCCGACGCTGAAAAGCGCGACCTCGTAATCTCTCTGATCACCCTTAAGTACACCCAGTCCAACTCCGTCTGCTTCGTCAAGGACGGACAGGCCATCGGCGTAGGCGCAGGCCAGCAGAGCCGCATCCACTGCACGCGCCTGGCGGGCGAAAAGGCGGACAAGTGGTTCCTCCGCCAGCATGAGAAGGTTCTGAATCTCCCCCTGCTCCCCACCCTCAAGCGCCCCGACCGCGACAATACCATCGATCTGTACCTCTCTGAGACCGACTGCGAAGACGTAATCGGCGAGGATGTATGGATGAATTACTTCTCCGAGCGCCCCGAAAGGCTGACCCTCGAAGAGAAAAAGGCGTATCTTGCAACCGTTACCGGCGTTGCCCTCGGAAGCGATGCGTTCTTCCCCTTCGGCGACAACATCGAGCGCGCCCATAAGAGCGGCGTAACCGTAATCGCCCAGCCCGGCGGCTCCATCCGCGACGACAACGTAATCGCCACCTGCGACAAGTACAACATCGCTATGGCATTCACCGGTCTTCGCCTGTTCCACCACTAATACATTTACTGGAGGCGTTCGTTTATGAATCTTCTCGTTGTTGGCGGCGGCGGACGCGAGCATGCCATCATTCGGGCACTGAAAATGAACAGCTGCGTTGAAACTATCTATGCGCTTCCCGGAAACGCAGGAATTTCGAAGCTTGCCGAATGCTTTCCGATTCCCGCGACCGATATAGACGGCATTGTTGATTTCGCCTCTTCCCATAAGATTGATTTTGCCGTCGTCGCTCAGGACGATCCGCTCGCGCTCGGCGCGGTGGATCGCCTGCACGCGCTCGGCATTCCCTGCTTCGGCCCCGACGCCAAAGCGGCGGAGATTGAGGCCAGCAAAATCTTTTCCAAAAAACTCATGAAAAAATACGGCATACCGACCGCCGCGTTTGAAACCTTTTCAAGCGCTGAGGACGCCGTATCCTACCTCAAAACCGCTTCCTATCCCATCGTCATCAAGGCCGACGGCCTCGCGCTCGGAAAGGGCGTCGTGATTGCCGAAAGCTATGAAGACGCGGAAAAAGAAGTACGCGAAATGATGGAGGGCGGGAAATTCGGAAAGAGCGGCAAAAGCGTCGTAATCGAAGAATTCTTAACCGGCCCCGAGGTTTCCGTGCTTTCCTTTACCGACGGACACACCGTATGCCCCATGGTATCCTCCATGGATCACAAGCGCGCAAACGACTTCGACGAGGGCTTGAACACCGGCGGCATGGGCGTAATCGCGCCCAATCCCCTGTACACCCCCGAAATTGCCGAAAGATGCATGCGGGAAATCTTCCTTCCCACCATTAACGCCATGCGCTCGGAAGGCCGTCCCTTCAAGGGCTGCCTGTATTTTGGACTCATGCTCACCAAAAACGGCCCCAAGGTGATCGAATACAACTGCCGTTTCGGCGACCCCGAAGCGCAGGCTGTGCTTCCGCTTCTGAAAACCGATCTTCTCACCGTTATGCAGCATGTGGAAAACGAAACGCTCAGCGAAATCAATGTGGAATTTGAGGACAAGTCCACCTGCTGCGTCATGATCGCATCCGGCGGCTATCCCCTTTCCTATAAAAAGGGACTTCCGATTTCGTTTGGAAAGGCCAACGAAATGGCGTATGTATACCACAGCGGCACAAAGCTCGATGACACCGGCGCCTTCCTTACCAACGGCGGACGCGTGCTGGGCGTAGTCGCCAAGGCCGATACGCTTAGTGAAGCCATTGAAAAATCATATGCCGCCGCAAAGGAAATCACCTTTGAGGGCAAGCACATGAGAAGCGACATCGGACAGCGTGCGCTGAAGGGAGAATAACATGGTTTACAGAATCTATGTGGAAAAAAAGCCCGGCTTTGATCACGAGGCGCGTGCGCTCAAGCAGGAAATCAATTCCTTCTTAGGCATTCCCGCACTCACCGCTCTTCGCGTGATCAACCGCTACGATGTAGAAAATCTGCCCAGAGATCTCTTCGAGCGCTCGATTACAAACGTATTTTCCGAGCCCCAGGTCGATACCGCCTATGAAGAGTTCCCCGCGCATACCGGCAGAAGCTTTATCACCGAATACCTGCCCGGTCAGTACGATCAGCGCGCAGACTCCGCCGCGCAGTGCATTCAGCTGCTTGCGCAGGTGGAAAGGCCGCTGGTCAAGACCGCGACCGTGTATCTTTTAACGGGCGAGCTTACGGACGATGAGGAAGCGCGCATTCGCCGCCACGTCATCAACCCCGTGGAAAAGCGCCCGGCAAGCGCCGATATGTATGAGACGCTTAAGGAAACCTACGAGATTCCCGAAACCGTCGATACGCTGACCGGCTTTA
The DNA here is from genome assembly GCA_017396845.1 of Clostridia bacterium. Taxonomy (GTDB): domain Bacteria; phylum Bacillota; class Clostridia; order Christensenellales; family Aristaeellaceae; genus SFHK01. The sequence goes on from JAFQKQ010000055.1 coordinate 40,078, forward strand.
TCGCCCTTCCTCCGGAGGCGCTTCAGGAATTTGTAAAGAATTACCGCCTTGCGATGGATGCGGACGATCTGAAGTTCTGTCAGGATTACTTCCTGTCGCTCAAGCGCGATCCCACCATCACGGAAATCCGCATGCTCGATACCTACTGGTCGGATCACTGCCGCCATACCACGTTCCAGACGGAGCTTACGGACGTTGAAATCGAAGATGAAAGCGTGAAAAAAGCGTATGAGCGCTATCTTTCCGTTCGCAAAGCGCTCGGCCGCGAAAATAAGCCCGTAACCCTCATGGACGTTGCCACCATCGGCGCAAAGGCTTTGAATGCGGAAGGAAAGCTTACCGACCTCGACGAGTCCGACGAAATCAACGCCTGCACCATCAAAATTAATGCAAAGGTCGACGGCAAGAATCAGGCTTGGCTGCTCTTTTTCAAAAATGAGACCCACAACCATCCCACCGAAATCGAGCCCTTCGGCGGAGCCGCCACCTGCATCGGCGGCGCAATCCGAGATCCCCTCTCCGGACGCGGCTATGTATATCAGGCGATGCGCGTAACCGGCGCAGCCGATCCCACCCGCGCAATCGACGAAACCATCCCCGGCAAACTCCCCCAGCGCCAGCTGGTCACCACCGCCGCCGCAGGCTATTCCTCCTACGGCAACCAGATCGGCCTTGCCACCAGCTTAGTCGATGAAATCTATCACGACGGCTATCAGGCAAAGCGCATGGAAATCGGTGCGGTCATCGGCGCAGCGCCCCAGGAAAATGTACGAAGAGAAGTTCCCGCCCCCGGAGACGTAGTCGTGCTTCTCGGCGGCAGAACTGGTCGCGACGGCTGCGGCGGCGCGACGGGCTCCAGCAAAAAACACACCGTAGAATCTCTGGCCACTTGCGGAGCAGAGGTTCAGAAGGGCAACGCACCGGAAGAGCGCAAGCTTCAGAGGCTTTTCAGAAATCCCGAAGCGGCGCACCTGATCAAGAGATGCAACGACTTCGGCGCGGGCGGCGTATCCGTCGCCATCGGCGAGCTTGCAGACGGCCTTGTGATCGATCTTAACGCCGTTCCCAAAAAGTATGAAGGTCTTGACGGCACCGAAATCGCCATTTCCGAATCTCAGGAGCGCATGGCGGTCGTGCTTGCGCCCGAAGACCTTCCCCGCTTCCTTGCCCTCGCCAGTGAGGAAAACCTGGAAGCCACGCCGGTTGCCCGTGTGACAAAGGAAAAGAAGCTCGTCATGAACTGGAACGGACGCGAAATCGTAAACATCGACCGCTCCTTCATCGACTTAAACGGCGCGCCGAAGTATGCAAAGGCGAAGATCTCCGCTATGAAGAAATCTGCGCCCGAAGCTCCCAAAGCGAGCGCCAAAGCCCTTCTTGACATGGTCAAGGATCTGAATGTATGCTCAAAGCGCGGCCTTGTGGAAAGATTCGACTCCACCAACGGCGCGATGAGCCTGCTCATGCCCTACGGCGGCAAGCGTCAGCTTACTCCCTCTCAGGTCATGGCTTCCCGAATCAGCGTCCGCGGACACGAAAGCGAAACCGCGTCCGTCATGAGCTACGGCTTTGACCCCTATATCTCAGAGGTCAATCCCTATCAGGGCGCATACCTTGCAGTAGTTTCCTCCGTAGCGAAGCTGGTTGCTTCCGGCGCAGGCCGCGACAACGTACATTTCAGCTTCCAGGAGTATTTCCAGCGCATGAGCGAAAACCCCGGCGTTTGGGGCGAGCCCTTGAGCGCGCTTCTGGGTGCGCTTGATGCACAGCTCGATCTCGGCGTCGCCGCTATCGGCGGAAAGGACTCCATGAGCGGCTCCTTTGAAGGCATTCATGTACCGCCCACGCTCGTATCCTTTGCGGTCGCCGTATGCGACGGAGAAAACATCCGCTCGAATGAATTCAAGCGTCCAGGCGCTCCGGTTGCGCTGTTCGTTCCGGAAACGGAAGAAAACGGCCTTCCGAATGCAAAGAGCCTGCTTGACACCTTTGACCGCGTAACCGGGCTTTTGAGAAGCGGAAAAGCGGTTTCCGCAAGCGCAGTCGGAAGATTCGGCGCGGCGGAATGCGCATTCAAGATGGCGATCGGAAACGGCTTCGGCTTCAAATCCGTAAACGATGCCGCTCTCTTTACGCCGTCCATCGGCGCAATCGTAGTGGAGTATGCATCTGACGCAGAAACCGAAAACGTGATCGGCTATGTAACTGAGGAGCGCATTTTCCGTCTTGAAAACGAAAGCATGTCCATGGACGAGCTGGAAAACGCGTACGAAAGCAAGCTGGAAGACGTGTTCCCGACGCTGACCAAATCCAATATAGCGGCTCCCGCGGTTTCCTATGAGGGAACGAATGCAAAATGCCGTTATCAGAGATACGATATGCCCAAGGTCGTCATTCCCGCCTTCCCCGGCACCAACTGCGAATACGATACCGAGCGCGCCTTCTTAAGAGCCGGCGCAAAGGTTGAAATCGTGGTCATCCGCAACCAGTCGAAGGAAGACGTAGAAGCCTCCGCCATGCAGTTTGCCAAGGCCATTGACGATGCGCAGATTATATTCATCCCCGGCGGCTTCTCCGGCGGCGACGAGCCCGACGGAAGCGCTAAGTTCATCACCGCATTTTTCAGAAATCCCCTCGTTCGCGAAAGCACCATGAAGCTTCTGAATGAACGGGACGGCCTGATGGGCGGCATCTGCAACGGCTTCCAGGCGCTGGTAAAGCTGGGACTGATTCCCTACGGCGAGATCCGCGAAAGCGACGAATGCGAAGCTACGCTCACCTTCAACGAAATCGGACGCCACCAGAGCCGCATCGTAAGAACCCGCGTAGCCTCGACCAAATCCCCGTGGCTCAAAAATGCGGTGCTCGGAAACAACTACCTGGCTCCGATCTCCCACGGCGAAGGCCGCTTCGTAGCGCCCGAAAGCCTGATTGAAACGCTGATCGAAAACGGTCAGATCGCAACCCAGTATGCAGACGAAAACGGCTCGCCCGCTTCCGTGATCCCCCACAATCCCAACGGCTCCGTCATCTCCATCGAAGGCGTAACCTCGCCCGACGGCCGCGTATTCGGCAAGATGGCGCACGCAGAGCGAGTAGGCCATAACCTTCCCCTCTACGTAAACGTACCCGGCGATTACGATCTGGGCATGTTTGCTTCTGCGGTTGAGTATTTCAAATAACATTCGGTGATTAAAGAAATCGCCCCCTTCAGGAAAATCATCATCCTGAAGGGGGCGATTGTTTTCAGCGTATAGAGTTGTTTATGAAAATTGGCGCACGAACACAGATTTCCTTTAGAACTTCAAACTCGCTCTCTGCGCCGCATCCCTCCGTCGCTCACTCGGTCTCCCTTCATTCCTATCGGAAGGGTGGCGCGTTTTTCAGCAAAGCGCTGAGCGAAGAAGCCCGGAATGGCGGCGCATTGGCATCCGAGGGATTCATACTTGTTTCGCTGTCACGGATGTAAGCGGATGTTCGTACGCATTTCTTCAGAGCATCGAATACGCTGTCTGTTCTCCTGCTCCGTCCGGTTTTTTTCAAACAGGTATTCGCCCGCAGCTTACATCTGCCTCTATCCGAACACCTTTCTGAACTTTTCGCAGTAATATGCAACGTTCTCCCACTTTGCATCGGGGGCAATTCTGTGATCCGGGCAGGGGATGTAGCCGCCCATGTCTACAAGGGGCTTAAGCCTTTCGATTTCCTTGTCAACCGCAGCTTTATCCTGCGCGAAGACGCGCTTGTCCATACCGCCTACGCCGCGAAGCTCACGTCCGTACAGGTTGCGCCATACGTCAAAGGAGGCCCGCCATGTGCCAACTTCAATTGGGAACATGGTATTTACGCCGTTTTCAAGCCATATCGGAACCAATTCGTCGATCTTTCCGTCACAGTCTACAGACACAATGTCTACGCCGTGCTTTTTGAGCTCGTCCGTAATCTTTTTATACCACGGCCCCACATACTCCTTAAACAGGCTCGGGCGGATGAGCGGCCCCGTTTTAAAGCAGATATCCTCCCAGAAATGCGCATAATCGAATGTCAGTCCGCTTTCAAGCGCGCGCTTTGTTGTCAGATACGCAAGATTTCCTATGGTATCGATGATCTCGATATACAAATCCTCGTCGTCGGCGTACAGGTACGCAAGCTCCTCTACGCCCAGCATATCGCGGATTTTTCCGTACAGACTTCCCGCGTGCAGATATACCGGCATTCCGTCCCGCGTAATCCGGTCGTGCGCCTTTTTCATTGCCTCAAAATCCACGCGCTCATCTGCGTATGCAAGCTTCGGAAGGTACAGTTCCTCCCATGCTTCACGGCCGGTAAGCGTGGTTCCTGCGTGCGAAGGAATGGAAACGACGCCCGGCTTAATCTTTATAAGAAGGCCGTTTTCATCGCGCACTACGACGCTGCCGTCGCTTTCGGTGTACAATTCCTCTCTTTTAAAACCGGGCATGAAGAAAGAATTTACGCCAACGCCGCCCGTCCAGTTGAAATCGAAGCCCAGCTTCTTCATTACGGACTTATCAAACTTGTTATTGTCCGCATAGTTTTCGGCTTCTTCCTTTGTAATATGTCCTTCCCGATGCCACTTTTCAAGCGTCTCGTTCCAATAGCCGAAACTCACCAGCGGCATGCGGTCATATGCCTCGTAATGCATGATCGCGCGTACGCGTTCCCGGTTATTCAAATTCATCACCCTCCCGTCCATTTCATTATACCCAACCTCGCCTCCGAAAGAAAACAGGTATTATATTACAAAACTGCTTCATTTAATATCATTTTTATTCTTAAGGTATTGCATATCCTGCCATAAAGGTTTATAATATACGTAGATTGGACACTTTTTGGCAACAAGATCGAAATAAAATACGAGTATACAAGGAGATAATCTATGAAAATTTCCCGATTATGCAAGCTCATTGCCATTTTCGTACTCTTGGCGCTATTATCCACGTCGTTTTTTACGGCGCCTTCTCTGGCTGAATCCTTTCAGGCAGCAGTAAAATCCGCACGCATGTATGTAAGAAGCGGCCCGTCTACGGCCTATGATCTTCTGGGCTATCTCACCAAAGGTACGGTAGTTACCGTATTATCCTATGACGACGGGATCGCGCATATCGAGTACAACGGAAGGCGGGGTTATGCGCTGGTTTCGGATATGCAGCGCGTAAACAATCAGCCGACGCCCACCCCCAAGCCCACCGCTACGCCCAAGCCCACAGCAAGGCCGATCGACGAAGATCTTCCCTTTGAGGCGAAGGTCATCGTAAAGAAGATGGTCGTTCGGGAAGGCCCCGCAGTTAAATACAAGGAGCTCGGAAAGCTTGACAAGGGCACCGTTGTAACCGTAATCGATTACGCGGACGGAATCGCCCTCATCGAATACAAGGGAAACCGCGGCTACGCGCTGGTTTCCGATATGGAAAAAATCGAATCCGCACCCGCGTCTACGCCCATTTCCAGCAAATCGGGGCTTGGTACGGTCACGGTAAACACCCTTCCCGTATACGCCTCGGCGAGCACCTCCTCAAAAAAGATCGGAACGATTAAAAAGGGCGAAACCTATACGGTTCTTTCCACCGACAATACGTGGGCGAAGCTTCAAAACGGCGAATTTATCGGCTACGCTAAGCTTAGCGGCCTTTCCATAAACACAAACGCTACCGCTACGCCCGTTCCGACCGTTCAGGCAGCGCCTGCAAGCAAATCGGGGCTTGGTACGATCACGGTAAACACCCTTCCCGTATACGCCTCGGCGAGCACCTCCTCAAAAAAGATCGGAACGATCAAAAAGGGCGAAACCTATACGGTTCTTTCCACCGACAATACGTGGGCGAAGCTTCAAAACGGCGAATTTATCGGCTACGCTAAGCTTAGCGGCCTTTCCATAAACACAAACGCTACCGCTACGCCCGTTCCGACCGCTACCCCGCCGGCCGCCGCTTCCATCCCCGAAACGATAAACATGGCCGCATTTGTAAATCAGTCGAGCGCAAAAATCTATAAAGCCCCCTCCCTCGCCTCCGAAGTGATTTACACCGCAAAAGGCGGTTATGAGCTTACTGCGCTTGGCACCAGCGGCGATTGGGCGCTGGTTGCAAACGGCAATGCGCGCGGCTACATGCTGAAGGCGGATCTTCTGTCTGTGAAAAACGCGACCCTTGAAAAGAAAAACAATACGCCCGCCAAGATCAGCGCCGCAAACACCAAAATATATAAATACATGAGCGAATACTCCTATTGCTACGGCTCCTTTAACAGGGGATTCGAACTGAATATCTTAGCCGACAACGGAACCTGGGCGCTGGTTGAGAAAAACGGCTCCATCGGTTATGCGAAAAAGAACGATCTCGCCCTCGCGGAAAAAAACGATCCCACCCTCGGCGAAACCTGTGATATCGCAGCCGTCGTATCCGCATCGAGCGCAAAGGTTTATGAATTCGCTTCCGAAACATCGACGAGAATCGGTACGCTCACCAGGAATACAAAAGTGACCGTACTCGGGTACGACGCCGCATGGTGTCTGATTGAAAAGGACGGAAACAAGGGCTACACCCTCAAGAGCAACCTCACCCTTTCCACCTCTCAGATCCTCACGCCGAACGAGGCGTATCCCGCCGTCGTAAGCGCAAGCAGCGCTAAGGTATATGAATTTGCATCCAAGGACAGCAAAAAGCTTTCAACGATTTCCAAAGGCACTACGCTCACCGTGCTTGCGCACAACAGCGAATGGGCGCTCGTTGAGAAAAACGGAAACCGGGGATATATTTCGGTAAACGCGCTGTCCATCACCATGGATGAGTTTACCTCCCCCGCCATCGAGACCATTTCGGCGACCGTCATCAAGAACAATACGCCCGTATACGAGGCAGCCCTTGAATCTTCTCAGACTTCCGGAACTCTCTCTATCGCATCCGGCGTTACCGTGACCGCCTACACCTCCAAATGGGCGCGGATCAATTATAACGGAAGCACCGGCTACGTGCTTAAAAATGCACTGAGCGCGGATAAAGTAACGGAGCTTGCATCCGGTCAGAACGGAAACGATGTACTGAAGCTTCAGAAGGCGCTGGAAGATTTGGGCTACTTTGACGGACTGCCCGCAGGCAACTACGGCTCCATCACCACGACCGCCCTTGAGCGCTTCCAGACGCAGCTTGGAATCAGCGCAACCGGCAAGGCGGATGCAAACACGCTTCGCGTTCTATATTCGTCAAATGCCCCTGCCAGCCCCATACAGTCGGCAAGCCTTAAGAAAAACGATGAAAACGGAAACGTTACAAGGCTTCAGACCCGCCTTACTTATAAGGGCTACATGAACGCCACCATCGACGGCGAATACGGCGCAATTACGGAAGCGGCGGTAAAGCTGTATCAGAAGACCGCCGGCCTTACGGAAACCGGAGAAGCGGACGCAAAGACGATGAAGAGCCTGTTCTCCTCTTCCGCACCCAAGAACACCTCCTCCGCCGTCACAGGAACTACGTCGTCCGGAAACAACGGCAATTACTCCACCAATCCCGGCGACGATACTTCCAGCGGCACCGGCTCCTCAAAGGCGGAATCCGTAATTGATCTCGCGCTTGCGCAGCTGGGCAAAAAGTATGTATACGGAACCGCCGGAACCAAAACGTTCGACTGCTCCGGTCTCACGGTTTACTGCTATAAATCCGTCGGCACCAAGTTAAGCCGCAGCGCACAGGCGCAGGGCTACAATAACGGCACCAAGATTACCAGCATTTCGAACCTCGTCCGCGGCGATATCGTATGCTTCAATACCATTTCCGATAACGACCTTTCGGATCACGTAGGCATCTATCTCGGAAACGGCCAATTCGTACACGCATCCTCCGGCGCGGGAAAGGTAGTCATATCAAATCTCAAATCCGGTTATTACAACCGCGTATTCTCCTGGGGAAGGCGCGTACTGTAAACCTTCTTCGCTTGATCGCCCCCGTCCGCAAGGCCCGGGGGCGAAAACTTAATTTGTCATAGCCGCATAGTTATCATATAATCTTCTATATCCCGCGTAAGAAAATACGTTTCGGAGGCACAACCATATGCAATACGACGCCGTAATCTTCGATCTCGACGGCACGATTACCGAATCGGCGCCCGGGATCATGAACAGCGTTTCCTACGCGCTTAACAGCATGAATCTGCCGGTACCCGGCGAAGACGTACTTCGCGCATTCGTAGGTCCTCCTCTTGTGGATTCGTTTATGCGCTTTATTCATCTTTCCGAGGCGGACGCACATACCGCAGTCAAAAAGTACCGCGAACGCCATACGGTCATCGGATGGAAGGAAGCGCTGGTATACAAAGGTATGCTCCGCGTGCTGATATCCTTAAAACGAGCGGGCGTATACGTCGCTTTGGCATCTTCAAAGCCACTGCCGCTTTGCGAAAAAACGTTGGATTATTTCGGTCTTCTCCCGCTGTTCGACAAGCTCGTCGGTCCCGAATACTCCGCCTCGAGCTCCGATAAGGAGCTTCTGATCAAACAGGCGCTTCCCGAAAAATACAATCGCGCCTGCATGGTGGGCGACAGAAAGTTTGACATGGACGGCGCAAAACGAGCAGGCATAGAGGCCATCGGCGCAGGCTACGGATACGGAAGCAGGGAAGAGCTGATGGACAGCGGCGCGGATTACTACGCCGAAACGCCGGATGCGCTTTTGAAGCTTCTCCTTCCCGAAGATAAGCACGCGCCCGGATTTTTCATATCTCTGGAAGGCTCCGACGGATGCGGAAAATCCACGCAGCTTCGGATGCTCACCGATTTTCTGAATTCCGCGGGCGCAAGCTTAACCGTGACGCGCGAGCCCGGCGGCTGCCCGATTTCAGAGCGCATACGTTCGCTGGTTCTGGACGTGAAAGCGATGGGCATGACGGACGAATGCGAAGCGCTGCTGTTCGCCGCCTCGCGCGCCCAGCACGTTCGCGACGTAATCCGCCCGGCGCTGAAAAGAGGCGATATCGTGGTATGCGACCGATTTGTAGATTCCTCTATTGCCTATCAGGGCGCAGGCAGGAACCTCGGTCCCTGGGTCCGCGAGATCAATGAACGCGCCGTTGACGGCTGCATGCCGGATCTTACGCTGTTTCTGGATCTCGATCCGGACGAGGCCCTGCGGCGCAGAATCAGCGCAAACGCCGCCGACCGCATCGAAAGCGCGGACGACGGATTTATGCGAAGGGTATACTCCGGTTTTAAGAATTTGCAAAATGAAGCGCCAAAGCGCGTAATCAGCATAGATGCGTCCGGAGAAATTGAACAGATTTACACTCGCATACGTCAAACAGTTATAGACCGCCTGGTGCAATTATCCATACGCACCGGGAATTCGGAGGGATAAAGAATGGAAGATTACACCAAGCTCTGTATGAACTGCTTCCGCGAACTCGACGGAAAAAACGTATGCCCGCACTGCGGCTACGAGCAGGACACGCCTCAGCCGCCCGATTTTCTGCCGCCCGGAACGATCATTGCAGATCGTTTCCTGATCGGCCGCGCCCGCGGGCAGGATGATTCCGGCATTGTATATAACGTGCTGGACATGAACAAGAACCTTCGCCGCCGCATGCGCGAGTATTTCCCGCGCGAAATCGCTCAGCGTATGTCGGACGGCTCCGTTTCCCCGCTGCCCGGAAACACGCCCGCATTTGAAAGCGAGCTTGAAGAGATGCGCTTAAACGCCACGAATGACGACGCCGAGAAGAAGTATATCTTTGTAAAGATGAACGGAACCGGCTATTTCATTGAGCGCAAGCAAAAGAGCGCGCCTGCACGGACAGAACGGCGCGCACAGAGAGACGATGACGACAATGAAGAGCGCTCGCTCGCCTCGCGCCTTCCCATCATGCTGGCCGCCCTTTGCGGCGTGATCATCGCAATCGTTATAGCCGCGATCATCATGATCCGCGCATGCGCGCCGGATGTGGATATCACGTCCTCCCCCACGACGCCCGCGCTTCTTGACCCCACTTATAACCCCGTCGTGTCCGCAAGCCCCACGCCCTATGTGACGAACGGACAGATCGGCGAAATCACGGATACTTATATCGACTGGATGGCACAGCAGGGCGGCCAGTCCATGCCCGGCGCGGACAATTACGCCACGCCCACGCCTGTATACACGCCCACGCCTACGCCCTACAATTTCTGGGATCAGCTGGAGCAGGACATTGAAAACACCTGGGGCGAATCCGTAAACACGGCAACCGCAACGCCCACCCCCTCTCCCACCAGAAAGGTTATCAACACAAGGTCGTCCTATGAGGATATCTGCGCGCTTCAGTGGCAGCTGATCGAGCTTAAGTGGCTGAATGCCGAATACCCCTCGGGAAGATACGACGATGCAACCAAGCAGGCCGTTAAGGACTTCCAGAAGTCGATGAACGACCGCTTCCGCGCCGGTCTCACGGTAGACGGTATCTGCGGCCCCGCAACGTTCAAATATCTGGATAACTACGCGATTTCCACCAATCCCTCCCCCGCCGCAACCGAAAAGCCCGAGGGCAGCGCCATCGACTCCACCTCCTCCGCAGTGCGCATTCGCGAAATGCAGCTTAAGCTGATCGCGCTGGGCTGGCTGGAGGGAGATGCAAGCGGCGTATACGATGACAAGACCACAAGCGCCGTAATGGCGTTCCAGAATTATGTGAACGCGGCGCTCGGCACGCAGATTCTTGAAGTCACCGGCATTGCGGATCTCAACACCCAGACCATGATGAACTACTCCCGCTTCCAGAAGCCGGTTGTAACCGCAACGCCCACCGCGCTTGCCACCGCTACGCCCGCGCCCATCGTCGATCCCGACGATCAGACGGATCTTCTCGAGATTTTGCCCGAACCGATCCTGGTGACGATTTCCGTGGATCAGGCATATGTTTATGAGCGCGCCAGCCAGAATTCTCAGGCCAAGGGCATCGTATACAAGGGCTCCAATTTCCGCATGATCGCCAGGAACGAAGCCTGGGTTATGCTGGTCGATGAAAACGGCGAAACCGCATACGCCTATGCAGCCTGCGTAACGCAAAGCTTTGCAGGCGGCGAGGAAGAGCCGAACGAAGACGCCGGCAGCATCACGCCCTCGTCTCCCAAGGAAAGCATCACCCAGCTTCAGACGCAGCTTGCGCTTCTGGGATGGCTCAAAGAAGATCAGGTGGACGGCATTTACGGCCAAATCACCACCGACGCCGTCTCCGCCTTCCAGGCCCATGTAAATCAGGTAGAAGGCTATGAAGCGCTGAAGGTAACCGGCGAAGCGGACGCAAGCACGCTGGATTACCTGCTGGAGGACAAATACACGAATCCCGCGCTCACGCCTACATCAACGCCCGAAGCCGAGCCCACGCAGACGCCTGTCCCCACGGATACACCCGCGCCTACGGAGACCCCCGCTCCCGAAGTAACCGAGCCCGCGGCAGAGCAGGATCCGTTTGCAGCCGTAGAGCCCGCGCTCTCCTGCACAGTTGCCGTCGATTCTCTTGATGTATATACCCAGCCCGTCGCAGATGCATCCACGTTCATCGCATCCGTACCCAAGGGCTTCCCCCTTACGCTGATCGCAAAAAACAGCTTGTGGGGTCTTGTCAGAAACGAAGCCGGCAACGAAGGCTATGTACTCCTTACCGGTATTGAAGAAGCGGTCATAGCGCCGGATCCCACCGAGACGCCGGAGCCGATGGTTACGCCCGAGCCCACGCCTACCGCGCTTCCGTTTACAAGCGCGCTTGAAGGCGATCTGCTCGAAATCACCTCCGATACCGCAAACGTATATCAGAATCCGTATATCGACTCGGTCATCATCGCATATGTAAACAAGGGCGCCAGGATTACCCTGCTTGCCTATAACGATGAATGGTTCCAGGCCTCAAACGGCTCGGCCATCGCCTATATCCGTAGGGCGGATGCGCAAATCGTAACTGCGCCCGTCGTGACCGAGACGCCCGCGCCCACGCTTCCGACGCTGGAAGAAGTGGTAGGCAACATGTATGTTCGCGTCTGTGTTCCTGAAACGGCGGTATACGAACTCCCCTCCACCGATTCGAAGCGCTTAGCCGTGATTTATCAGGGCGAAACGTACCGCCTGACGGCAATGGGCGGCGAATGGATTCAGCTTTTGAACGAAAACAACGGAGCCAGCGGATATGCAATTGCATCGGCGTTCGAACTCGTTCAGGAAGAATCCGAAACGCCTGTGCCGGAAATCACTACCGCGCCCGAAATCACCCCCGAACCGATCGAAACGCCCGAACCTGCCGTTACCGAAACGCCCGAACCTGTCGTTACCGAAACGCCCGCGCCCGCGCTTCCCGAGATCACGGATGTCGCCGAGCTTGTGTATGTGCGCGTCATTGCAAACGAATCGCCCGTATTCTCGCTCCCGAGCTATGATTCGGATATCCTCATGAATGTCAGGCAGAATGAGGTATATATCCTTACCGGACACGGCGGCGAATGGCTGAGACTCTATAACGAAGCAGCCGGCGCAACCGCTTACGGCATTGCGGCAGACTACGAAGTCTTCGTTCCCGAAGCGGAAGCAACGCCTACGCCCACGCCCGTTCCCACGCCCACCCCGCAGCCCTTTGTCAAACCCGGCGAGGAGCTTTGGGTGTCTGCAAACGAAGAAATTGTTATCGTATACGAAACGCCCGATGAAATGGGCATGGTTGTCGGAACCATCCCCTTCGGCGGTATTGCAAATGTGGTCGAATTCAACGATACCTGGGCGCTGATCGAATATGACGGAGTATTCGGCTATACCCTGCGCGCATGCCTCGACGTATACACCGCGCCCGCGGTTACGCCCGAGCCCACGCCCGAGCCTACGCCCGAACCCACGCCCGAGCCCACGCCCGAGCCCACGCCCGAACCGCAGGACAATTACGACCCGAATTGGGTACGGGATACGAATAAAACCTCCGTATTCAATATGCAGCTCGTATCCCTCGGCTGGCTGGATCCGACGCTTGCGAACCCGTCCGGCGCGTTGGACGACGCATCTTACGCCGCCATTGCCGCCTTCCAGGCGTGGTACAACGAATTCGTCGCACCTTCTACCGGCACCTACCTGATCCCCGTTCAGAACGCGGATGGCACCTTCATCGGTGCAAACGGCCAGTATAACGAGATCGACAAAAACACCTATATCGCGATCACCGAAGCGATGTATGTAAACCCCAACCTGTAACTCTTCCCCGCATGTTCGCCCCGAGCCGATTGGTTCGGGGCGCTTTTTCTGCAGCCCAAAGAAATTTCACCGTTTTTCTTGCAATTTGTCGTTTCATACTATATAATGCTTATCCAAGCCATTCAAAAGGAGGTGTGCTCATGGCGGCATACGATCATCCCGCATATGCGGAAGAGAACAGGCATCTTACCGAAACCATCGGCGTAATCAAAGGGGAACAGGCGCTTGCGCAGGATGAACTTTACCAATCGGAACGGGAACTGAAGCACGCGCGCGCATTCGACCCCGACAAGCTGCCCATTCGCGAAATGCTCTACTTCAGAGCCGTTCAGAATGTGAAAAACCTTTCCCTCTCCGAAAAGAAGCCGTACTTTACGCGCATTCAATTCCGGGAGGACGGCAAGCGCGAAGAAACCTACTACATCGGAAAATACGGCGTAACCGAATCCCGCTCCCTTTCCTCCGTAGTAATCGACTGGCGCGCGCCGCTTGCCAATCTGTACTATTCCGGACAATTGGGACGCGTGGACTATACCGCGCCCGACGGGAGAGTCGAAGGCGAAATGACGCTCAAGCGGCAGCTGGAGATCACGGACGGCGAACTCACCTCCATATTCGATACCGATATCGTATCTCAGGACGCCTACCTTCAAAATGCGCTGAACGCCATGTCGGGCAACCGGCTGAAGGAAATCGTTACCACCATACAGGCGGAGCAGAACTTTGTCATCCGCCACCCCCTGAAAACCTCCCTGATCGTTCAGGGCGTAGCCGGTTCCGGAAAAACGACCATCGCCCTTCACAGAATCGCTTACCTCCTGTACGCTTTTCAGAATCAGCTGAAGAGCGAGAACATGCTGATATTGGCTCCGAACCCGCTGTTCCTGAATTACATCGCGGGCGTTTTGCCGGATCTGGGCGTTGACAGGGTCATGCAGACCACCTTCACACAATTGCTCCGCGACTACCTCACTTTCCCCATCGGTAAAATCGACACTTCCGACCGCACCGAGCGCGTGCTTTCCGAAAGCGCCTCGGAAAGAAACCGAATCACAAAGATCGCGCGAACAAAGGGCTCCATTAAACTTTTGCAGCTGATCGACCGGTTTCTGGATACCTACGAACGGGATTTTGCACCCGAGGACGGCCTGTCTTTCGGCCCCGCCGAGGTGTATTCGAAGGAAGAGATGGATAAATTCCTGCTCGTCGATGAAAAGCCGTTTCCGATGGCAAGGCGCGTAGAAGAGTTTAAAAAGCAGCTTCAAAAGCGCACAAACGATGCCGCCAGGCGCATTAATACTTTTCTTCTCAAAGAAAGCGACCGCCGCGCTGCGGCCATCCGGGCGCAGGAAAAGGATCCGGACGTTTTGAAGGAGCGGCTGAACCGCCTGTATGAATCGCGCGACAGATCGATGAAGCAGACGACGGAGCAGATAAAGCCGTTTGTAAAGCAGGCGATTTCTTCGCTTCCTACGCTGAACGTAAAGGAGCTGTATCCGCTTTTCTGGAAATTCGCGCTGAAAAACACCCTTGATTGCGACATTAAAATGACCGCAGATCACACGCTATCACTTATCTTCTCCGGAAAGCCTCTGGAAAATGAGGATCTTGCGCCCCTTGCTTATATCGCAATGCGCGTACAGGAGCTGAAAAAGTTTGAAATCCGCCATATCGTCATCGACGAGGCACAGGATTTCAGCCCCTTCGAATTCTGCCTATTAAGAAAAATGATGCCTGCGGCCACGTTTACCGTGGTCGGCGACCTTATGCAGGGCATACACGGCTGGCGCGGGCTTTCGGACTGGGATGAAATTGTGAAGACGGAGACGGGGCTTAAAAACGCAGCCACGCACCAATTGGTCACGAGCTATCGAAACACGGTGGAAGTAATGGAAACCGCACTTCGAATTGCGAAAAAGCGGCCGACCAAGGGACAAACGGATGTAAAGCCGGTGGTAAGACACGGCGCGCAAACGGAATTTATCCGCCTTGACAAAAAGGATAACGGCGCAAAACGGATTTTCGAAGCCGTATCCGATTACCTGAAGCTCGGCATGCACTCCATCTGCGTAATTTCCCGAACGGAATCGGAGGCAAAACACCTTTCGGAAAAGCTTTCTGTATATCTTACCGCCGTAAAACTTTTAAGCGTAAATGATCAGGAATACGGCGCGGGCGTTTACGTCGCCCCTGCGTGCTCCGTAAAAGGTCTGGAATTTGACGGCGTGATTATCGAAGACGCGTCGGACGAAAAATACCCCGACGACGATCTGAACGCAAGGCTGTTGTATGTATGCCTCACGCGTCCGCTGCACAGGCTCATGGTTTTCTTTAAAAGCCGTCTCACGCCCCTTCTTGAGGATTAATATTTCACTCTTTCCACACGCAGTAAAATATGCTATAATAATTTCAGGAATCCAATCAGGAGGCGACTGAGTTGAACAACAATCCCACAAAACAGAAAAAGAAGAACGATGTCGGCGAATGGATCCCGATTGCAATTATGCTGATGATTCCATGGCTTCGCATCGTCGGAGTCATTCTGCTGATCAGTAAAGCCGGAAGACTTTTAAATCTCAGCAGAAGGCAGCACGTACTGATCTATCTCGCCGCAGCCCTCATACTCTTTGGCGGCGTGACCGAAATATTCACAAGCATTGGTAAGGTGATTATTCCCCTGACAGCCGTCGTGCTCGCAATCATCGGCTACGGTGCATTTGTGTCCGGCAAAAATGCCCGTCTGGACAATTACGCCGCCTGTATCGGAGACGCAGCAAGCTATCCCATCGATCAGCTGATGAGCGAAATGGGCGTAACGATCAAAAAACTGCGCCGCGATATCAACCAGCTCAAAAAGATAAATCCCCTGTTTAAAAGCGCCTATATCGACGAAGGACACCGCCTGCTCGTCATCCGTCCGGAAGGAAAACCCGCGCCGGAGGAACCCGCAAAAGCCAAAAATGCGCCCCGCGAGGACGACACCGGCTTCAGCGGCAGCAGTGAAGAGGAGCGCGAATACCGCGAAATCCTGCTGCAGATCCGTGCGCTGAACACCGCCATCGACGATGAGGACGTTTCCGGAAAAATCGACCGGATTGAAGAGATTACCGCGAACATCTTCCAGCTGATCGCTCAGAATCCCTCTCGTAAAGCGGAAATCCAGGTTTTCATGGAATACTATCTCCCAACAACGCTTAAGCTTCTCAGAAACTACGCCCGTCTGGAAAACCAGAGCGCCGAGGGCGAAAACATCGCCTCCTCCAAGGCGCGCATTGAGAGCATACTGAATAAGCTCGTAGCGGGCTTTGAAAAGCAGCTCGACATACTGTTTAAAAGCGACGCCGTGGACATCACAAGCGATATAAAGGTGCTTGAAAAAATGATGGTAATGGACGGGCTTACAGAGAAATAAGCAATCAAAAAACCGCACTGTTTCAGCGCTTTGAAACAGTGCGGTTTTGCCGTATGAAAATTTCTATAAAATCTTTATTCTTCTTCGCTGACTGCCAGAGAGAGAATCTTGGTCGAACGCTTGAAGAAAGCCACCATGCGCTCTGCAAGAAGCGGCTGACGCGCCATTTCGGCAAGATCGATAATCTGTTCGATTACCATATTGCGCATATCGGCGCTGTTTTCCTCTTTTTTGAGGTATCTGACCAGCGGATGCTTGTCGTTCAGCGTAAGCGTGCGCTTTTCGGGGATGCTCATCCCCCCGCCCCACTGGCGGCTCATCTCCTGGAAGCGGCGGTTCTGCTCGTCCACCGTAATCATCGCGGGCATTTCGTCGCTCTTAAGGGCGACCATTTTCACTTCCAGCTCCTGATCATCCGCCGCGTTTCTGAATTCGTCCGTCAGGCGCTTAAGAAGCTCTTCGTCCTTGTCGCCCTCCTTCTCCGTAAGCTCTTCGATTCCCGCGTCCACACGGCGGAAGGACAGCTTCTCATCCTTTCCGGAATACTCCAAAAAGCTCATGAAGTTGTTGTCGATCAACGTTTCCATAACGGCGACGTCCTTATCCTGGTTCGTGATCATTTCGATCATCTGCGCCTGGCGCATTTCGTCGCTGGTGTAGTAGACTACCGTCTTGTCGTCAGAAGATGCGTTTTGGTCCTTGTATTCCTTTATGGTCAGATATTCGCCCTTTGTGGTTTTGAATATGATGGCGTTTTTCACGCGGTCATAGAACTTTTCGTCGCGGATGCAGCCGTATTTGACGAAGGGATGAATATCCTTCCAGTAATTCTGATAATCCGCCCGCTTGGTATTGAACTCGCTTACCAGTCTGTCGGCAACCTTGCGGGTGATGTAGTCGCTCATCTTCTTTACGTAGCCGTCGTTCTGAAGGAAGGAACGGGATACGTTCAGAGGAAGATCCGGACAGTCGATTACGCCCTTTAAGAGCATCAGGAACTCGGGGATAACCTCTTTAATGTTGTCGGCGACAAATACCTGATTATTATAGAGCTTGATTACGCCTTCGCTGGTGGAGAATTCGTTCTTGATTTTCGGGAAATAGAGTATGCCCTTTAAATTGAAGGGGAACTCGGCGTTCAGGTGAATCCAGAACAGCGGCTCGTCGTAATCGCGGAACACCTTGCGGTAGAATTCCTTGTATTCATCCTCCGTGCAGTCGGCGGGCTTTTTCATCCAAAGGGGATTGACGTCGTTTACAAGGTGATACTCGATCTCCTTGTCTTCTTCATTTTCGTCCTTTTTCTCGTCGGGCTTTTTGATTTCGCTTACGAAAATCTCAACCGGCATGAACGCGCAGTACTTTTCAAGCGTTTCGCGAACTGTCCAGATTTTAAGGTTATCCTTATCTTCATCATTCAGATACAGTATTACGCTCGTACCTTCGCTCGCGCGGTCGGAGGGCTCGATTTCGTATTCCATGCCGTCTTCGCTGACCCAGCGAACCGCTTCGGCGTCCTTCAGGCAGCTCTTCGTATCGATGATTACCTTTTTGGATACCATAAACGCGCTGTAGAAGCCCAGACCGAAATGGCCGATAATGCCGCCCTTTTCGCCTTCTTCAGGCTTGTACTGCTTTAAAAACTCCTCCGCGCCGGAAAACGCCACCTGGCAGATGTACTTTTTGATTTCATCCGCCGTCATGCCGATGCCGTTGTCGGTGATGGTGAGCGTGCCTTCTTCTTCATTGATAATCACGTCTACGCGGTAGTTTTCCCTTAATTCCGTTTCGCCTCTCTGGGAAAGCAGCTTATGCTTCTGAATCGCGTCGCAGCCGTTTGATACCAATTCTCTTAAAAATATATCCTTGTCAGAATACAGCCATTTTTTAATGACCGGCATGATATTTTGCGCATGTATTGAAATATTTCCCTTTTCCGCCATGATTTGGTTCCTCCCGGAATTTTTGATACTTTTATTTTATATCCAAAAATCGGCGTTGTCAATCACTTTTAGCACTCATCGCGCACGAGTGCTAACATTTTACATCTCTATGCATATCAGGACACAATCCGCATCTGTTCCAAAGCGCGCGGGAAGGCAGAAAATATCATTATTTTCCGCTTCTCCCGATGAAATTCTATTTTTAGTTGCCGGATTTCACATAAATTCTACCTACGGTTGATTGCAACCGGATTTAGATCGTGCTATACTCATACCAGATCATGAGATTAACCACCGTCACACACAACGAGACTGATAATGGAGGATACAGAATATGAGTATTGATAATCGCGTAGTCGGCGCAGCCATCACCCAGCTTCGTCTTCGTCAGGGCATGACCCAGCTTCAGCTGGCAAGCACGCTCAATGTATCGCATCAGGCGGTATCCAAGTGGGAAAAGGGCGCGGCGCTTCCGGACATTCAGACCCTTCTTGCCCTCACGCAGCTTTTCGGCCTGAGCGTGGAACAGCTTCTGCTCGGAGAAATTCCCGCGGAGGACGACACAGAATTCGAAGAGGAAGAATTCGAAGCAATCGAAGCCGTTGAAGAGATTAAGGCGGAAGAGGAAACGGTAATCGCCCGCGAAACGAGCGAACAGGAAAAGCCGCAGGAAGAAAGCGCAGAGAACGCCTATTGTGATATCGAAAAAGAAGCGGGCGGCGTATGCATACCCGAAGAAGATTTCCCCTGCCTGGAAGAAGATGCGCAGACGCTCGCGCAGAAAACCCTGCAAAGCGTGGTGCAGTTCGGCGAAGAAGCTTACCGCAAGGCGGGCGTATTCTTTGAAAAAGCAGAAGAGACCGCCAAAAAGGCTGTGGACTACATTTCCGAGGTCGTTCAGAATGAAGCCGGCCCCATTCAGTCCAAAGCGGAAGAAGCGCTGCGCGATGTAAAGAGAGAAGCGAAAAAGGCCGTATCCAACGCAAAGGAGCTCCTCTTTAATTCAAAGAATTCCGCCGCGTGCGATGAAGCAGCAGACGAAGTAATCCTTTCCGCGGAAATTTACGAGGAAGACGTTCCGCAGGAGGACATTCCTCAGGAGGATATCCCCCAGGCGGATATCCCGCAGGAAGATATTCCTCAGGAGGATATCCCCGAGGAGGAAATCCCCGAGGAGGAAATCCCTCAAGAAGAAATCCCTCAGGCGGAAGCAGATCCTTCCGAAAACGAAGATGCGCCCGTAAACGAAGGCGCAAAAAAGGCGCAGTCCATCAACCTTCGCCAGCTGATTCAGATGGCCCCGTTCATGTCCAGAGAAAAGCTTACGGAAATCGTTCTGGATCTTGAAGAGCTGAACATGGACGATCTCGTTCGAATCGCGCCGTTCCTTTCCAAGAGCACCGTGGAAATACTGGTTATGCGCGCGCTTGAAAACGCAGGCTCAGCCAAATCCATCGACAGCCGTTCGCTTCTGAAGCTTGCTCCGTTTATCCGCACAGAGACGCTCTTTACCATCATCACCAAGAATATCCAAGTGCTTGACTGGCATACCATCCGCCGCCTCGCGCCGTTTTTGAAGAGCCACATGGTAGACGAGCTTACGGACTATCTGCGCTTTGGAAAATCGCCTTCGATCGATCCCGTAACCGGCGAAAAGAACGAAACCATCCACGACACCATTTCCAATACCTACAGCGACGCAGTAATCGAGCTTCAAAACGTTGTAACCGAAGTCGGCAATGCCGTATCGAGCTTTTTCCGCTCTGGCAAAAACGCAGCAAAGGCAAACCGGGCGCCCGAAAAAACACAGGAAGAACCGATTTGCGAGGAAGCCCCGGAAGTTTCTGAAAAGCCCTGCGCCGAAGCTCCCAAAGCAAGCGCCGCGCCGAAGCCCGAAAGTGTAAAAAAACCCAGCGAATTTAAGGATAAGGTCGCGCGCGCCGCACTTGAAAACGGCTCCTGGGAATGGCTCGACGCGCACCTTTCCGAAATCGGCGATCCCGCGCTGTTAGGCGAAGTGGCGAAGAAAGCGGTATCCATTGGCGATCCCTCCGGCATTGCCGTCCGCGCTGCTTCCGCTATGACGGACGAAACGCTTGCGGACTTCTTCGATTACCTGATCGAAGTCAGGGCCTGGGAAACCGCCATCGCCTTGCGAAACAAAGCAAGCGCCGAGATTTCCGGAAGAATCCTTGAAAAGGCTTCCCTCGCAAGCGGCGCAGACCGCGAGAACGCCTACAACGCCATTGAGTTCTTCGCGTCAAAGGCCCCCCGCGAAACGCTGGAGGAAATCACCGAACGCGCCATCCGCGAGGATAACTGGGTTCTGATCAACGCCCTCACCGACGCATTCTAAACCCCAAAGAAATTTTCCTTCGTTTCAGAATATATAAGCGCCCTCCCGACATATGCTCAAAGCGTATGAAGGGAGGGCGTTATATGCCGATACCATGGGCTCTCGTCGCCTGTTTTTTTCTGGGGCTTCTATTGATCGCGCTGGTCGGAAGGCTTCTTATTATCCCCCGCCGCTTTTTCTGGCGGCTGATGGCAAACGGCGTATTGGGCGCCGTATTCCTGACCATTATGAATTTTCTTTCGCCGCTAACGCATCTTACCGTGCCTGTCAATCCGTTTTCCGCGCTGAGCGTGGGCTTTCTGGGGCTTCCGGGCGCGGTAATGCTGATCGTACTAAGAGCGCTTCTGTAGTGCTATTCCGGTATTTCCTCCTGCATCTCTCCAATTTCGTCGCCGATAAACTCGTGCGCGCCCACGCGCCTCAGCGCGCGTTCCTTTTCTACATTTTCGCAGAGCAGCCTTTTCACATTTCTCGCATCCTTAATATTGTTAAGCCTTAAAACCGGATGCGTCTTATCACTTGAAACCAGTTCCACCGTACCCACGCCAAAAAGCTTTTGGGACAGCGTGCGCAAAAGCGTAATATCCTGAATACGGTACAGCATAATCTCATTTTCCACCGTCTTAAAAAAGCCTTCCTGAAGAATCAGCCGGTCGCTCTCCAGTATATATTTTGTAAAGGATATCGGCATTCCGAGTATTCTCTTTTTGTCCTGCCATAATACAGCCATGTCCGTCACCTCTTATCATCAATTTCCCTCTATTTTACGCGCTTATTCCGGATTATTCAACCCGAAAAACCGGTTTTTCGCAAATTCCGTATTCAATTGTACATATTTATTTGACATTTTCACTATTCACATTTGCCTTCCAAAATGATATAGTATATTTGTGGAAGATTTAAATATCGGAGGGATACTATGATCGCATCCAGCCTGATGGGCCTTCTCGCCGGTCTGGCCATGTTCCTGTACGGCATGAATCTGATGGGGTCCAGCCTTGAAAAGCGTGCGGGAAATCAATTAAAGCGGATCCTTTTCAGACTTACATCCAGCCCCGCAAAGGGATTTTTGCTGGGACTGATTGTAACTGCCGTCATTCAGTCCTCCTCAGCGACTACCGTTATGGTGGTAGGTTTTGTAAACTCCGGTCTTATGAAGCTTGCACAGTCCGTAGGCATCATTATCGGCGCAAACGTAGGTACGGCGGTTACCGCGTGGATTCTTTCGCTGACCGGTATCGAGGGCGATCTCTGGTACATTTCCATGTTCAAGCCCTCAAGCTTCATGCCGATTGTCGCCGTCATCGGTATCCTGATGTTCATGGGCTCCAAAAAGGACAAGACGAAGGACACCGGCAGCATTCTCCTGGGCTTTACCGTTCTTATGTACGGCATGGAATTCATGTCCGATTCCGTAAAGCCGATCGCAGCGCTGCCCGAGTTCCAGAACGTGCTCACGATGTTTGCAAACCCCATTCTGGGTGTTCTGGCAGGCACCGTCTTCACCGCAATCGTGCAGTCCTCCTCCGCATCCGTCGGTATTCTGCAGGCGCTTTCGCTCTCCGGCGCAATTCCATTCTCAAGCGCCATACCGATTGTAATGGGTCAGAACATCGGTACCTGTATAACAGCTCTTATCTCCTCCTCCGGCGCTTCTACCGAGGCAAAGCGCGCATCGATGATCCATTTAATCTTTAACGTCATCGGTATGCTGATCTGGATGAGCGCATTCTATCTGCTCGACGCATTTGTACAGTTCTCGTTTATGGATATGCCCGTAACGCCCGTGTACATCGCCGTTATTCACACCATCTTCAAGCTCTTATCCGCCGGCCTTCTGCTCCCCTTCTCCGATCAACTGGTCAAGCTTGCCTGCTTCACCGTGCGCGAAAAGGGCAACGAGCAGGATGTGCAGCTGCTGGACGAGCGCCTGTTTGTAACGCCTTCCGTCGCGCTTGCGCAGGCGAGAACCGTTACGCAGAACATGGCGGCGCTTGCGCAAAGCTCCATGAAAAACGCCGCTTCGCTTTTGCATGTATTTGATGAAAAAATTGCTCAGAGCGTTCAGCAGGATGAGGATCGCGGTGATAAATACGAGGATATCCTCGGCACCTACCTTGTAAAGCTCGCAGAGCGCGACCTTTCCGCCAACGACAGCCGCGAGCAGTCAAAGCTCCTTCACATGATCGGCGATTTCGAGCGCATCAGCGATCACGCCGCAAGCATCATGAAATCCGCCCGCGAGCTTGCCGAAAAGAAGCTCAGCTTCTCTGCTGACGCTATGGAAGAGCTGTCCGTTATGTCCAGCGCGGTAAACGAGACGCTCCGCCTCGCAACCGATGCATTCGTAAACGACAACCTCGATTCCGCAGCGCGTGTAGAGCCGCTGGAGCAGGTGGTAGACCTTCTGCAAAAGCGCATCCGCACCCGTCACATCGACCGCCTCTCCCGCGGTCAGTGCTCGATCGAATTGGGCTTTATATTAAACGACATCCTCACCAGCCTCTCCCGCGCCAGCGACCATTGCTCCAACATTGCGGGCTGTGTAATTGAAATCAATCAGAACAGCATGGATCTGCACAGCTACTTAAACGAAGTCAAGTACGGAAACAGCAGCTTCTTCAACGATAACTACGCCGCATATCAGAAGGAGTTCGCGCTTCCCGACGGGAAATAATTGAACGGTTCAAAAAAGCCAAAGCAGAACGATGTGTTCGGCTTTGGCTTTTTATATAGGATAAAGCGATCTGTCTCCGTTCTTTATAAAGCCTTTCCTTTCATTAAGGGCGAAGCAAGCGGCCGGTCAATTCCGGCGTACCAAATCAACACCGATTACGGCCGGTGCGAGCCGCCTGCAGATTCGTTTATCGAAACCCCGTTTGGGGGTATTTCAAAAAACGGAAAAAGGTTAACTCTGTCGGCTGCCAAGCCTCTTGCCGCCCTTCCGCCAGCAAGGCGCGGCGCGTTTAGAAAACGCGAAAGCGGCGTTTTTTAGCATAGTGTTGTACGAAGCTGCCCGGAATGCGGGGACTGCGTGAGCGGCGCAGGAAGATTATTCGAAGAATCGAGAGAATAATTCTCTATCAATCGGTATTTTGCCGGGAAATCCACCAAGAACGAATCCTTCAGCCGTTCACGCGTCAGCCCCCTTTGAAAAAGAGCGCCAAGAGACCCGTAAAATCAGCAAAATCTTCTTTCGTACAGCTTTTCTTTTTGCAGCAGCCCCTGCCGGCGAAAAAGGCTTTTAGGGTTCGGCAGTCTTTCCGGAAGCGCCGCCGCGCTTCTTATTCAAACGTCAGCGTATGAGTAACCTTTCTGCTCTCGCCCTTTTCAACCTTCATCATGCCGGGTTTATTTACAAGCTGCTGATCGGCGTCTTCGAAATCCGGCGCGTTGCACCAGGGCTCTATGCAAAGATAGTCTTCGCCCACCTTCTGCCAGATAAAGAGCGTGTCAAAGCCGTTGAAATCCACCGTAACGGAGCGGGAACCATCCTTCGCTCGCAGGGTCACTACACGGGACTTGGCGCTTAAGAAAGACAGCGCGTCGTTTTTGAAATCCTCGGGCTTTACATTAAGCACGTGATTGTCAAGCTTCCATGCGGCTGTCTCGTGTCTTAAGAGACTGCCGTTTAACAGCGTCTGATCAAGCTCATCGTCCTCCGGGAAAACGAGCTCGTATTTTTCAATGCCGCCCGGACATGCATAGCCCTCGTGTGCGCCGACGGAGAAATACGCCTCCTTGTCGGAAACGTTTGTAACCTTGTAATCAACAATAACGCTGTTCCCGGAAAGCGTATAGATTACGCGAAGCTCCACATCGAACGGATACCCGTCATGCTTCATCTTTTCGCCCGTAAGCGCAAGCACCGCGCGGCTCTCGTCCGCTTCTTCAACCTCAAACGTCTCGCGCCTTACAAAGCCATGCTTGGTCATTTTGTAGGGCTTGCCTTCGTAATACCAGGTATCGTCCTTAATCGCGCCCGCAATCGGGAACAGAAGCGGCGTATGGCTGTCCCACGCGCCGGACTCGTTCTGCCAGATGCGTTCAACGCCGTTTTTATCGATAACATGATGAATCTCCGCGCCCACAGGCGAAATCTCGACGGTCAGAATATCATTTTTCAGCTGAATCATGGCCCATTTCCTCCCTAAACTTTCAGTGCGTGCACCTATTATATCGCATCGTGCGGAAAATTTCCATATCGAATATACGGAAATCAGCGCTTTATACTGATTTACAATTCTCGGATTTTGTATTACAATACCGAATTAAAGGCAGCATAAGGAGAAAAGAACATGGTTGTTTATTTTGCGCCGCTGGAAGGCGTTACGGATATCATTTTCAGAAAAACACACAGGGAAATGTTTTCGGGCGTTACAAAATACTTTATACCCTTTGTAAGCCCGACGCAGCACATGACGTTTTCCTCCCGGGAGCAGGCAGCGATTGCCCCGGAAAACAATGCGGGCGTTCCCGTGGTGTGTCAGGTGCTTACAAAGGAAGCGAATCACTTTACGGAGATGACGAAGATTCTTTCGGACAAGGGATATACCGAGGTTAATCTGAACCTGGGCTGTCCGTCCGGAACAGTTACGGCAAAGGGCAAGGGCTCGGGAATGCTTCGGGAGCCCGACCGGCTGCATGCGTTTTTAAGCGATGTATATGCATCCTCCGCGCTTCCCGTATCCGTAAAAACGCGCATCGGCTTTGAATCCCCCGACGAATGGCCGCGCCTTTTATCCGTTTTCGAGCAGTTCCCGATCAGCGAATTTATCGTGCATCCCCGAACGCGCCAGCAGTTCTATAAGGGGAATCCGCACAGGGAAATCCTTTCTGAGCTTCTCATGTGCGCGCCGTTTCCCGTGGTGTACAACGGCGATCTTTTCACGAAGGAGGACTGCAAGCGCTTCCTCGAAGAGTTTCCGGGCGTGTCCGCCGTGATGCTCGGGCGCGGTCTGATTGCAAATCCCGCCCTTTCAGAAACATTGACAGGCGGCGAAAATGCGACAAGGGAACGCCTGTACGCATTTCACAACCGCCTGTTTGAGGAATATTTGAAAACCTGGCCGAAAAACGCATTGGTCGGCCATATGCACGAAATTATGTACTACATGGGCGCATGCTTTGAAAACGCGCAGAAAGCGCGAAAAGCCATCCGAAAATCGGGCACGATCGAGCAATATCTATCGGCGGCAAGGCTTCTATTTGAAAATCATGCGCTTTCCGATTCGCCCGGCTTCATCCCCTATGACTGATTGTCCGCGTCAAACACGTTTTTACCGCCAACATACGTCTTAAGCACGCGGATCCTGTGGATTTCCTCGGCGTTAACATCAAAGGGACTTTTTTCAAGAATCACGAAATCCGCAAGCATTCCGGGCGCAATCTGTCCCTTTACGGTTTCGTCAAAGCTCGCATGGGCGCTGTTTTTGGTATAGCTGTCAAGCGCCTCCTGAACGGTAAACGCCTCATGCGGAAGATATTCAATGCCGTCCATGCTCTTTCTTGTAACCGCCATCTGCATGCATTTGAGCGCATCCGGCAATTCCACAGGGCAATCGGTGCCGTTTGATACCGTTACGCCCTTTTTCATGAGCGTTTTCCAGTTGTAGCTGGCGTCCGCAAGCGCCTTTCCCACGCGATCATATACGATATGGCTGTCGTAATCGATGAATATCGCCTGCGCGTATACGTGCATGTTCATTTCGGCGATTGTATCCAGCTGATCCGGTCTTGTAATCTGACAATGTACGATACCATGCCTGTGGTCTTCCCGCGGGCATTCTTTTATTGCTTTTCCAACCGCCGAAAGCACGCTGTCAAGGCACGCGTCGCCAATGGCGTGAACGGCGACCTGCATGCCGTTTTTGTGCGCATAGCCGATCATTTCATCCATGGTCTTCTGATCGAACACGCCGAGGCCGATCGTATCGGGCGCATCCGCATAGGGCTTCGTAAGATACGCGGTTCTCGCGCCGAGCGCGCCGTCGCCCAGCATTTTGAGCGGGCCCGTCTTAAACATATCACTGCCCTTGCCGGTTGTATTTCCTTCTTCAACAAACGCCCTCAACGAATCAATATCGGTAAAATTCGACTGTTCATATACGCGGACGGTCATTTCACCGCTCTTTTCAAGCTTTTCAAAAGTTCTTTTTACCGTTCTCCAGTCGCTTCCGCTGAATGCGCCGTAGTCGTCCGAATGGCAGGAGGTAATTCCATACCCATTCAGGCTCTTCATGGCTGCTTTCATCATATCAAGGATTTCTTCTTCGCCGGGCGCCGGCACAAGATCGTACACCTGATCCATGGCGTTATCAAAAAATCTTCCGTCCGGCTCGCCGTTTTCAATACCGATCGAACCGCCCTCAGGAGAAACGGTATCCTTTGTAACCCCAAGCATCTCAATCACCTTGGAATTCACAACCAGCGCATGACCGCAGCAGCGAACCGCGATTACAGGGATATCCCCCGAAACGCGATCGAGATCATATCGGTTCGGCATACGGTCTGCATCCGAGAAATAGTCCTGATTCCAGCCTCTTCCGATCAGAAACGCGCCTTCCTTTACGGGGTGTGTTTCTAAAAATTCCCTGAAATACAAAATCATGCCCTCAAGCGAATCCGTATGCTCACCAAGCTTTGCATTCCTCAATGAATTTCCGTAGGACAATACGTGCATATGGCTGTCGTTGAAGCCGGCGCATACAAACTTTCCCTGTAAATTAATGCATTTATCGCCCGCTTCTTCCATTTTCAGCGCATCCGCGCTCATTCCGGCAAATACAAACTTTCCGTTCTCTTCAATAAACGCTTCCCGAAGCGGCATTTCTCCGGTGTATACCTGTCCGCCGTAATATATCGTTTTCATTTATAATACCCCCGGTTGTTTTTTACGATTATACCACAGCGCGGCCTTTGATACAACAAAAAAGAAGCCGCCTCCGTAACGGAAACAGCTTCCCGATCAAATCGTTTACGCGTTCATCTCGCCCTGCATCCGGCTGAACTTCTGCTTGGCAGTGTTCAGCTGATCATTGGCGGCGGCCTGGCTCTGATACCAGCCCATCTCGCTCATCTTGGTAAACACGGTAAACTGATCGTTTGCACACCCGTTTAAGTTCTCGGTGAGCACGCACCGCAATTTCGGCTCGCTCGCCTCCGGGATATACACTCCGTATGCGTGAATCAGATACTTTTCCTGCTCCAGAAGATCCTCCATGCCGTACTGATCGTTCATAACGTTTCCGCTCATATTCTCCCTCCCCTCCTCAGGACCAGCTGTTCAGGTAGTTGAACAGCCTGTTGTAACGCTCCTTGTGGCAATTCGCAAGCTCGTTTGCCAGCGTCTTCAACTGCGCGTTCTGAAAGGTTTCGCCATAACGCTGCGCCTTCTTGTATGCGATGAATTCGTGCGTCAGCTGATCCTGAAGAATCGACAGGCTTTTCGATTGAAGCATTCCACTGGGCATCTTTTCGTCCTCCTTGTATTTGGGATCGATGTAAGCATGCCCAGTGAAAATACGATTTATGCAAGCGGTATTTTTTATCAATATTCGTACATATTGCACTTATGGTCATTGAGAACCATATCCACAATATATGTTCCGTCCGCCGTTACAAGCCGCCAGGAAAGATGGTATTCGTCGGAATTATCGGTGAGCCAATTGGAATAACAAATATCAGCGTATAACAGCTGCGTAACGCGCGAACGCGTGGTGCTTGCGCGGTTTATTGCTTCCTGGAGCGGCATGATCCGGGTCATCTCTCCCTGCATTTCAAAGTTATGCCACGAAAGCTGGAACCCGCTTAATCCGTTTACGCCCACAATGCCCATCAGCATATCGTCCATAATCGGTATGCCGTCTTCCGTACGGTGTTCAAACACAATGTAATGCACCTGCTGGTTTTTTGCGTATTCCTGATATTCCTTGTCGGTGTACCATCTGTCCTTGTAGCTCCATCTATCGCTGATCTGACGAATGGGCGAAACATAAGAAAGCATTTCCTCATCAAAGTATTCGCTTAAAAGTGCCTTTGCGAAAATCTGAGATTCGCTCGGCATCATGTTCATACACGGTGGTTGGTATTCGCCGCCTCGTTCGCCCGCAACCCACGGATCGCTATATGAGAATTCGTGCATTTCCGGGTAAATATATATGTGCTTTATCTCCCACGGCTCGCCGTCAAGTCCCGCGGTAAACTGCCGATCGTTTGAATATTCGTACTTTATCTCAATGTAATCTTCGCCGAGCACCTTTTTTACAAGCGCATCCTCGTCATACGCAAGCCCTTTTCGAATGGCGGCAGCCGGATACAGATTGCTGTTTTCATCAGCAAGCATCGCCCCGTCCGCAATCGTAATCCATTCGGTTCCCTGTATGCCCTCGGAAAGCCCGGAGGCGCACAGGAACAATACCAGCATTACAAGTATGATTCGTTTCATATAATCCCCTCCTTTTGAAACCATTATAGATGAAGTATGTATCACAATTGTATCCTACACAACCGATATTTTGTAAATCATGATTCCTGCGTTTTCCGATATCATTAAAGATATTTCATAGTTCGTACCTGCAATGCTTAATGACCTCACATATGCGGCGCTCCCGTGCGTATTCGAAAAACCATCCTTGTACTCCGAAAATCCAAAAACCGCGCCGTACTCCTTCAGCAATTGATATATATCCTCATTCGAAAGGAACGCTTTCACGCAATCGTTATCCGCCTTCATTTCTACCCGAAGCGGCCATAGGCTGTCTACATCGAAAATCACATTGATCTCATATCCGAAGTCCAAAATGCGCAGCTCCCGATACCGCCAGTCCGCATGAAAGCTCTCGGGGGACAGCGTGAATTCTCTTACTACCGCTTTTTGATCCTCCCACGGAATCGGCAGTATATTCCGGATAAACTCCAAATCGCATTTATTGAAAGACGCGCTCTCCTCCGTCATCTTTATCGCCGAGGACATATTCTCATAGCCTTCCAGCGCCTGAATTCTATGCGCCTGAGCGCCCGGATAAGAGAATTGCGCATTGGAATATGCATCCGTCCAGTCTCTGTCCAGCATTTTATCGAGCATTCGAATCGCGCCGCCCGGAATCCAAAGGGCAAAAACGAGCAAAAGTAGAACTGCGCCCGAATAGATAACGGTATACTTTCTACGCATCCGGCTTCACCTCGCAGACCTTCACCTGAATTTCCGTCCCGACGCCCTTTTTGCTTTTGATTTCGATGCTTCCGCCAAGGAGCACGGCAATTCTTTCGGAAAGCGCAAGCCCCAGCCCCGCGCCGCCGTGCGCGCGCGACCGCGCTTTATCCGCTCTCCAGAACGGCTCTGCCGCCTGCCGAATCTCCGCTTCCGTCATACCGCATCCGTCGTCCAAAACCCTTATAATCGCTTTTTCGCCGCTTTCAAGCGTTATATTCTTTGCGCCCGCATTGATGCTGTTATCCACAAGGTTCACAAGGAGCGTTTTTAACAGCACCCGATCCGTTTCAATCACGCGTTCCCTTCCGCATACGGTAATTTCAATCCCGTGCTCAGAAAATGCATCCCGCACTTCGCCTAAAATCAGCATCACCTGCGTATTTTTCATTTCCGTCTGATCTTCGCCCGTCAGTATCAAGCCGGTGAGGCTTTTTGAAAGCTTATCAAGCCTTTCCGCCTCCTTCAGCACCGTCTGCGCCGCGAGCATCGCCTCCGTGTCCTTTACCTTTCCCAAGCGAACCAGATCGGCATGTCCGATAATGGCGGACAAAGGCGTTTTCATTTCGTGGGTGAGATTTTGGATAAAGGATTGCTGTCTGTTCATTTCGCCTG
This sequence comes from Clostridia bacterium, assembly GCA_017396845.1. GTDB lineage: Bacteria > Bacillota > Clostridia > Christensenellales > Aristaeellaceae > SFHK01. The sequence goes on from JAFQKQ010000055.1 coordinate 70,823, forward strand.
CGATGGTTTCCGCCATTGAATTAAACGTAAGCGCCATCTCCCGAATTTCACCGTTTGATTTCACATTTGCCCTTGCGCTCTTATCGCCCGTCTGAAACGCCTTTGCCGCTTTGGTAAGCGCCAAGACCGGCTTTACGATGCTATCGGATGCAATGTATATACCGCCCATCAGCGCAAAAAACGCTCCGATGAATATCACGCGATAGCCGAAGATAAGCGAATTCAGGTTTTCATACACATGATGCACGTTTAAAAACGATGAAACGGTGTATTTTTCTCCGCCCAGCAATATGCCAAAGGACGCATACATCCGCTTTCCTTCTTTGTAAATCCGATACGTTTCATCACTTGCCTCCATCCTGATCTCCGCTTTTTCGTCGTACTCGTAAACCACGCTTTTCAGAATTTCAAGATCCGGTTCTATTCCCTGTATGGCATATCCCGCATATGCGCTCATGAGCCCCGTCGCCGTAAGCTCCATTCTCTCCCGAAGCCGATCTTTTTCGCTCAGGATATCATTTACGAACGTAAAAGACGTAAGAAAGCAGCCCATAACGGCAATGATCAGCGCGGATATCAGAAATTGCGACAAAAACAGCTTGCTCCTGATTTTCATTTCTCGCCGTTAAGCCGGTAGCCGATCCTGCTGACCGTCTTAAGCCTTTCCTCCCATCCGAGTTTTTTTCGTAGGCGCATTACATGCAGATCGATGGTGCGCGTATCTCCCATGTAATCCTCCCGCCACACATGCTCATAGATCGTTTCCCTGAAAAGCGCGGTGTTTGCATTTTGCATCATGAATACCGCAAGATCGAATTCGCGTCCCGAAAGTTTCACCTCTTCTCCCGCCCGAAAACACATACGGCTTTGAAGGTTCAAAACAACATCTCCAAGTTTTACTTCCTTTGAGCCCCTTCCGAGCCTTCGCATCACAGCGTCGATTCGCGCCAGCAATTCAATCATTTCAAACGGTTTTACAAGATAATCGTCCGCGCCGAGTGTAAGTCCGCGCACGCGGTCCTGTACGCTGCTTCTTGCGGTAATGAATATTACGGGCGTATTTTTATTTCTTATGTACTCCATCACTTCAAAGCCGTCGGCCTTCGGAAGCATTACGTCAAGAAGCACGAGATCGTATTCGTTTTCATCCGCCATATCGCACGCTGCTTCGCCGTCAAACGCCTGTCCGCACGAAAAGCCCGCCTTTTCCAGTCCTCTTTTAATAAAATCCGATATGCTGTATTCATCCTCTGCAATCAGTACGCGCATCTTCTCACCTCCCATGCCGCTATTATAGCAGAAAAATGTATACAATTTGTATCGGCGGAAGAAAAATGTGCAGACGGAACCATTTCCTGATTTTCCACGTCAAATAACTGAAATGCCATCTTTTTTCGCGTGCATTTGTCCGGCGATTGTGATATACTGTTATTATCTATGAATGTGTGTTTCGGAGGCTTACATGAGCAAGCAAAATCCGTTATTTGTGCCGCGCAGCGGCTATCCGAATTTTATATTGTCCGTATGCATGACGACGGTGAAGATGCTCTTCATGGTGATACTGATTTCATGCATATCTCTCTCCGGTATATTGATGGGCATTGCAAAGGCATGGGTAGACACCACGCCCAATCTCGATCTGGATCTGTTCGATTCGCAGGCGCAGACCTCTTTTATTTACGACAAAAACGGCGAACTGATCACAACCTTCCGCGGCACCGAAAACCGCGTGTACTGCACCTATGACGAGCTTCCCGAAAACCTGATAAACGCCGTAATCGCGATCGAAGACGCAAGATTCTGGCAGCACAGCGGCGTAGATGTAAAACGCTACATCGGCGCGTTTGTCGGAAACCTGTTTTCCGGCAACAATCAGGGCGGAAGTACGATCACCTGCCAGCTAATCAAGCAAACGCTTTTGACCAGCGAACAAACCTACCGGCGCAAGGTGCAGGAGGCATATCTGGCGCTGGAGCTGGAAGAAACCCTGAAGGGCTTATTCATGGGCGATGTGAAATCCGCAAAGGAACGCATACTTGTTGAATACATGAACGTGGTCTACATGGGCGGTTCGCTTTACGGCGTAAAGACCGCAGCGCTGGATTACTTCGGCAAGGATTTAAACGAGCTCTCCCTTAAGGAATGCGCCCTGCTGGCCGGCATGATCAGAAACCCCTCGCGCTATAATCCCCGCTCGAATTATTACATCCGAAACACCCCCGAGGTCAGCGAAACGCGCGCGAACTACGTGCTTGAGCAAATGGCTGCGCACGGCTTTATCACGGACAGACAGTGCCTGATCGCGAAAAACGAGCAGTTGAAGGTGCTGCCTTCAAGCACCAACGCCGATCAGATGTACGATAACGCCTATTATGTGGAATACGCCATATACGACGTGGTCACCAAGATGCTGCGCGTAGAACAAAAGGAGGATACCTCTGCCAACCGAAGCGCCATGGAAAGCAAGCTTCGAACCGGCGGATATCACATCTACACCAGCCTGGATCCCACAATTCAGGAAGCGGTGCAGGCACAGATAACCAATTGGAAGGGCTATCCCTCCACCCGGTATTCCTCGGATAAATATAAAAAGACGCTTTCAAACGGCGAATATGTAGACATCATCCAGCCGCAGGCCGCCTGCGCTGTGATGGACTGGCATACGGGCGAGCTGATCGCCATCGTGGGCGGCAGAAGCGAGCCCACCGCCCGAAAGCAGCTGAACCGCGCCCATCAGCTCAACATGCCGGTCGGTTCATCGATCAAGCCGCTGAGCGTGTACGGTCCGGCATTTGATATGGGCTGGTCGCCGGGAACGCCGGTTATGAATCTGCCGATTCGGATCGAAGGCTGGGTAAGCCAGCAGGGATACCCCAATAACTACGGCGGCGGCGGATTTACGGGCTGCGAATCGATGCGAATGGCGATCAACAAATCCAACAACTATTCCGCCGCGCAGGCGCTTTTCCAGTATGTCGGCATATCAAATTCCGTCAATTACCTTCTGAAGCTCGGCGTATCCTCTTCCCACATTCAAGCGACGGGCTCCGGCCTTGCGCTCGGTTCCTCCGGCATCTCCGTCATTGAAATGGCGGCCGCCTTCGGTGCAATCGCAAACGACGGCGAATACCTGGAGCCGTATGCATTTACGGAGGTTCTCTATAACGACAACAAAACCGTGTACATCTCCGCCCGCAATGAACAGGTGCGCCGCCAGGCATTCAAGCCTTCCACCGCCTATATGCTGGTGGACGTATTGATCGGATGCGTATCCGGTACGCACGGAACGGGCTCCAGAGCCCGCTTTGACAACTTCACCGTCGCCGGAAAAACCGGCACGAACTCCGACGCATGCGGCGTATTCTTTGCCGGCATGACAGGCTACTATTCCTGCGCGGTGTGGATCGGACATGACAGCTATAAGCCGCTCTCTGCCTCCTCCACCGGCGGCGGATACGCAGCGCCGCTGTTCTCCGTGGTTATGCGCGAAGTTCATAAGCTCAACGGAATCACGCAGAATAAGCCGATCATGGAGGGTACCTATTCCGATTACGGGCTTGTCATCGCACAGGCCTGCGGCGTAAGCGGTATGAAGCCCTCGTCTTACTGCCGAAACGACGCAAACGGCTATGATGTAACCAACGACTACTATTTAAAGGGCACTGAGCCCACCGTCACCTGCAATATGCACCGCCAGGTAACGCTCTGCACGCGCTCCAACCGCCGTCCGAGCGAATACTGCACATCCGTCAGATCCTACGGCGTGCTCTACATTCCGCAGGGACATCCGCTCAGGCAGGCGGAAACCATCAAGGAAGTGCAAAGGTATTTCAAGGGCGCTTCGGTTGATCAGAGCGTAATTTCCTACGGAACATGCAGCCAGTGCCGGTAAAGGAGCATCCATGAAGAAGACAAGACGCCCGTCGCGGTTTGTAAATCTGTTATTCCTCGTAAGCGCTGTGTTCTGTATTGTATACTACCTGTTGAACGGGTTTATCGTTCGTTTCGGACAGTCGCTTCTCTGGATTTGGCCCGTATTGACGGTTTTCCTGCTGATGCGCTGGTATTTTGTAAGGCGCATGATCCGAACGGGAAAGCGGTCTTGGATTCCGAAAAAGCTGCTTATGATCATGCATTCGGCAATCGCCGTAATGCTTGCGCTGTTTATTGCCGTAGAAGGCATTATCTGTACGGCGGCATTCCAAAAACCGCCGATGAATCTTGACTATATCATCGTGCTCGGCGCGAAGGTAAACGGCACTTCGCCCTCCGGCGCACTTCGAAACCGCATTCAGCTGGCAAGCGAATACCTTCATGAAAATCCCCGGACCCTCGTCATCGCCTCCGGCGGGCAGGGGCCCGACGAAGGCATCAGCGAAGCGGAATGCATCCGGCGGGGCCTCATCCAGCGCGGCATATCGGAAGACAGAATCATTATGGAGGATGCGTCCACAAGCACGCTTGAAAACATACTTTTTAGCCTTCCGCTGATTCCGGATCACAGCGCCGGGATCGGCATCGTCACCAACAACTATCACATGTACAGAGCCCTGAAGATTGCCAACGCGCAGGCGGACAGAGCCTTTTATCCGGTTCCCGTAGCCACGTCCCTTCTAAGCCTCCCCCATGCGATGGTGCGCGAATTCGCCGCCCTCGTCGTAGGCTTCTTAAGCGGAGATTTTTCATAACAATTCAGCAAACAAAAAACGCTTTCGTCGAAAGCATTTTTTGTTTATGTCTGTTATTGCAATTCATTCTTAAGCCGCAGTTTTTCAATCCTCTTAAGCGCCTTTGCCGCGGCTTTGTCGCCCTTCGCTTCGGCCTTTTTCAGCCATTCGCAAGCCTCGTCTGCATTTTTCTCGGCGCCCATCCCTTCCAGAAGGTATAAGCCCACCATTCTCTCGCCCAATATATCTCCCGCCTGCGCGGCTTTCATCGCCCAATCAAATCCGGCTTTCATATCTCTGTTCACAAAATTGGGCTGCATGAGGGTAAAGCTCATTCCCATCTGCGCCGCTGCGTTTCCGCTTTCCGCAAGCGGCTCGAACGCCTGCATGCCTTTCATAATCACGCTTTCATCCAGCTTGATTTTCCCATTATGGCCCTCATATAAGGAAAACAGTACGCCGGTATAATCCTCGTGTGTACAGGGCGCGGCTCTCAGATAATCTTTCACTCGAATCGGATTGATAATCCTTAAGCGCATTCGATCCCAGCATGCTTCCGCAAGCGCGTCGGGATGGCAGCCTTGTATCGCTTCCCGGAACCAGTAATCTCTGAGTTTCTTGCTCCTTTGAAAACCGCGGCTCCCATCTCTGTACCGGCACGCAAGAATATAGCATGCATCCGCGTCGCCGTTTTTCGCATTTTCGAGCAGGGTGTCTATCTCTTCTCTGATCTCCGCCTCCTGATCGCCGAATTTCTCCATGCGCTTATTATACACAGCTATGAATCTTGCCCTGACCCATATTGCAGCAAACGGCGTAAGGAGCAGGCTCATAAGCGGCGCGACCATAAAATGTTTGATTTCCATGTGTTTGCCGATTATGAGCACGGCAATGATCACCAGCATAAAAAGCGAAGCAATGATCGCAAATGTAATCCAGAATACTTGCCAGAATGTTGGTTTGAGCGGATGTCGAGTCCGCGTGCCCGACAGCAAATCTGCAAATAAGACCCCCAAAAATTCACCCATTTGTATTCCTCCAATAGCGAATCAATGATAACGAGAGGCTTCGGAACGAAGACAGTATCGTCTCTGTTTCGAAGCCTCTGTTCGTATTTATCAGGCGCGGATCACTGCGCCGAAGTTCTTTTCTGAGGTCTTTAGAATCTTGTCCATAGCGGAGGTGATTTCCTGTTCCGTAAGCGTATGATCGGGAGAACGGAAAATAATCGAGAATGCCAGTGATTTCTTGCCTTCGCCCAGGCGCTCGCCGCGGTATACGTCAAACAGCTTTACGCCCTCGCAGAGCTTGCCCGCCGCCTTCTCGATGGCCGCCATCAGGTCGCCCGCCGGAACGGCTTCATCGGCAACCAGCGCGATATCGCGGGAAACCGCCTGGTACTTCGGAAGGGGCTTGACCGCAGGAATCGGAAGCTGGCAGTTCTTAAGCGCCGTAATATCGATCTCCGCCACATAGGCGCGGGCCGTCATATCAAACGCCTCCGCAACGTCCGGATGAATTTCGCCCATCTGACCCAGCTTCACGCTGCCGCCGCGCAGGGTAAGAAGCGCCTTGCGGCCGGGATGATAGTAATTGTCGCCGCCGGCAGATACGTAAGGCTTAAGGCCGTATCTTTCCAGCAGGCACAATACGGTTTCCTTAAGAGTAAAGAAATCCGCGCCGTTTCCGTACATGGCGATCAGGAGCGTGGGCACTTCCTTGGGAAGCTCGCCATCGTTCTCCGCAGGCATGAACACGGGAGAAATCTCCATAAGCTTCGCATCCGCGTTTCCGCGATTCATGTTGAGCGAAAGAGAATTCAGCATTGAAGGAACGAGCGTGGTGCGCATGACGGAGGTATCCTCGCCCAGCGGATTGCGGATGACTACGGTGTTGAGTCTGGGATCGCCTTCGGAAAGATTGAGCTTTTCAATCCACTTGGGAGATACGAAGGAGAAGCTCTGGGTCTCGAAATAACCCATGCCTACCAGCGCGCGTTTTACGCCCGCATTGAAGGACTGTGCTTCATGGCGCTTGCCGGCCATGGTCACGCCGTTCATGAGCGTGGAGGGAATGGCATCGTATCCGTACAGGCGCAGAATCTCCTCGGACAGATCCGCTTCGCCCTCGATATCCACGCGGTATGCGGGGATTTCACAGGTAAGCGTATCGCCGTCAAGCTCAGTTTCGATGTTGAGGCTCAAAAGAATGTCCTCCATCTTTTCCACGTCTACGTTTACCCCGATGCGGCGCCTGATGCGCTCACAGCTGGCCTTGACGATCTTCTTTTCCTTCGGGTTCGGATAATTGTCGTATGCGCCGGGAACGATATCGCCGCAGTTCAGCATTTCCACCAGCATGCATGCGCGGTCAAGCGCCTGCATCGCGGTTTCGGCGCAAACGCCCTTTTCAAAGCGTCCCGAAGATTCGGTACGGATGCCAAGGGAACGGGCGGTTACGCGGTTGTTTCCGCGTTCAAATGCCGCGCACTCGAAAAGCACGCTCGCCGTATCGTTCACAATTTCACTCTCTTCGCCGCCCATGATGCCGGCAAGGCCGGTAGCCTTTTCCTTATCGGCAATGACCAGCATTTCGCCCGTCAGCTTGTGGGTCTTGCCGTCAAGGGTGGTAAGCTCTTCGCCCTCATGCGCGCGGCGGACAACGATCGTCTGCTCGCGAACCTTGGAAAGGTCAAACGCGTGCATGGGATGTCCGGTTTCAAGCATTACGAAGTTTGTAATGTCTACGATATTGTTGATCGAACGCACACCTGCGCCGTGAAGATACTCGCGCATCCACTTGGGCGACGGTCCGATTTTGACATTGGTGATTACTCTTGCGCAGTAGCGCGGGCAGTTGACTTCATCTTCCACGATTACCTTTGCGTAATCGTCAAACTTGCCCTTGCCTTTTTCATTATAAGCGATTTCGGGCATAACAAAATGCTCGCCCAGAACCGTGGCGCTTTCGCGCGCAACGCCCCATACGCTTAAGCAGTCGGGACGGTTGGCAAGGATTTCGTACTCGATCACATCGTCGCCAAGACCGAAGATCTCGCAAACATCCGTGCCGGGCTTAACTTCTTCCTTAAGAAGGATAATGCCCTCTTCTCCGCAGTGCGGATAGAGATCGGAGGGAACATCCAGCTCGGGACCGGAGCAGAGCATACCGAAGCTCTCTACGCCGCGGATTTTGCCGTGCTTGATCTTTACGCCGCCGGGCAGCTCCGCGCCTTCCAGCGCGCAGCATACGTATGCGCCCGCATGTACGTTCGGTGCGCCGCATACGATCTGAAGATCGTTCTCTGCTCCTACATCCACAGTGCATACGTGCAGATGGTCGCTGTCGGGATGCATTTCACATGTTTTTACGTATCCCACGACTACATTGGTGAATTTCGCAGTGTTCTCCCAGCCCTCAACGGCGGTGCCCGTCATGATCATTCTGCGGGCGTATTCCTCTGCGGGCATATTGATTTTGGTATATTCGTTCAGCCATTTCATCGGCGCTTTCATATCGTTTTGCCTCCTTAACCGCGGAAATGCTTCAGGAACCGGATGTCGTTTTCATACAGATAGCGCATATCCGGTACATTGTACTTGAGGTTGGCAAGCCTCTCCACGCCCATTCCGAAGGCGAAGCCGGAATATTTCTTGGAGTCGATTCCACACATTTCGAGAACCTTCGGGTTTACCATACCGCTTCCGAGAACCTCAATCCAGCCGGTATCCTTGCAGATGCGGCAGCCCTTTCCGCGGCATGCGGCGCAGGTGAGGTCAACCTCAGCGGAGGGCTCGGTGAACGGGAAGAACGAGGGACGGAAGCGCGTAGTTACGCCGTCGCCGTACAGACGGCGGGCAAAGGTGTCCAGCGTTCCCTTCAGATCGCCCATAGAAATATTTTCATCAATTACGAGGCCTTCCAGCTGATGGAAAACCGGCGAATGCGTTGCGTCCGCTTCATCGGCGCGGTACACGCGGCCGAAGCTCACAATGCGGATCGGCGGCTTGCGCGTGGTCATGATGCGCGCCTGCACAGGAGAGGTGTGCGTTCTCAATACGATATTGTCGTCGATGTAGAACGTATCCTGCGCGTCGCGGGCGGGATGATTCTTCGGGATGTTCATAAGCTCGAAATTATAATGATCGAACTCTACTTCGGGGCCTTCCACAGCTTCGAAGCCCATGCCGGTGAAGATGTCGAAAAGCTCTTCCAATACCAGCGTCATCGGATGCAGACTGCCTGCGCTTCTGTCGTTTACGGGAAGCGTAACGTCGATTGCTTCTGCCTGAAGGCGCTTTTCCTTTTCGCGCTTTGCAATTTCCTTCTGCGATTCAGAGATTGCGTTTTCAATCGTCTCTCTGGCTTCGTTTACCCACTGGCCGACCTTCGGACGCATTTCCGGCTCCACCTGTCCCATGCCGCGCAGTATAGACGTAAGCTCGCCCTTTTTACCCAGCACGCGCACGCGAAGCTGCTCAAGCGCCTGAGAATCCTGACACGTTTTCAGCTCTTCCAGCGTGCGATTCGTAATTTCCAAAACCTTTTCCCGCATTGTCTCTCTTCCTTTCCATACGGCAAAAATACAAACGCCCCTGCCAAAAGCAGGGGCGAAGCAATGCTCGCGGTACCACCCGGTTCGCCGGTCTCATTTAACCGACCTCACATTCTTGTAACGGGAATGACTCCGTCCGCACCTACTGACGTTTCAGCGCGAAAGCTCCGGGGCGAACTTCAAAGGATATTCCACCGCCGCGCTTTCAGCCCATGGCGCAGGCTCTCTTTGGAAGGAATCGGTTCCCTTTACTTTTCCCCTTCATCGCCGATATGCATAATAGAATACCACTTTCCCAAGGAAAACGCAAATAATTTTCAGTTAACTTATTCCTCGTCGGTATCCTCGTCGTTCTCTGCGATCTCAAGATAGCGGTTGAACACGTTTTCAAGCTCTTCCTCGTCTTCGATGGTGGCGTATACGTCGTTGCCTTCATCGTCGGTCTCGATGCGAAGCACTACGGCCTCGTCCTCGTCGATATCATCCATAGGCTCTGCGGGCGCAAGAACCACATAGCTTTTTCCGTTATATTCCAGCGTCATCAGATGCTGAAAATTAAGCTCTTTGCCGTTCTCGTCCTCAAGCTGTACAATGTTGTCCATCTCCATGTATCCGTCCATCAGTCTAAATACCTCTCTTTCGCCGTCGTCGCGGCTCGTTTCTATCCTTCGATCCCAGCCGCCTGCATCCATGAACGATTGCAGTATATACGTAGCGGCCAGCTTGTCGATAACTTTTTTGCGGTCTTCCCGCTTTACGCCCGCGTCGATCAGCACGCGCTCGGCGCTTACGGAGGTCAGTCTTTCGTCTTGAAAGCGTACGGAAAAGCCCTCATCCGTCAGCCTTTGGGCAAACAAATGCGCCTTCTGCGCCTGCGCGCCCGCTTCTCCGCTTAAGCGAACGGGATTCCCCACCAAAATTCTGTCGGTCTCGTAATACGACGCAAGCTCTTTTACGCGCCTTACATCGTTTTCAAGCCCCTTGGTGAATATGGTTTCAACGCCCTGCGCCGTGATACCCAGCGCATCCGACACTGCAACGCCTATGCGCTTATCGCCCACATCCAGCGCCAGCACTCGCTTGATCATTTTCCCTCCGATGAAAGAAACCCGGCACATACGCGCCGGGCATTTTTGCGTTCACCCGAAAACCGTCATACGCCCTTTTCATGCTGCTCAATATAGAAGCGCACAAATTCTTCCAGAATTTCATCGCGCTCCACACGCTTGATCAGCGAACGGGCATTATTAAAGCTGGTGATATAAGTAGGATCCCCGGAAATGATGTACCCGACCATCTGCATAATGGGATCATGTCCCTTCGCCTTGAGCGCCTGATACACATAACGAATAATCTCCTCTGCGGATTCGGGAGTTTCCGTAGGATATGCAAAATGTCTGTTCTCGCCCAATTTATCTGACATGGTACACCGCCTTCCCGGACATTCGTACATAGATATAGTATATCACATAGCGGGCAATAAGTCCATAGTATTTGAAAACTTATTATGTATAAAATCGAACAATTCTTCGATTATGGCCTTCGTTTCTGCATGAATCGAATTTTGTTTCTACGCCCGATCTCCTTCGGATACCAGCGCATACGCGCTTTCAGCGACCACGGTTTCCTCGTCTGCGGGAATTACAAATACGTGCACCTTGGCATTTTCCTTGCTGATTTCGTATTCATTGCGCATGTTCTTTTCTTTGTCGATTTCAATTCCGATAAATTCAAGCCCCTGAGCAATCGCTTCGCGCGTTTCATAGTCGTTTTCACCGATGCCTGCTGTAAAGCACAATGCATCCAAGCCGCCCAGAATCGCCGCGTATGCTCCGATATACTTTTTCACGCCCTCAGTATATACATCGATGGCAAGCTGTGCGCGCGCATTCCCCTGTTTTGCGCCGCTTCGCAGATCGCGCATGTCGCCGCTGGTTCCTGAAATGCCGCGAAGACCGCCGTTTTTCTCAAATCCCCGAATGATCTCATCATACGGTACGCCGATCTTTAAAAGATACGGCATGATATAAGGATCAATGTCGCCGATGCGGCTCACATGCGTAATACCCGCCTGCAGCGAAAGTCCGAAGGAATTTTCCACGCTCTTCCCGTCTGAAATCGCGCAGATGGAGCTGGATCCGCCCAAGTGGCAGGAGATCACGCGGCGAAAGGGCGCAAGCTTTTTCGCGATATACGAATGCGACGCGCCGTGAAAGCCCATCCTCTGAACGCCGTATTTCTGATACCATTCGTACGGAACGCCGTATACGCGGTTTTTCAGCGGCATTGTGAGATGGAACGCGGTTTCAAAAACTCCCACCAGCACCGCATTCGGAGAAAGCGCCTGAAATGCCTCGATCGCGCCCAGATACGCGCTGTTGTGAACCGGTGCAACCGACATGGACTCCTTTAAATCGTTTATCACATCTTCATCTATAATATGAACGCCCAGATGCCTGAGGGCGAGCACCGTTTTAAACGCCACCACGTCTGCCTGGGACGCGCCGCCGATATCGTTTAAGAAAAGGTCTATTCCCTCTTTATAGGTACCGGCCTTCGCACATTCATCTTTTTTGCTTTCGCCTTTTTCATTTTCGAACCAATATATCGATCCGCGTTCGTCGCCCACGCGCTCAACTTTCCCCTTGGCGAGGATTTTCGCGTCCGGATAATCGAACAGCTTGAATTTCAAAGATGTGCTTCCCGCATTGGCAACCAGTATACGCATTTTATTCCCTCCAATCGTATAGTAAGTATACCAGCAATATTCTTTACTTTCAACATAATTCTTGAAAAGCATCTTTGAACGTGGTATACTTATAATTAAGGGAGTGTGAACGCATGAACGAAGTATTACAGGCCATTCGCGACCGCAGATCCATTCGCGCATATACCGAGGAATTGGTAACGGACGAGCAGCTGAATACACTGATTGAAACGGTAAAGCAGGCGCCCAGCACTCGCAACCTTCAGCCCTGCCATTTTACATTTGTGAAAGATCAGGTGCTGCTACGGGAATTCTCATCCGATATGAATGCGCTTTATCAAAAGAATCCGAATGCGAGCGAGTATCTCAAATCACCCGAATACGACGTGCTTTATCGCGCGCCCCTCGTATGCTTTATCTTTTCGGAGATTTCTGCCAGCTTTACCCCTATAGACGGCGGCATTGCGGTTCAAACGCTGGCGCTGGCCGCGCATTCCATGGGGCTTGGAAGCGTAATCCTCGGTATGCCGAAAGAACTATTTGCAAGCGAATACGCCGAAAAATGGTTTAAGAAGCTAAACGCCCCCGAAGGCGGCGATTTCATCATCGCCATTTCCATCGGTACGCCCGCCGCAGGAAAGGACGCGCATCCCGTTCGCGAAGGGCTTATCAGCATCATATGACAATCGATAAGGAGAAAATAATATGATCGAATACAGATTTGCAGATGCGTCTTACCGCGCAGACATTATCGACTTTATCAATATGGTGTTCTCCCAGAGCGCCATTCCGCACGATTTCAAAACGCTGATCCCGAAGGTATATGCCGACGGACGCGGCTTTGACGAGATTCACGCAATCGCCCTTGACAATCAGCGCGTTCGCGGCGTGGTCGCGCAGCTTCCGATTTCAGCAAAATATGCGGGACAGGATTTGAAAATCGGCTATATCGGCTCCGTTTCCTCGCACAAATATGCCCGCGGCTCGGGATATATGAAGGTGCTCATGGCCATGCAGCTGGAAAATGCGGAAAAAAGCGGCATTGATATCATGATGCTCGGAGGCCAAAGACAGAGATACGAGTATTTCGGCTACAGCCCCGTGGGCGATTTGTATACATACCGCATTGTCGGCGCAAATATCCGCCATGGTCTTAAAAACGTAAACGCCGCCGGCGTAAACTGGAAGCGCTTTTCCGATGCTGCGCAGGAAGAGATCGACCGCGCATATGAAATCTATCTTTCCCTTCCCATCACAGGCATTCGCAGCCGCGAAGACTTTGAGCTTTTCATGCATTCGTGGAACTGCGATCCGTATGTGATTTACGAAGGACACACGGTCGTAGGCTTCCTTGTGGCAGGCGGCAAGGATTCGTTCTCCGAGCTGATTCTTACCGACGCCTCCTTCGCGCCGAAATTCGTAAAGGCCTGGTGCAATGTATACGAGCAGAACCATCTTACGATCACCGTACCCGCCATCGATCGGGCGCTCAACCGTGAAATCGCCGCATTTGCAGAAAGCTACAGCAATTCCAACAGCGAGCACGTACGCATTGTGAATCTGATAAACGTGCTAAAGGCATGCCTTTCGCTTAAGAAGAAAGTAAGCGGCATTTCGGACGGAAAGATTGTTCTTCAGATCGAAGACGAAGCGCCCGTATGCGCAGAGGTAAAAAACGGTGAAATCTGCGTTTACGAAACAGACGAAGCGGCGGATGCGAAGTTCGACCGCCTCTCCATGCAGCAGCTCCTTTTCGCCGCCAACCGCTTCCAGGCGCCCGACTGCAAGCTCCCGGTAGATTGGTTCCCGCTGCCGCTCTTCCTCTACAGCTCGGATCATTTCTAATATTCGGTTAAACAGCAGCTGCCGCAGAATTCTGTTTTCTGCGGCAGCTTTTTGTTCGCAAAAAACCGGCGGGCTATCGTTCGTCCGCCGGTTGAAGTCCGTTTTCCGTAAGCTTCAGCGATATATCCGCCTTTGCGCTTTCCGCATGGAAAAGGCGCACATTGGGGCCGTCCACGGTTTCATACCATTTTTCCGCCTCTTCAAGGCTTTTTCCGCCGCGCATTTTTCTTTGAATCAGGCGCGGCTTGACAATGGCTTCTTCCGTCGAAACGGAAAGCGTAATATCGGCAAACGCCTTTGCTTTTTCCCAGCCTTCTCTTTTCAGAAGCAGCCAATTGCCTTCAATAATCAGGATTTCTCCCTTAACTCTTTCGGGCGTATCCCCCACTTCGTGCCGGTTTCTATCGTATACAGGCCAGAAAGCGGGTTCAGCGGAAGCGGCGTCTGACAGGTATTTCAAAAACGCGTCCCTGTCAAACGTCTCCGGCGCGCCTTTAATGGACGAAAGTGGAACAGATTCTCCGTTTCTTAATGCGCATCCATTTGAAAGCACATCGTTTTTCAAATGGAAACCGTCAAGACCCAGCGCCTGAACCGGCTTGCTAACTCCTTCCGCCCTCGCCTTTTCGCACAGCGCCAGCGCAAGCGTGCTCTTGCCTGCGCCGGGCGCTCCTGCGATCAGTACGATTTTGCGCTTTCTTTTTTTTGCGCCTGAGATCATCTTTGTAAGAACGCCGGAAATCAGGCAGTCCTCTTTATCGGAATACACGGCTTCCGTTTCAAAGCCGTTTACACAAAGCCTGTAAAGCGCCATATCTCTTCAGCGAAGGTTTACGATCTTTACGGGCATGCCGTCCGCCTGATAGCTCTTTACAATCGCATCCATTACGCACACGGCTTCGACAAAATCATGCGCGTTCTGGTATTCGGTTTTATTTCTGAGCATATCCGCAAAATGATCGCATTCCGCCTGATAGCAGTCGGAGATATCGATATTTCCGGTGGCGATTTCCTTTGCAAGCACCGTCGCGCCGTAGGCATAATTGCCCTCGGTAAACGAAAGCTGCACAGCATATTTTCCGTAGTTGAGGGACGCCGCAACGCCCGAATCGGTTTTGTACGCACGCGCTTCAAACGGTTCATAGCCGAAGATGGTGAGCGCAATCTCTACGAGGTGCGACGCGTAGAACCAGAAATCCCCGTACGGATTCAGCATGCTGACCGGCGCCCAAACATGTCCGCCCCAAAGTTCATCCTTTGCCTTTGCAGCGTCCGCTTTCTCTTTGAACGAGAGCGTGTCCTTTACAAGGCGCGTGGAAGAACCGCCGATCAATACGCTTCCCGAAGCCTTGGCCTCGCGCACGAGCTCCTTCGCTTCCTCCGGACAGCACGCAATAGGCTTGTCGATAAACGCAGGAAGTCCCTTTTTGATGAAGGGGAGCGCGTATTTCATATGCAGTCCGCCGTGGCGGGATGTGACCATGATTGCGTCTACCATTCCGTCCATTTCACTCGGATGGTTGCACAGCTTTTCAAGGCCGTATTTTTCATAGATTTTTTCGCTCGCCGCCCGATCTTCTCCGTAAATGGCGACCACGCGGATATCGGGATATTCGCCCGATGTATTGAAAATTCTCGAAAACGCATCCGCATGCGAGTTTTCAGAGCCGATAATTCCAATCCGATACATCATCCGTTCCTCCTCAGCAGAATTTATCAAGCGGATTCAGTTCATGACACTTGCGAATCACTGCAATCTGACGCGCAACCTCCTTCGGCTGAACCTTCAGCGGCTCTCCCGAAAGAATGTGGTTATAGATATTGGTATAGAACGCCTCTACTGCGCCGACAAACGCATTTTCGCCCTCACCGGCCTTCCATTCGTCCTCCTGCCAGGGCAGCTTTTCAGAGCAGTATGCGGGCTCGCCCTCGGGCGTTGAGAGCGGCGTTCTGATCAGCTTCTGCTCGGGCGCCTGCTTCTCGTCAAACCAGCGCCATTTCATCTCACTGAGCGTTCCCCAAAGTCCGCCATTTGTGCCCTGTACGTTGTAGGTTCCCCAGGGATATGCGTTGGAGGACGAAATCTCAAGATCCACCAGCGGACGGCCGGGCAGGGTCATGATCAGCTTTATGTAATCCTCCGCGTCTCCGAACGTCGTTGCGCGATCCATTTTGCAGAAGATTTCGGGAATCTCGTCTCCGCCCAGCAGTGTAAGCGCCTGATCTACGGGATGGGGACCGGTGTTATAGAGGGAGCCTGCCACATTGTCCTGAATGGTCTGCCAGTCCCAGCGGCGGGCAAAACCGGAGAAAGCGATATTAACGGCGACGATTCGGCCGAGCTTTCCGGAGTCGATTACTTCTCTCACCTTCAAAAAGTACGGCGCGAGGCGGCTCTGCTGGAAGGGCGCGAGCATTGCGCCGGATTCCTCGGACGCTTGAATCATTTCCTCCGCCTGCTCGGGAGAATAGGCAAACGGCTTTTCGCTTACTACATTAAAGCCCTTCTTCAGAAGCGCCAGCGTGATCGGGTAATGATCCATGCTGAAGGAGGCATTGACTACGACGTCGATATCGTCTTTTTTATCAAAAAGCGCTTCATAGCATTCAAAGGTCTGACAGCCGAACACCTTTTCCGCTTTTTCGCGGCGCTCTTTGAGTGCATCTACGACATATTTCACCTGAAATCTTTCCGTGTCATTCAAAAAATGCTTGCCGTGAATCGCATATCCGCTGCGTCCCTGTCCGATAATCGCTACATTCAGCTTTTTCATCCGCATTTCTCTCCTCTCTGTTTATATACAGCTGTATTCATTATAAATCCTCAGAAAACCAACGTCAATAGAAAAATTGCTTGCAATTCCATATACGATTGTGTCATAATACTGCCATAGGCCGTCACTGCATACCCGATGATTGAAGGGAGTGTTTTTATGTATCAGATTACAAACGCAAGAATTATTACGCCGTTTGAAGAGCTTGCGGGCTCCGTTGTCGTAGACGGCGGACTTTTTATCGATATTCTTCCGCATCCGCTTGAAAACGTACCCGCCATCGACGCAGGCGGACTCTTCCTTTCGCCGGGCTTCGTGGATATCCACGTGCACGGCGGCGGCGGCTATTCGCCGATGAGCGGGAATAAAGAGGATGTAATAAAAATGTGCCTCGCCCACGCGCGCATGGGCACCACCTCCATCCTTCCGACCACGCTGGCCGCGCCGGAGGAAATGCTGACGGACGCGCTTTATGCGATCGCGGGCGCTATGAAGGAAAACAATCCTGCCTTCCGCATTCTCGGCGCGCACATGGAAGGCCCAGCGCTCAATCCCCTTCAGGCCGGCGCACAAGCGCCGGGAGCCCTTAAAAACCCATCCGATATCGATCTTCAGAAATATCTTGACATTCTTCCCGAAATCCGCATGATGGGCGCAGCCCCAGAACTTAAGGGCGGCATGGCGCTGGGCGAAAAGCTGTCATCGCGCGGCATCATAGCAAGCGCAGCCCACACCAATGCCACCTATTACGAAATGCAGGAGGCGCTTCATCACGGGTATACCGATATCACGCACCTGTATTCTGCCTGCAGCGGCATCATCCGAAAGGGCGGCTTCCGCATTCCCGGCGTAATCGAAGCGGGACTCAATCTGGACGCGTACACCGTTCAGGTGATTGGCGACGGAAAGCATCTGCCGCCGGAACTTTTGCAGCTCATCTACCGCTGCAAGGGCGCAGAAAATATCATTTTGATCACAGATGGTCTGGAATTTGCCGGCATGGATATGCAGGAGGGCACCGTTTACACCCAGCAAAACGGCGTTCAGGCGCTGTATGAGGACGGTGTAATGAAGCTTACCGACCGAACGGCCTTTGCAGGAAGCGCAAGCACTATGAACATGCTGATCAGAAATATGACGCTTGCCGGAATTTCCCTACCCGAAGCCGTCCTCATGGCGACGGAAAACCCCGCAAGGCGGATTCACGCAAGCGGTATCGGACGCATTCAGAAAGGCTATCACGCGGATTTCATATTGTTTGACGAAAACATCAATGTATGTCTCACCGCTGTTTCCGGCAAAATCTTTCGGGACGATCGAAAACTTGCCAAGGAGCTTTTCGTATGATTGACGTATGCCTTTTAGGAACCGGCGGTATGATGCCGCTTCCCGGGCGCTTTCTCACCTCTCTCTACCTTCGAAAAGACGGACGCGCGGTGCTGATCGACTGCGGCGAAGGCACGCAGACCGCAATCCGAACGGCAGGACTGCGCTTCAAGTGCATCGACGGCGTACTCATCACGCATTTTCACGCCGATCACGTAAGCGGACTTCCCGGGCTTTTCCTGACGCTGGGAAATGAAGGACGAGAGGAACCGCTTCATATATACGGCCCCGCAGGGCTTCAAAGAGTGGTAAATGCGCTTCGGGTAATCGTTCCCGAGCTTCCGTATGAAATTGTGTGCCATGAATTTGAAGGCGCGCGGCCGGACCCTTTCCGGCTTTCCGGCATGAGCATACAGCCGTTTCACGCCGATCACGGCATGCCCTGCTTCGGCTATCGCATATCCTTAAGCCGCTCGGGAAAATTTGACCCCGTACGTGCAAAGCAAAACGGCGTTCCCGTAAAGCTCTGGAGCCGCCTGCAGGCGGGCGAATGCGCAGAGGGCTTTACGCCCAATGACGTGTTGGGCCCCGACCGCCGCGGTCTTTCCATCCTCTATTCCACGGACACGCGCCCGGTTCCCGCCATGACGGAGCTCGGAAAAGACGCGGACTTATTGATCCTGGAAGGCATGTTCGGCGAAGAGGACAAGCTGGAACGCGCGCTTGAAACCCACCACATGACCATGCGGGAGGCCGCCGAAATCGCGTGTCAATGCGGTGCAAAATCGCTCTGGCTTACCCATTTCAGCCCTGCGACCCCGCATCCGGAGGAATTTCAGGAAGCCGTCGCTTCCGTCTTCGAAAACACCGTAATAGGTATAGACGGCATGAATACGGTTCTGCGGTTTGTAGAAGAAGACTAATAAAACGGGACTTATGCATGATACGCTCTTTGCATAAGTCCCGTTTTTCGCGCAGTTCTTTCAGCCATCCGATTCCGATACATGCTTTGCAAGCGAAATTGCGATATCAAAATGGCCCAGATCGTGCTGTGTTCCGGCAATCTGGCCTTCTTTACGCCGTTCATCCCATTCGGGCGAATCCAGCAGATCACCACTGGTAAAAAACGCATACAGCTCAAGTCCTCTGAAATTGCACATCGCCTGCACCGCCGCCGACTCCATCTCTACCGATATGCATCCATCTGCCTTGCGCTTTTGTATGTTGTTTTCCGTTTCGCGGTAAAACGCGTCCGTCGTCCACGTTTTCCCTGCTACATACGGTATTCCGTTTTCCTTCATAAACGTCTGAACTACAGTGCTGTTTGGGAAATCAATATAGTCCGACGCCGGTTGATAATGATAGCTCGTTCCTTCATCGCGATACGCCGAGGTGGGTACCATCACGCGTCCATGGGCAATTTCCCGATTCAAACAGCCGCTTCCCCCGAAGAGTATATACTTCTTTGTTCGAATCAATGAAAACGTATCCTCAATCGTGCCAACGCACGCCGGAGCGCCGACATAGGTTTTATAAAACGCAAATTTCTTTCCGCCGAAAAGCAGCCTGTATACCGGCGTAGCGCCCGTTGCAAAGTAAAACTCGCCGATCTTCCCGCAATCATAGGTTCTCAATACATTTTCTTCTATAACGTGCGAAAACGTAAGTATGCATGCGTCTACCGCCTCCGCATTCTCGTTGACAAATGGATTGATTTTAGCAGGAGACAGGGGATCAAAACTGTCGGTAATCATATGAATTCCTCCTTTTCGGCATTTGAATCTTCTATGACAGCATATCAGAAACGAAAGAATTTGTAAATCAAAAAAACGTCCGGCAGCAGAAAAGCCGAACGTTTTTTGATTTACCGCTTACAGCACCTTTCTCAAAAAGTCCTGTGCGCGGGCAGTCTTTGTGTGATTGAATACTTCGTCGGGCGTGCCTTCTTCCATGATAACGCCTTCGTCCATGAAAAGCACCCTGTCGCCCACTTCTCTGGCGAAGCCCATTTCGTGGGTAACTACCACCATCGTCATGCCGCTTACAGCCAGCTGCTTCATAACGTCCAGAACCTCGCCCACCATCTCAGGATCGAGCGCGGACGTGGGTTCGTCAAACAGCATGACTTCGGGATCCATAGCAAGCGCGCGAACGATTGCAATTCGCTGCTGCTGACCGCCGGAAAGCTGTCTGGGATAAGCGTTCGCCTTCTCGGAAAGGTTTACCCGCTCTAAAAGCGCCATCGCTTTTTTCTTCGCCTGCTCCTTGGAGAGTATTTGATGGTGCACAGGCGCAAGCATGATGTTTTCAAGCACAGTCTTGTGCGGGAAAAGATTAAACTGCTGGAAAACCATGCCCATCTTGCGGCGAACGCGGTTGATATTCACCTTACCGCCCGTAATCTCCTCACCGCCAACGGTGATCACACCCCTTGTCGGCGTTTCCAAAAGATTGAGACACCTGAGAAACGTAGACTTTCCGCTTCCCGACGGACCGATGACGACCACTTTTTCGCCGCGCGCGATGTGCTGATTGACGCCCTTTAATACTTCGAGGCTTCCAAATGATTTATAAAGATCCTTAACGTAAATCACCCTGACGCAGCCTCCTTTCGATGCGGTTGAACACGCGCGTAAACACGGTAACGATAATCAGGTATACGACCGCCACCGTAAGCAGCGGGAAAAACGCCGAATAGGTACGGCTTCTGATGTAGTCGCCCGCTTTGGTAAGATCCATAAGCCCGATAAAGCCTACGACAGAGGTTTCCTTAAGGAGCATAATGATCTCGTTGAACAATGACGGAATGATGATCTTGATCGTCTGCGGAAGCACGATCAAAAACATCGTCGCACCGGCGGAAAGACCCAGAGAACGGCCTGCTTCCGTCTGTCCCTTATCGACTGCAAGTATTCCGCCGCGAACCATTTCGGATACATAAGCAGCCGAGTTAAGACCGAAGGTGATAATAGCGACCGTGACCTTCGAAATGTTGGGGGAAACCAGAATCAGGTAGTACATAATCATCAGCTGAACGACTACCGGCGTTCCTCGAATGATATCGACATAGATGCCGGAAATGCTTCTTAACACATACCATTTGCCGATTCTAATATTCGAAAGACGCATAAGCGCCAGCACACAGCCGAAGATTACGCCCAGAACCGCCGCGCAGACCGCGATCAGCAGCGTGCGTCCAAGGCCGGTTAAAATCATCTGATAGCGGGCTTCTTCAATCAGATTCATGCGGAACTGTCGCCAGATGCTCAGCCCGGTTCTTCTCACAGCGCGCCAGATGTTGTAGAAGACACCCGTTTCAAAGTATTCCTTCCAGAGGCTGTCCAGCGATCCGTCGGAATCCACCTTGGCAAACGCGCGATCAAATGCCGATACAACCTTCGCATTTTCAGCCATTGCCGTAAGGTAAAAGCTGCGTCCGCCAAAGTCGACAGTTTCGCCGCTTATCAGCGTCTCTTCGCCCTTGCCCCACAGATAGTCCGCCGTCTTCAGATATTTTGTCGCGCTCTTTGCAAGCGCCACCTCTTCTTCATCACTCTTCGTATCGCCCGCTTCCGCCTGCATATCAAGCGCTTTGTCCGCCTCGGCGACGGAATCCGCATTTTCAAGCACCTGTACGCGGGAAACCGCGTCTTCCGGCAGCTGAACACCGGCAAGCAGCGTAATCTCGCCGTCCTCAAGGCTCTTAACGCCGCTGCCCGCTTCTACGATCACAAACGAATAATTACGGTAATTCGCTTTTTCAAGAATGCTTGAGATCAGCCGTACATCATAGCCGGACACGCTGCCCTTGCCGTCCTCTTCAAACAGCACCAGCCCGTTTATCTCTACGCCTACGACAATCTTCTGTGAGCCGCCTGTGAGCGAAGCAATCTGCGCGGCTTTTCCGCCCTCGGCGGCAGTCTCCTGCTTCTTTCCGAGCAGCGATTCCAGTCCGCTCAGATCAATACCCGACGCGCTTGCAAGGGGCGTAAGGGCAATCATCAAGACGAGCGCCGTAATCAACGCAAGCGTCCATTTTTTCAAGGAAATCCTCTCCATCCAATGTGTCTTTTTATCCGCGATGAACCGCCGCCCGCATATTGATGCAGACGGCGGCCTGTCAATTCTGTTTTATGTCTCGATTATTCAGCGCCGAACCACAGCGTGTACAGCTGATCATAATAGCCTTCCTGCATGATCGCATCCAGCGCGATGTTGACATTGGCAATCAGCTCTTCGCTTCCGAATGCGGCGGCGATGCCGTACATTTCCTCGGACAGGTTCTCGTCCAGAATCTTGAGGTTCGCATAGGGCGCTACGTAAACCTTGGAGGGCTCCGCGTCGGTGATTACGGCGTCGAGTCTGCCTGCGTCAAGGTCGATTACAGCGTCAAGCGCCTTGGTGTAGCGAACTACCTCTGCGCCTTCGATGTTCTCGCTGGCGTAGAGATCGCCGGTGGTGCCCAGCTGAACGCCGATTTTCTTGCCGGCAAGATCCGCTGCGCCCTGGCAAGCGCTGTCAACAGGAACGATGATCTTCTGGGAAGCGTTGAAGTACGGAGCGGAGAACAGCGCGTTCTCAAGGCGCTCTTCGGTGATCGTCATGGCGGCGATGGCCAGATCAATCTTGCCGCTCTCCAGCGCGGGCAGAAGCGCGTCAAAGTCGATGGAAATCATTTCGTATTCGTAGCCGAGTGCGGTCATGATCGCTTCGATCAGGTCTGCGTCAAAGCCAGCGATTTCGCCGTTTTCGTCTATGTACTCAAAGGGAGCAAACTCCGCGTTGGTGCCGACTACAACCTTTACGCTCTCTTCCGCCTCAGCCTCGCCGAACCAGTAGGCGTACAGCTGATCGTAGTAACCACCCTCAACCAGAGCCGCCAGAGCGATGTCCACCTGTGCAATCAGCTCTTCGCTTCCGAAGGCCGCTGCGATACCGTACATTTCCTCGGACAGGTTCTCGTCCAGAATCTTAAGGTTCTCATAGGGAGCTACGTAAACCTTGGAGGGCTCCGCGTCGGTGACTACCGCGTCCAGACGGCCGGCGTCCAGATCGATCACGGCGTCCAGCGCCTTGGTGTAGCGGACTACTTCCGCGCCTTCTACGTTTTCGGTCACATACAGATCGCCCGTGGTGCCCAGCTGAACGCCGATCTTCTTGCCGGCAAGGGCTTCAAGGCCGTCGATTCCGCTGTCAGCGTTAACGATGATCTTCTGGGAAGCGTTGAAATACGGAGCGGAGAACAGCGCGTTCTCAAGGCGCTCCTCGGTGATCGTCATGGCGGCGATGGCCAGATCGATCTTTCCGCTCTCAAGCGCGGGCAGAAGCGCGTCAAAGTCGATGGAGATCATTTCGTACTCGTAGCCGAGAACGGTCATGATCATCTCAATGAGCTCCGCGTCAAAGCCGGCGATTTCGCCGTTTTCGTCTACATACTCAAAGGGAGCGAACTCCGCGTTGGTGCCGACGACGATCTTTTCCTCTTCTGCAGTTTCCGCAAAGGAAATGCAGCCCAGCGCCATTACAAGCGCAAGAATGAATGCAGCAAACTTCTTCATAGTGATTGGCCTCCATAAAAATTGAATGAAGCAAGTATATACCCGTTCATTCCCTTTGTCAACATTATTTCTCATTTTTATGCGTTAATTTCCTGTTTATAGCTTATATTTATGCATTAATATATGTAACCATCTGAATATTATTCATTTTCGTGCATATATTCTCATTCTTTATACAGCATTCAGCCGGCAAAGCATCCGCTCAGCCGGCTGAAAATTTGAATTTTCCGTTTTCAATCACATGCATCCATAAAAATCACGCAGAATCACAGGCGCCATCCGATATGCGGAACCGTACAGGAACAGTGCTTTCCGGCGTTAAGCAAACGAACCGTCTTCCCGGCATGCAGCGGAATCGGTGTTACCGGCTGCACTGCATCGGGCGCGGAATCATTAAGAATTTCATCAAAGCTGCTATAATACCCGTCTGCAATGCCGTTATCAGGCATATACCGGCATTTGCCTTCATCGATATTGTATGCCTTTATGCTGTCTGCATCCGGATGATCCTTTTAGATACCCGCAAATGCGCCGCTGAATCCAAGTCAAGCAAGCGCAATATTGATTTTATCAGGCATCGCTTATCTCCTTTGAATCCGGCGTCCCTTTCGTTATTCGTACACTACTTTAAACGTTCTGATCCTGAAGGGCTCAAAGACCAGGTTTTCGCAGTCGGCCTTCTCTATTTCATCCTCCAGCATATTGCATTCGATTACGGAAACCGGAGGCCTGACAAAGGTAAGCCTAGTCTTCGTCCAGTCGCCCGCCGCTTCATACATTCTGAGGATGTACGCCTTTTCGGCGTCCTCACAGGGCTTGACGGTCTCTATGACAACATTCTTCTTATCCGTTTGCGCAAGCGGCAGAATCTCCGTTTTTCCTCTAACGACAACCGGCTCATAATTGAACGCGTATGCCGGCTGAATTACGCTTTCCGCGCCGAACGCGCCGTGCGGATAAATCGCGTATTTGAATTCGTTTACGCCCCTGTCGCCCATTTCATCCGGTCTGAGGCCGCCCCTGTGAAGGCTCAAGCGCATACTACCCTCTTTAACGGACAAACCGTACTTTCCGTCGTTGAAAAGTGCGATGCCGCTTCCGTTTTCGCCCAGGTCGGAATACTTGTGATTGCAGATTTCAAATCTCGCCTTCTCCTGATCGGTGGAGCGGTGATTGGATCTTCTGATATAGCCAAACTGAATTTCGTTTCTCACGCCGTCGGCCAGAAGGGACGTATCGAAGGCGGCCTTCAAGAGCCTGTGATCATCCTGCCACGAAAGCGACGTTTCAAACGTAACCAGCGGCGAATGCGCATCAAATACGATATCCTGCGTAATTACGCTCTTTTCACTGAGCGCCCACACAAAGCGGATACGCATTTCAACTTCTCCCACTGACACGATTTCGCGGGACAAAAGCTTTCCTGCGGGCGCAAGCTTCTCTTCCGCATCCGCGTCAATATCCCAGTTATCCCAGTCCGCCGGCATGTCCTCCGCCATCATAAACGTATTGAAAGGAAGCCCCGAAACCAATTCGCGCCCGGAAGATCGTTCAATAAATGAAGCAATCGCGCCGTTTTCGTTGAACACGGCCTTTGCAAAGGGCGTAATGATTTCATTTCCCGATACCGTAAAGGGCGCCTCTGCAAAAAGCGGCTTCCCTTCCTTTAATACGGCGCTTCCGAAGGGCGGAAGATGGCATCCATACACCGCAAGCATTCTCCGTCCGCCGATATCGGTATATTCCTGCGTATAAACGCCCTCTGCGCCATTGATGAGCGCGGGAATATGCACCGTTTCACGCCGTTCAAACGACGTGGTATTGAGAAGCGTTATATATTCTCCGGACGCATCTTTTGTAAGCAGCGCCTCGGCCAGCTTCCGGGAAGCTTCGATTGCACATCCCGTGCTTTTTCTCGATTCCTCGTTCACCTCATGAATGCTGGTTCCGGGAAGAATATCGTGGAACTGATTCACAAGCAGCGTATTCATAAGCGGCGCGATGCTGCTTCCGTCCGCTTTGTTCCCGTTTTTCACCGCGTCAAGCACTGTAATCAGTTCAAGATTATGAAGCGCGATTTCAAGATCGCGGTTGTTTTTCTTGATCTGCGCCTGAGAAGTGAGAGTTCCTCTGTGAAGCTCCAGATACAATTCGCCCGCATACACGCTTGGATTTTTCACATTCTTTTCAAGCCTCTGCATGAAATCGGAAACGGAGGTATAACCGCTTTTTCCGCAGCCGTCCAGATTTTCAAGCCGCCTCGCCATTTCAAGCATTTCAAACTCGGGACCCCCGCCGCCGTCGCCTTTTCCGAAGGAAAACAGGCGCATATCCGAAGCCCGCTTTTCTCGGATTTCATCGCCCCCGCAAGTGATCTCCTGAAACGTTTCGGGCGTAGGACCGATATGCGTGCGGTTCAGATGCGTAAGCACACTCGTTCCGTCAAGCCCCTGCCACATGAACGTGGTATAAGGGAAGCGGTTGGTGTCGTTCCACGCCATTTTGGTGGTCAGGAAATATTTCACATTGCAGCCCTTCATAATCTGCGGGATGGCATAGGAATACCCGAAGGTGTCCGGAAGCCAGAATGCGTCCGATGTATATCCGAAATGCTCCCTTGTAAAGCGCTGCCCCCATACAAACTGTCTGAGCAGATATTCGCCGCCGCTCAAATTGCAGTCGCACTCCACCCATACGCCGCCGTTGGGCTCGTATCTGCCCTCCGCTGCCGCCTTCTTGATTCTTTCAAACAATTCGGGATAATCCCTTCGAATCCAGTCGGTGTGGAAAGCGGAGGACTGCACGAATTTATACTCGGGATACTCCTCCATAAGGTTCAGCTGGTTGGCATAGGTTCTCGCGCATTTTTTCTCGGTTTCCCGAAGCGGCCAGAGCCACGCCGTGTCCATATGGCTGTGTCCGATCAGCCCCACATAGGGCGCGCTATCGGCGTTTTTCTTGGAAAGCTCCGCCTTCAAAACCGCATGCGCGCGCGTGAGCGCCCTGTCAAATTCCTCCTTCGTGCAGGAATCCGGGTCGTACAAAAGCATCAGATGCGCCTCGTACATCGCGTTCTCCACCTGCGCGCGTCTGAAGGAGCCAGCGCTCAATACATTTCGCAGGGACAAAAGCGTATTGAGATCAAAAAGGAACTCCATATACATATCGTTTCTTATGCATATGTCCATGCTTCCCGCATGATATATGTAGCTTTCCGCCGCTTCATTGGAAAGCGGCATGCAGCCGGGAACCCTGTGCCACGCATAAGCTTCCAGTGCAAACTCCATCTTTTCGCCCGCTTTGGCCTTGGCATTGATTCGATTGCAGTAGTGATTTCCGTGTGAGCCCTCCACAAACTTGTTGGCGTAATTCGAATGAATCCGCCCGTTCACCCACAGCGTTTCCTCATATGCGTCGATATGCGAATAGAGAAACAGCGCCTGTCCGTCAAGCGCCTGAGGCACGGTGTACGAAAACCGGAACCAGCCGTATACGCCCTCGCCGCCCCATTTCCTGTCAGCGGCAAGCGGCTGAAACAGCTCGGCATTCGGAATCTCATGAAGCGCCTGCTTCGTTTCAAACACATCAAAATCGGTAATGCTGTGTACCTTTATAAACATCCGGTCAAAAAGCGTCTGGGAAAGCCTTTGAAGCTTCTTTACAGTCTGATTCATACTCCTGTCCGTAAGCATGTTTTTCCCCTCCCAAATGGTAATATTGGGTATTCTCATGAAGATATGATACATGAAAACCGAGGGAAAATCAATCGAAAAAGCGCGTTTATGCGCCCTTCTCCCGCCGATCATACCATCCCCGCATGCGTACACAAACTGCCTTCTCTAAGTTATTTTAAAATTGCGTTTACCCATTGCAATTTTGAGTACAAAGTGCTATACTGTTATTCGTTGGTTTTCTTGCGCTGATGTAGCTCAGTCGGTAGAGCGCATCCTTGGTAAGGATGAGGTCACCGGTTCAAATCCGGTCATCAGCTCCATAGACCAACCAGAAATGGTTGGTCTTTTTTTGTACCCTTGTACAAAAATCTTCCGTACTACGTGCAAATGTATATCATACACTGCTAAACTGGCGTCTTAGCTGCTAAACTTCCAGCTAAACGCCAGAAATTTTTATCTCAGGCGCTTCGCTGTGCATGGACTGCATCGTTTAGCAGACCTTGCAGCAGCTGCTGAACCAATTCGGGATTCTGCTGAAGTTTTTGCAGGATAATTGTCTTGTCGTCGTCCGCTAAACTTTGATTTAGCTGGCCCGGATAGAAGCTCGCTTCCACCATTTTTGCCAGCGCACGTTTTTCAGTGTCCAATGCCTCGTTGTAATTGTGCATGAGCACTTC
>JAFQKQ010000056.1 GCA_017396845.1 Clostridia bacterium
TTGGATCCTCCTGAAAACCGTCATGCGGTAGGTATACGAAACCAATCCACAGCATCCACAGCATTGTAGCACACCTCGGGAGCGAGGTATATAAGTACTACTACTCTATAATACGAGGTATAAACCATGAACATCGCAAGATACTTTGATTCCGCAGTTCTTAAGCCCGATATGACAACCGAGCAGGTGGAAGCCGCGATCAAGGAAAGCATCGCATTCGCTTCCTACAGCGTGTGCGTGCGCGGCTGTGATATCGATCTGGCTTTGGCGCTTACCAAGGACACCAACACCTGCGTTTCCTGCGTTCTGGACTTTCCTTACGGCTACAGCGGCATAGAGGTCAAGCGCGCAGCCGCCAGGGAATATGCAGCCAAGGGTGTAAAGGATATTGACATGGTGATGAACTACGGCGCAGCGCGCAGCGGCGCTTGGGATGTTGTCGAAGCGGAAATCAAGGCCGTCGTAGAAGAAGCCCACAAGAAGGGCGTAATCGTAAAGGTTATTTTTGAAACCAGCCAGCTGAACGTTGAACAGATCTGCAAGGGCACCGAGGTTTGCATCGCAGCCGGCGCGGATTTCGTAAAAACCAGCACCGGCTTTAACGGCGCTGGCGCGACCGTCGAGGCCGTAAAGGCAATGCTGGATACCGCAAAGGGCCGCATCAAGGTAAAGCCTTCCGGCGGCATCCGCAATTTCGAAACCGCAAAAATGTATGTGGATATGGGTGCGGAGCGCCTGGGTATCGGCTTTTCAAGCTGCAAGACCATCGTAGAAGGCGGCACCTCCGGCGAAGCGTATTGATCGGTTAAATTGATAAAAAACGGCGTTTTCTGCAGAGAATTCCGATAACAATTGAATATAAAACCAAAGGGCTGACGCAGAAGAAATACTGCATCAGCCCTTTTAATGAAAAACGCAGGCGATAACGATTATTACCGAAAAGAACGTCATTTCTGTGCGGCGATTCGTTCGGCAAGATCGTTTAAATATACCCATCGTTCGGTTTTTTCTTCCAGCAGGGCCTCGAGCGCTGTTTTTTCCTCGGTAAGCGCCTGCAAGCGGATGTAATCGCTGGCATTGAGAGCGATATTCTGATCGCATTCGGCGATAAGCGCCTCGATATCCGCAATGTCCTGATCGATGGTATCAAATTCTCTCTGTTCCTTAAAGGAAAACTTAAGCCTCTGCGGGCGTTCGGAGCGCTTTTCGCGGGTGTCGCGGTTTTCCTTTTTTACAATGTTTTTTTCATCCATTTCGCGCAGGAGCAGCCAATCGGAATAGCCGCCCATGGTGCGGCGGACTTCACCGTCTCCGCGCACTTCAAGAATGGATGTTGCGAGTTTGTCCAGAAAATAGCGGTCGTGAGAAACAGCGGCAACCGCGCCCGGGAACTCGGTCAGGTAATCCTCGAGTATGGTCAGCGTTTCCACATCAAGGTCGTTTGTAGGTTCGTCAAGCAAAAGAATATTCGGCGCGCTCATCAATATTCCAAGCAGGTACAGCCGCCGCTTTTCGCCGCCGGAAAGCTTGCCGATTGTGGAAAACTGCAGATCCGGCGGGAAGAGGAAGCGTTCCATCATCTGCGTAGCGGAAAGCCGGCCTTCCTTCGTGTGAACTTCGCTTGCGATTTCATGAAGATAATCCCATGGACGCTGCGCGGGATTCAGCTCGCGGCCTTCCTGCGTAAAGTAGCCGATGCGCACGGTTCCGCCGAAATCGACGGAGCCGCTGTCGGGAGTAAGCGTACCGGCAATCATATTGAGGAGCGTGGACTTACCGGCTCCGTTTCTTCCGATGATGCCCACGCGGTCATCTCTTAGAATAGTATAGGAAAAATCACGGATGACGGTGCGGCTGTTATAGCTTTTAGACACATGTTCCATAGATACGGTTTTGCGTCCCAGCCGGGAAGCGGCAGCCGCAATGGAGACTGTACCGTCAACAGGCGGCGCTTCCTGTGCTTTGAGCGCCTCATAGCGGGCGATTCGTTCGGTGCTCTTTGTGGAACGCGCACGGCAGCCGCGCATGATCCATTCGGTTTCCTTTCTCAAAAGCGCCTGACGCTTTCGCTCGGAGGCCTGCGCCATTTCAAGCCGCTGCGCTTTCAGCTCCAGATATTTGGAATAGTTGGCGTCGTACAGGTACATTTTTCCAAACGACATTTCCGCAATGCGCGTAACGACGTTTTCGAGGAAGTATCGGTCGCGCGTAACCATCACCAGGCCGCCGGTGAATTTCGACAGCTTCTGCTCCAACCAAACGACCATTTCAGCGTCCAGATGGTTGGTGGGCTCGTCGAGAATGAGTATATCGGCGGGGTGGACGAACACGGTTGCCAGCGCCACGCGCTTACGCTGACCGCCGGAAAGCTCGCCGATTTTCTGATCGAAATCGGTAATTCCCAATTTGGTCAGCGTCGTTTTGGCTTCGTACTCGTTCAGCTGCCGAAATTCGCTGGGATGTCCCGCAAATACCTGTTCCAGTACGGTGAGATCGTCATTCATAACAGGAACCTGCGGAAGATAGGAGACCTGCACATTGGGATCCCGCGTCACGCGCCCGGTATCGGGATCCTCAACACCTGCAAGCACCTTGAGAAAGGTACTCTTGCCTGTGCCGTTTACGCCGATCAGGCCAATGCGGTCGCCTTCATTCAGATAAAGCGTTACGCCGTCCAGCAGCTGGCGCATGCCGTAATTTTTGTAAATGTTCTCTGCAGTGAGCAGCATGGTGTACCTCCGTGGGAAATTGCCGTCTTTGAAAAACCATAGGCCTTATTATAGCATATCTCAAGCGTTTCTGCAATTCGGACTGTATAATACATAAAATCATCCGAACGCTTTTCCTGAAAAAACGAACGGATGACTGCGGAAGCAATACCATCGGCAAAAAACATTCGCCATGCTCTGTTAGTCTGACATAAGCTCTTTTTAAGAATCGTTCCGGTTACCTTCCCAGGAAATCTTTCCTTTTCATAGAATTCTATCTTCAATAAACCGCCGTCGAAATATAAGCATGCAAAGCCGTATTTCTGCCTGATTTAGTAAAAATACTCCGCGTAAGATTCGAATGGATTAATGATGATTAAAAGAGCAACCGGCGAAATGCCTTCATATTCTTGCAATCCTCTGTCCCGCATGCTATACTCTGTTAAGAAAGGGGGATTTCCATGAGCAATCAAATGAATTACAGTCAGTTTCTTAAAGATGAGAATATTGTCTGGATCGAAAATGAGTATCTCCGTTTGGGGGCGAATCTCGCGTTGGGCGGCGCGCTGACCTATCTGGCTGAGCACGGAAAGGACAACCTTATCAACAGTTTCGATTGGGGCCGTCAGGTACAGATGTCCTTCTATGGTTTCCCCAACCCTTACTGCCCGGAGGGGTTTGAGGTAAAAGAAAGCTGGAAATATCTGGGCTGGAACCCCATTCAGTCGGGCGATTGTTACGGCCATCGCTCGGATATTCTGGACTAGAAATGCGAGAACGGCGAGATTTACGTAAAATGCATTCCGAGACAATGGCCGATGAACAATTGCCCCGGAGAATGCACCTTCGAAGCGTGGTACCGTCTGGAGGGGAAGACGGTGCGCGTCACCTCCCGGATCAACAACGACCGCTCCGATCGGACCCTGTATCCCGCGCGCTCGCAGGAGCAGCCGGCTGTCTATACCAACGGCCCGTGGTACAAATTGGTATCGTATCTTGGAGACGCGCCGTTCACCGGCGGCGCGCTGACCGAAATCTGCACGAAGGAAAACGGCCTGGGCTGGCCTTGGGAGCATTTCTGGCCCACTGAATACTGGACGGCGCTGGTGGACGACGACAATTACGGCCTCGGCGTATACAACGGACAAACCTGCCTGTTCATCGGCGGCTTTGCAGGAAAGATGGGGAAAGGCGGGCCGAAAGATGCGCCCACCGGCTACATAAGCCCCCTCAGCTCTGAAATCCTTGATCACAACATCGTTTATACCTATCAATACGCGTTGATTGTAGGTTCGCTTGATGAAATCCGGAAAACAGCCGGATTGATCGATGATCCCAAATGTCGCAGCTTCTTCGATTTCACGAACGACCGAAGCCATTTCACCTACGAAAACATCACGGACAAGGGATGGGGGAAACAGACCGGATTGGAATTCGATTTCAATGCGGAAGGCAAATTGGTATCGCCGGCTATATATCTTGACAAGAACTGCGGGAAACTGCTGCTGGACGCAGCCTTCACGGGCGGCGAAGTACGGGGCAAACTGACCCTTAAGCACCTTCCGCGAACGCGCAATCAGGAAATCGAAACGTGCTCCGTTGACTTTGTCCTCGCAGCCGACGGAACCCGTCAGCTGCATACCATCGATTTCAGCGCCATCGCCTGCCCGAGTATCGGTTTCTCGCTGGATTTTGCGGGAGACGGGCATGCGCAGATTTTCT
This sequence comes from Clostridia bacterium, assembly GCA_017396845.1. GTDB lineage: Bacteria > Bacillota > Clostridia > Christensenellales > Aristaeellaceae > SFHK01. The sequence continues at coordinate 4,431 of JAFQKQ010000056.1, forward strand.
CTGCACAGCTGACCTGACCCATCAATTCTTTAGGGAGAAGCTTCCTATCTTAATTGTTGATGCTCAGTTTATCAGCCTCGGCATTTAAAGCATCCTTTGGCTTCTGGCAGAGCGCGGCAATTGAACAGGAACGGTATTTCATGAATAGGGCGTGCGGATTGATGCGGCTGGTCTGAATTATACCGACTCAGGCACAGTCCTGACAGCATATATGAAAGTGCAGATTTGTTCGGGTGCGTAGCCGACGGCTGAAGTTTTCCGGCTGAAATGATCCTGTACAGCTATACCTTCTTGGATCACGGCATAGCGACTGCTTAAGATATTGAGACTAAGACGTAAGACTTCAAGCTCAGGGAAACTTTCTGCAACACAACCGATACTTCACGATTTAGCGCCTGTTGAAAATCAGAACGTCGGCGATTGACGGAGAACAAACGAAAAAACCGTACCCGGGCTGATCATCAACGCAAGGGTTATGCCTCGGAAGCCGCTGCCGCCTGCATCCGGTATGCCTTTGAAAATTACGATTTTCCTGCGGTGTATTCCTATATGAAATACACTAATATCCCCTCGCAGAAGACCGCTATAAA
>JAFQKQ010000007.1 GCA_017396845.1 Clostridia bacterium
ACCCTGATGGGCTCCAGGGCATCGGCGTTGCGCCCTTCGCAGGTATAGAGGCCGTAATTGGCAAAGCCCCAATCCAACAGTTGGGTGGCGGCGGCGTTACGGATATCCCTGCTTTCAGCGCCCATAATGACGCAAATGAGGGAAAGTCCGTCTCGTTCTGCCGTGACGGAGACGCAGAATCCAGCCTTGGACGTAGAGCCCGTTTTTAGCCCCGTAGCGCCTCGATAGAAGCGTATGAGACGATTGGTATTGGTCAGGCCAAACGCGCCGCCGCGGATGGTATCCATCCAGATAGCACTATATTTTAATATCGTAGGATGCGCGATCAAGGCGCGAGACATCAGTGCGATATCCTTGGCACTGGTCAAATGGTTTTCTGCCGTGTCGTCAAGGCCGGTCACGTTTTCAAAATGCGTGTTATTCATGCCAAGTTCTGCGGCTCTCGTGTTCATCTGACGTACAAAGCTGTCCACATCGCCCGAAACAAATTCGGCAAGCGCTACGGCGGCGTCGTTGGCAGAGCTGATGACTACGCTTTTGATCATGTCTTCTGCGCTCATGGTCTCACCGACTTTAAGATAAACCTGCGATCCGCCCATACTTGCGGCGTACTCGCTGGCAGAAACCATGTCGGTCAATGAAATTTTACCCGAATCCACGGCCTCCATGACGAGAAGAAGCGTCATGATTTTGGTAACGGAGGCGGGGGGCAGGGCGACGTCGGGATTTTGTTCATACAGAATACAACCGGTGGTAGCTTCCATAAGAACAGCGCTTTTGCAGTTCAGATTCAAGTTTCCTTGGGATGCAGTGTCATTTTCTTGGGCGAAAGATTGAAACGTAACACAATTGATAAGCAATGCTGCAACCAACGATGCGATAAGTAAGCGAAAACGATTTTTCATATTCATTCTCCTTAAATCAAAAACGGTGCTTCAAACAGCATTTGACGCAGTGCTGCGTATACGCAGAAGTATTCGTCCAACGGTAACGGATTTTCACCCTTCCCGCATTCGACGGTAAAAGAGGGTATTTTCAGCGAGCGAATGCACCAGTCGGTAAGCCCGCCATAGCAGGCAAGTCCCTCGGGGGCGCTCAAACGGTAGCCGCACAGGCGAGAAAGGGCCTTTGCCATGCTCTGCGATCTTGGACAAGTTTCGCCTCCGCTTGAGTAATAAATTTCCTCTCCCTGCGTATGAAGAGTAATCACGGCATGCACGTTTTGTTGACTGAATCGAAGAAAATTACACAAATATCCGACTTCCGGCTCGGATTCGGGACATTCGCCGCTGTATCTTGTAGGAGCGCCGCCAAGGATGCCGGCCTCTTTTTCCAACGCTTTGTATTCGGCGAAGCCGGAATCATAGTTATGATTGAGATCGACGCCGCGTGCGTTGGCTTGCCAATGGGAGTAATCGGGATGATCAGGGTTCATACGTTCCAGGCGAGAACGCAAAGGATTATCTGATGTTACGCCTTCAATGGCGTAATTGACGCCGTCTGGATTCAACATAGGAACGATGACGATGCGTCGCTCCTTGAACAAATAAGGGATATGTGCGTTATAGATGCGGCGTCCTTCCAGAAGAGCCTCTGCATATTCGTTGATAAAGCGAAGCAGCAAAACGGAGGTCAGCCATTCCATGCCGTGATG
>JAFQKQ010000057.1 GCA_017396845.1 Clostridia bacterium
GAGCTTAGTTTGTTATTCCCTCCATCGCCCTCGTCGGGTAACCGCCAGCATTTGAATGCTGTTTGTCAAGGGCGGCGGGGCTGGGTGAAAGAAAATTTGCCAAAACTGCTTCCTGGGGCTTGACTTTTAATAGTTAGTCTCTTGAAAAAACACTTTATATCTGATACTATTATGCTATCCCAGTATGCATTGGAAAGAGAGGGTATTTACTATGAGCAAGATTAAGGTAGCCGTCATCGGCTGCGGTACCATCGCAAACGCTGCACACATTCCTTCCTATATGAACAACCCTGATGCGGAGATTAAATACTTCTGCGACATTATCCCCGAGAAGGCTCAGGCTGCCGTTGAAAAGTACGGCTGCGGCACCGCTATCACGGATTATCATGATGCGCTGAACGATCCCGAGATTCAGGCCGTTTCCGTATGCACCCCCAACTACGCCCATCCGCAGATCTCCATCGACGCCATGCGCGCCGGAAAAGACGTGCTTTGCGAAAAGCCCGCCGCCCGCACCTACAAAGAGGCGCTCGAGATGCAGAAGGTTCAGCATGAAACCGGCCGCATCCTGAACATCGGCGTTGTAAACCGCTTCAACGACAGCGTTAACATGATCAAGAAGTACATCGACGCCGGCAAGCTTGGCGAAGTGTTCCATGTATACGCTTCCTTCCGCGCACACCGCTCCATCCCCGGACTCGGCGGCGCTTTCACCACCAAGGCCATCGCAGGCGGCGGCGCTCTGATCGACTGGGGTGTACACTACCTGGACATCGTTATGTACTGCACCAGCGACCCCAAGCCGCTCACCGTATCCGGCGAAGCGTTCTCCAAGCTCGGCGTAGACATGAAGAACTACACCTACAAGAGCATGTGGGCTGAGGACACCAAGAACGTAAACGGCACCTACGACGTAGACGATTCCGTCGTCGGCATCATCCGCACCGAAGGCCCCACCATCTCCTTCCAGGGCGCATGGGCGCAGAACATCGGCGAAAACGAAACCTATATCGACTTCATGGGCGATAAGGGCGGTATCCGCCTGACCTACGGCTCCACCTTCAAGGTATACACCTTCGAAAACGGCGCTCTGGTCGAGTACACCCCCGAATTCACCATGCGCGATCACTTCCAGAACGAGATCGATGCGTTCGTAAAGTGCGTAGAAACCCGCGAAAAGCTGCCCAGCCACATCGACACCGTTATCATCACCGCCAAGATGATGCAGGCGATCTACGATTCCTCCGAGTCCCACAAGGAAATTCAGCTGTAATGAAATCCGAGTAAAGCGGCATTCATAAGCACAATAAAGCGCCCGGAAAAAGATGTAACTCTTTCTCCGGGCGCTTTATTTTTACCCTTCCAGCAGCACGCGCATGATTTCATTTACGAATATCCTGTGCATTTCCTCCGTCGGGTGGTTGATATCATTTGATAGCATTTTTGTCGTGTCCGCGCCTGTTTTTTCCAGGCTTTCCCATACGCTGTATGCGTCGGCGACGGGGATGTTCATGTCCTTTGCCGCCTTTTTTGCGCATTCCACGTATTTTTTGAGTATGCCTTCATTCTGTACCTTTGCCACGGCCTTCGCTATCGATATAAGCTTTTCGTCCGCAAGATGATAGGATACATATTTGCACATGAAGTTCGGCGTTACCAGCATGCACTCCGCGCCGGATGCAAGAACCGATTCGAATATGCCGCGCATCGCCTGATCATAGGCTTTGAGTCCGCCCTCCACATCCGGATTTGCGGAATCGTTGAGGCCGAAATTGACGATTACAAGATCGGGAGATGCAAACAGCACGTCCCTTTCCAGGCGCTTTCTTCCGTTTACAGCGTTATCGCCCGCAACGCCCGCGTTGATCACCGAGGGGCGGGCATTGGGAAACAGCTTTCCAAGTTCATTGGCCAAAAGATACGGATAGGCCTTTTCCGCGCGGCAGAACGAATCAATCTTTCCATGCTCGTTGATAAATACCTCAAAGCAGCCGTGCGTTACGCTGTCGCCCAAAAAGGATATGACGACGGGGCGGTGATTGGCAAACGCTTCCTGCCTAAGTTTCAGTCTCCTCATAATCTTCATCATTGCTTACATCCTCCCTTTCGTCGAGCCTTCGCATGAGCTCCCGCATCTCGTTCGGCGTGAGATTCCGCCACTGCCCCACGCGCAGATTTCCAAGGTGAATATTCATGATTCTTACGCGCTTAAGCGTTCTTACGCGATAGCCCAGCGCCTCGCACATTCTCCTGATCTGGCGGTTCAAGCCCTGTGTGAGTATGATGGTAAACGCCTTTTCGCCGGTTTTGGTAATCCGGCAGGGAAGCGTGGTAACGCCCAAAATCTTTACGCCTGCCGCCATTTTATTTAAAAAGTCCTGCGTAATCGGCTTGTCGACCGTTACCTGATACTCCTTTTCATGCCTGCCGGCTGCGCGGAGGATTCGGTTTACAATATCACCGTCGCTCGTCATCAGAAGAAGGCCTTCGCTGTCCTTGTCCAGCCTTCCGATGGGATAGATGCGCCGGTCATGATCGACGAATTTCACCACGTTCATCGGCTCGCGCATATCGGTCGTACACACAATGCCGACCGGCTTGTTCAGCGCAATATATATGTTCTTTCCCTTGTTTTTCACCTTTTCCCCGGATACGGTGACTTTCATTCCCGGAAGCACTCTGTCACCCAGCACGCCTACGCGCCCGTCGATTTTTACGCGCCCCTCCTCGATCCACTTGTCCGCTTCTCTTCTTGAGCAGTGACCCGCATCCGATATGTATTTATTCAGCCGTATACCCTTTTCTCCGTCCATATTCCATCCCGCCTTATATTCGCTATGCTCTATTGTATCACATACGCCGCGCGTAAATATTTCAATTTTATTTCAAAATAGTTGCAACTGACTCTATTTTCTGATATAATAAGTCCGTATCGAATGCGAAGGGATTGGAATAGCTTGAAAACGGAGCCTGCGAAGCACATACTTCAAAGCGTAAAGAGCAGTCCCGAATTCTTTCCGCGCGATTACAACATGAATCTGTACAGGGGCTGCAACCACGGCTGCATATACTGCGACGGACGAAGCGCATGCTACCGCGTATCGGATTTTTCCGCTGTCCGCGCAAAAGAGAATGCGCTGGTCATATTGGAATCGGAGCTTAAGCAAAAGAAGAAACCCGGCATTGTTGGGCTGGGCGGCATGTCGGACGGGTATAACCCGCATGAGAAAACGGAGGAGCTCACCCGCGGCGCATTGAAGCTTCTTTTGAAATACGGCTATGGCATCGGAATCACGACAAAGGGCGCATTGGTTGAAAGAGACATTGATCTCCTTTCTGCCATACGAGAAAACAGCGTATCGCACGTGACATTTTCCATCACCTGTGCAAACGACGAGCTCAGTTTATTTCTGGAGCCGGGCGCGCCGAAAACATCCCTTCGGTTTCAGGCGATGGAAAAGCTCGCTTCCTCAGGAATTCCGACAGGCGTGTGGATCAATCCCGTTCTTCCCTATCTCACGGACAATTCAGAGAACATACTCGAAATTGTAAGGCGCACAAGGGACTTTGGCGGCAAATACGCGCTTAGCTATTTCGAGCTTACACTGCGGGAAGGCAACCGGGAATATTTTTATGAGGCGCTTACCAAGGGCGGCACGGATCTCGCCCGGAAATACGCTTCTGAATACGGAAATTCCTACATACTGCCCGCAAGGAACATACATGCTCTACGCAGGGAATTCGAAGCGGAAGCGGAAAAGCTAAACCTTCTTCACACATTCCCGGACGTATACGAAATGCTCATAAAAAGCGGCGGCATGACGCAGCTGTCCTTTTTATCATAAACTCAAGCCATCAAGGAGGCGCTTACATAAATGACAAGATTGGAAATGGTAGAAAAAATCCGCGAAAAGACCGGCGTGACCTACGAGCAGGCGCGTGAAACGCTGGAAAAATCCAACTGGGATATGCTGGACGCCATCGTATCGATTGAGCGTGATAACTTCAAGGCAAACGAAGAAGTTGAAAAGAAAGCCGCCGCCAAGGAAACGGAGGCTCGGAAAGAGGAAGCACAGAGCGTTCCCGAAAATACGCCTGCGCCGAAAAAGCGCGTCGTTCGCAATTCCTCCACAGGCGAAATCGGCGATAAGATCGCCTTCATCGTGCGCTGGCTGGGCGGCCTGATCAAGAAGGGCGAAGATAATCATATCGACGTGATTCGAAAGGACGATCATCTGATGTCCATATCGATTACATCCCTCATCCTCCTTTTCCTGATCGCCTGGTGGCTTCCTACGATTCTGATCATCGTAGGCCTCTTTACCGGCTATCGCTTCCGCTTTGCGGGCACGTCCATCGCCGGCAGATTTGTAAACAGCGCCTCTGAAAAGGCCAGCACCAAAGCCGAGGAAATCAAAAACAAAATCAACGAAGAGGAGACAGACGAAGAATAAATATCTTCTCTCTCCAAAACGCCGCGCGCCTGATTTCGAATGTTCGGATCGAAATCAGGCGCTTTTTCATTTGCTATACTCGTCCCATAACTATACTTGTCCCCAAATCAGGCTCATTGCGCGTTCAAATATCCTGAAGGCAATCGCGCGCATGCCCCTGTCGCCCGGATGCGCCTGAACGCCCGGATGCTCGAATAATCCCAGCGCCATCATTTCATCGCGCTGACCGAGATCGTTCATGTTCACAAGCGGACAATTGAGCCTTCGGGCCGCCTCGCGGATCACATTATCCTTCACTTTATTCGGCCAGAAAAGGTCGGTAATGATTATTTGAGCCGAGCCGTTTCGGAAAAATTCAGCCATTTCCATGTAAGAATCCAAAAACACTTCCGGTTTCATACCGTCTGTCGGCACATTTTCACCGATTCGAAGGATGACGAGATCGTTTTTCGGCTCCGTATATTCTCTGTATGATTCCAGAATTTCACTTCCGTTTGTATAATTCATCTCCCATCTGCCGCACTGCGCAATCCTGTGTTCCGCAGAGGGAATTACGCACTTGAGCATCCTCATGAAAAGATGCACATAATCATTTTCAATCGTAGACGCCGCCATGCCAAAATCGTGCGCCCAGCCGATATCGCTTTTCGGGCTATGGCGCGTAATGGAATTGCCGACAAACAAAACGCGGTATGCTCGGTTGTCCATATGCTGAATTATTCCCCCTCCGGAATATATATGCCGATCCATAAGCCTGCTTGCTTTTCGGTAATCTCCACGACGATTTCGCCGTTTTGAACGCGCACGTTCACATCCTCATCGATTTTATAGCAGTCACGCATGCACAGGCCCGCCTTTGCATGTTCGAAGCCCTTCGTCGCCGGAATGCTGAGCGTTCCGGGGCGGTCGCTCTTGGCGAGAATCAGCTTTCGGACGCCGGGCGCCAGGCGTTCCTTTTCAATCTCCGTAAACGCCACATCGGCCTCCACGGAGAAGAATTCAAACTTCCGCCCGTCGATGGTGATTGCCTTCGACTTCTCGCCCGCAAAGCCGATCAAATCACCCTGATCGTTTACCCGGAAGCTGACAGCTCCTTCGCCCGAATAGGTTACGATATGGCCGTCAAATTCATCCTCTTCCAGCTCAATTTCAATCGGCGGAAGCTTTCTTCCGCTCAGAAGCTTCTTATCCTCTTCCTCGTCGCGGAAGAACGTACCGTACCACGCCTCGTAGAACGTGCGGTAGTGATTGGCGATGGTGACGCAGCCGTTGCTGAATTTATTGGCAATATAACGGCTGCTCTCCGGGCGCGATTTGGCTTCCAGACTGCCCTTGTCATAGGCCTCCAGGCGCATCAGAATATCAAAGAGCGTTGAAACATCCTCGCCCGTCGATTTCGACTGATCATCACGGGGTCTGAAGCCGAGATATACGCATATTCCCTTTCCTCTGTGCGCCGCCGTAGCCACCGTTTTTCCGCCTGCGCGCGCGACAACCTGCGCATCCGCCGCCTGTACGGGGTAGAATCGGTCGGGCAGCATATCCGTCCTCGCACGCATAGCGGGAATACCCCTGAGCATGCCTTCAAATTCTACGTCTTCATCCGGAAGCGCTATGCCGCTGCTCATCGGCGTAACGCCCGCAAGACCGAACGCATTCATAAAGTCGCCCGTCGCATCCTTTCCGCTTTCATAGCGAAGCGGCGCAGGGCCGGACCACACGAGCTTTCCGCCGGAAAGCACAAAACGCTCAAGAAGCTCCTTCGTCTCGGGGTACACAAACGGCTCAAACAGCGCGACTACCGCGCGATAGGTATTCTTGCCGATGTGTATAAGTCCGTCATCCGTTACAGATGCATGTGCGAGCAGCTTTTCCTCCGTGATATAGTTTGCATACCCGTACTGAATCATCCACGAGCCAAAGCGCTCCTCGGCGTAGTTGAGCTCCGTGGGATATAACAGCAGCACATCAGAAAGCCGATGATGCATATTCTGTATCAGTCCGTGCGTAAAATCGCCCGTGCCGTAGGTCGCGCCGACAGCCTTCAGGCGGCGGATCACCTCATTCGGCGATCCCCAGCTGGCGCAGTACGCGCGGTTGTAAACATTCAATGAACCCAATGAAGACGCAAACGCCTGCGCATAGTAGTTTCTGTCGGCATATCCGCCCTCCGGATGATCCGTGCCGCTGCCGGTGAGATATTCGTTCCAGCGGAAATAATCGCCGCAGGCGGAGGTGTTTTCGCGGATGGTCGAGCTCCATACATAGGGTTTATCGTAGTCGTAGCGCGAAACCTCCTTGCGGTTTTCCTCCGAGAATCGGAAATCCTCGGAAAAATGGTCGCAGGTGGGCGACTCCTGCCAGGTTGCATGCGCAAGCGTCATGATGGGCGCGCCGAAGAGGGATTCGGCATACTTCTTCGCGTCGAGCGAAAGATTGATCACGCGTCTGGAAAGCATTTCAAAATAGCGCTTTCTGAAAAGAACCGTCTGATACAGTCCCTCTGCGTCTTTGCCGATGACGTGCTGGCGGTAAACGCCGTCGTGCGGGGTATATGCAAAATACACCATCTGCTTTGCAAAATCCCGGTATTTCTCGCCGTATGCCTTTGAGAACTCGTCAATCAGCGAATCCGTTACATATCTCGTCTGAATCTCCGTAGGCCCGAAGTGCTCGTTGAGATCCCAGTCGAACTGAATATGCATTTCATCGGAATAGAAGCCGTTATAGGTAATGCCCTCTTTGGCGTGCTGATCGATTACGCCTTTGATATAGTCAAGCGCATCAGGCGCAAAATAATCCTGCTCCGGAGTCGCATATTCGGCAAGGATCAATACGCGGTTATTTTTGCCGAAATACTCTCCCGACACGTTCATCATGTCATATGCATAGCCCGAGCCTGTGATCACGTATTTGCTCTCATCGACCGACACATCCGCATTTTCGGTAATCCATTCAATGCTCTTTTCGTCTACATACAGATCGCGCCCGTTATCGGCATATTCCTCCGAAAACGCAAGCGCCATCGCGCGCACAAGCGCAAGCTGAATGGGGCCTTTATTATTGTACCACTGTCTCTGCCTTCTCATTTCAACCGAGAAGCGCCCGTTTACAATCTCGCCTTCCGCCATCTGCCAGGTATATCCCCTGTCGGTATGCGTTTTCACATAGCCGCCGCCCAAATCCAGCGGCGATACCAGAGAGGCGCCGAAGGTCATGCCGTATTTGGCGGCATACTCGTGAACTACCTTATACGCCCGGATGGTAAGCTCGCTGTCCGGATAATTCTCGCGCTTGGAGCCGCCGAAAAAGAAATCGTACGAAATCTCCACTCGTTCGCAGCCGCGGTCCTTCGCATCCTTCATAAAAGAATCCAGCGTGGTTCCCGGCGGATAAAGCCCCTTCTTTTCACCGGAAAAGCCGCGCTCTTCGTCGTCAAAAAGCGGTTTATCCGGATTCTCGGCGATGCGCTTAAGCTGCTTTTCATCCGTCAGAATCAGCGAAGTGTTTCTGTCATATAAACGAAATACTCCCTCTTTTTTCAGAATTTGCATGCATATCCTCCTTATATATTTTTTCTTCATTATACCGATAATTCTGCCATTATGCAATGGGTATATTGACATCATCCAACTAAAATATATAATACTATACATGGAGGTGAATGATATGGACAAAAACTCATGCTTCGGCGCACTTCATGCCGTAGATGCGCTGGGAAGAAGGCTCCCCGGCGAGCAGCAGGTCGGCTCCTTGCGCGAAAACCGTGCAGTAGGCGTATTCTATTTTCTCACGCACGGCGCATATCCCTCAAAGGAAGGTCCGAACGATATCTCCGTCATCATGAAAAATCACCCGGAAGCCATTCACGATTTCTATCATCCCGCCTGGGGAAAAGGCTCCCTGTACTGGGGCGAGCCGCTGTTCGGCTATTATCAATTAAAGGACAAATGGGTATTAAGAAGGCATGCCAAGCTCCTTACCATGGCGGGCGCTGACTTTATCATTTTTGATACCACCAACCGCATTACATTTAAAGAACAGGTGCTTCCGATTCTGGAGGTATTTGACGAATACCGAAAGGAAGGCTGGAACGTTCCGAAGATTGCCTATTACACAAATACGCTCTCCGGCGAAACGGTGGAAGAGATCTATAACGATATCTACAAGCCCGGTCTTTATAAAGATCTGTGGTTTTATTGGGAGGGCAAACCCTTTATCGTAGGCCTCCCGTGGGAATGCTCGGAGGAAATTCAGAATTTCTTCACCTTCCGCCTGTCCCAGTGGCCAACCGAGCAGCAGAAGGAAGGCGGCTGCCCGTGGATTGATTTTGAACGCCCGCAGCGCGTATGGAAGACAAAGGACGGCGAAAACGAGATCGTTCCCGTGTCCGTTGCGCAGCATCCGAATCTGAGCTTCGGCGACGGTGCATTTTACGATGATCCTGCGCCGCGCGGAAGAGCCTTCCGCAATTATAAAAACGACAAAACACCCGAAGCGCTCGTCTACGGCTACAACGTTCAGGAGCAGTGGGAACGCGCGTTTGAGCTCGATCCCAGGATGGTATTCTTTACCGGCTGGAACGAGTGGACGGCGGGAAAGATTCAGGGCGACAAAGACCGCCCGGTTCTCATGGTAGATCAGGCGGATGCGGAGTATTCCCGCGACGTTGAGCCCATGCGAGGCGGCTTCTTTGATAATTACTATATGCAATTATGCCAGAATATCCGCCGCTATAAAGGCGCGCCGAAGGCATACCCCGTAAATCAAAAGAAAGCTGTTGCGCCCCGAAGCGGCTTTTATCAGTTTGATTCCGCACCCGTCTATTCCGCCATGCCCTTCGGAACCCTTCCCAGAGATTTTGATGGCATCGGAAGCACACATTACACAAACAATACCGGAAGGAACGAATTTGAATCCATCCGCGTGATGCACGATGATACGCATATCGCCTTCTACGCCAAAATGAAGAACGACATCGTATTTAATATGTTCACCAAGTGGATGACGCTCTTTATCTCCATCGAAGGCCGGCCCTACGCCCCCGACTGGCACGGCTATCACTACATCGTAAACGATATCGTGCTTGATAAAAGCGCAACGTTCCTTCAGACCTCGCTTGGCGGCTACAGGTGGGGAAACAGCACGCGCATCCCCTATGAATTCAGCGGAAACGAAATCGCAGTCTTCATTCCCCGAAAATGCCTCGACATAGAAAACGGTCCCTTCCGCCTGTACTTCAAATGGGCGGATCACACCGGCTATAACGAAAATATCGAGGATTTCTACGAGTTCGGAGACTGCGCCCCGTACGGAAGATTCTCGTTCATTTACGAAGGCGAATAAGAAACGCAAGTACATACGGCTTTCAGTCAATAAAGAACGGTCTCACGATGAAACCTCCATTCATCGTGAGACCGTTTTTAACTGCTTGGCCTGTGCAAGGCTTATTTGGAATTCAAGGAAAGAAACGGCTTCAGCGCCGCAGCCATAGCGCTTGCGGGCATGGTCTGAAGCATCACGCGGCCGGGACCCGTGACGATTGTGTTGAACAATCCTTCCCCGCCGAACAGCACATTTTTTACACCTTTGATCGTCTGTACATCAATGGTGCATGTATCGTCGATGACGGCAAGATTGCCCGTGTCAACCACAAGCTGCTGACCGGCCGCAAGCTCGTATTCCACCACGGAGCCGTCGATTTCCAAAAATGCCGTGCCCGATCCGCTGAGCTTCTGCATGATGAAGCCTTCACCGGCAAAGAAGCCCGCCATTCCCTTCTTCTGGAAGAAAACCGACAGCTGAACACCGCTTTCCGCCGCCAAAAAAGCGCCCTTCTGCGCGACAATCGAACGGCCGGGTTCGATTTTCACGGTGCGCACGGAACCGGGGAAGCTGGATGCAAATGCAATCATTCCCTCTCCGCCGCGCGCTGTGTAGATGTTCTGAAAGATCGCCTCGCCGCTGAACATGCGTCCGATTGCACGCCCGACGGAACCGCCGCCGCTTGTAGTCATCTCCATGTTGGGACTCATCCAAACCATTGAACCCTTTTCGGTGATCATGCTTTCATCCTTATCCAAGTAACAGATTACCACCGGCATATTGTCCCCTTTGATCTCGTACCTCATTTTGTATCCCCCTTTGTATATTCATAAATTAAAGCAGAATTTTGTTCCTGTTCCGATTCCCCTTATGCAATGTCCTTCCTTTCGTACTTTACAAAAGCCAGCGCAGTCGACACGCATGTGAAAACAGCGCCCGAAGCCACATATTTCCATTCAAGCGAATTGCTTTCGATGATCCTCGCCGCATCCGTAAAACCAAAGGGCGTTAAGTAGCGCAGGAATTCGAGAGAATCAATGAGATTCGTAACCAGACTCATAAAGTACATGAAAAAAGCAATACCGATTCCGATTCCAATCCCTCCGCGGCTGATAAAGGCGGAAATGGCGAAGGTGATCAAGGCGATTTCCACCTGCATAAGAAAATAGGAAAAGAATATGAGCGCCATTTTTCCCGCATCCGCGCTTTCGCCGATCATCAGCACCCCGCCCGTAACGCACGCGGCGACAGCTGCGTTCAGTATGACAAGATTGGCCGCCAAAGAAACAAGCTTCGTAAATACAACCCGTCTTCTGGATATCGGATGGGAAAGGAGAAACTCGACTGTTCGGTTTTTTTCTTCACCGGACAATTTCGTAATACCCGAAATCGCCGCATAGAACGCACCGCCAAGCCCTAATACATTTCCGCACTCCACCGCAAAATACCCCATGAATTCGCCGAAATTGATGCTGTCCATGCCGAACGCCTCGGTAAATGCGCCCATATCGGAGAACATGTGGTTGATTTCATCTACCTGCGTTGCCATTTCGGGATAGATGACTATAGATACCACCAGCATAAACGAAATTGCCAGCGTCCATATAAGAAGGCTCAAGCGATCCCTTTTCATTTCATGAAGAAAAAGACCCATTTTACTCGTCCTCCTTTTTGTAGTAGTGCATAAATACCTCTTCCAAATCGGAATCTTCGATTGTGACATCCCGGAAGGTATGCTTTGACAGTTCATGTACGAGAACACCCACATCACCGCTGAATAAGAAGCTCGTTGTATCCGCATCTTTTTTCACATCGCGAATACCGGAAATCTGAATATCGCCGCCGAATCCCAGAATCCTTACGCGCTTGACCCCGGTATGCGAAAGCTTGTCAACGCTCGCCGAAGTGATAATTTTCCCTTCTCTGATGACCGCTGCGTTTTTGCAGTACTTTTCCACTTCCGAAAGTATGTGAGACGACAGAAACACAGTAGCTCCCGCTATATTTCTTTCCTTCAAGATCTCGTAGAACACCTTCTGCATGATCGGATCCAGCCCGCTCGTAGGCTCGTCCAATATATAGATTTCGGGATTGTGCTGAAGCGCCGCTACAATCGCCGTCTTTTTGCGGTTTCCGAGCGATAATTCGTGAATCTTTCGGCTTGGATCGAGCGCGAACCTCTCGCAAAGCGCCATCGCTTCTTTATTCAGCTTCATTCCCCGTAAAGATGCGGAAAGCGCCAGCGCGTCCTTTACGCGCATGCCGCTGTAAAAAGCGGCCTCCGAGGGCAGATAACCAACCTTTGAAAGAATCTCCGTGCTGTTTTTCACGATATCAAGTCCCAAAACGGACGCCTGGCCGCGCGTAGGGGAAATGAAACCCATAAGCGTTCTGATAAAAGTGCTTTTCCCCGCCCCGTTCGGGCCGATAAATCCAAAAAAGTCGCCGTTTTCTACCGAAAGATCCACGTCGATAATGCCGCGCGCACTTCCGTAGAACTTAGTAAGTCCCTTTGCTTCAATTGCTTTCATCTGCTTTTTCTCCTAAACCTGTCTTTTCAAGAAGCGTTTCATAGATGCTTCGGGATGCGGCTTCGTCCTTCCCACCGATTACAACGATTCCGTTCTTCGTGTCGATTTTTACGCAGGTATCGCACCTCTTATAGGTGTACCGGGTGTATTTTCCCAGTTCGTCTGTTCCGAACGTACCCATTAAAAGCCTCGCGGAAGCAAAACCGAAAATTCTGGAACCGCCGTTAAAATCCTCGATCAGCTGAATATCCTCAATTTCATCATAGGGCAGGGATAAATCACCGCTGTATGACGCTTTTATTTGAAGCGCCTCTTCGCTGCATATAAAATCGATATCGCCCGTAAACATCAGAAACATCGCAAAGCCAATCACGAGAATCATAAATACGGATACAGCCGCAATAGCCGTCTTGCTGGGCGCAGTCAGCTTTTCAATTTCTTTATCGTAGCTTCCATCCTTCAGCTGCTTTTTATAATACAGCCATGAATACAGAAAAGGCGGGAAAACCATAATGAAAATGAACGGCAAAAGCGCATATATAATCGCCTTTTCCGGAAGGAAAGCGCCGAAAAGCATCGCAATTCCGCCGATTACCCACATCTTTCCGGCAAATCTATGCGTTTTATTCCAGTTTTCCTCGCTTTCAAGCGTCCACTTGATCTTTATGCCGATGGTGTAATTCCTTTGGCATTTGGGCAGATAATTGCCGATCAGTATGAACGCAAGCCCCATGAGCAGAAACGCCCAGCATCCGATCGAATCATACTTTTCAAACGCCATAAACACATATAAACCGGAAATAAACAGCGTGATTGTGGGAATAATCCACAGAACCATTCGTATCACCTTGGGATTCTGCGCCCTGTTTCTCTTGTCCTTCAGCGTAGACAGTATGCATATCCAGTGAAACACAAACAGTATGGGCGAAATCAGCAAAAATGCCGCTACACTGTCTATATAGGCGTCCGCCCGTCCGTCCAAGCCAAAATGAATCGGAAGTATTTCCGGAAGATGATTTCTGAAAATAAGCCCTAACAGCACCGGAAGGAGAGTAATTACCGAAGTAATGAGCAGCGTCCATTTATATTTCTTCATTTCCCTTCCTCCTTTCCCAGACCTGTGATAAACAGCATCACATCCTCCAGAACCGATAAATTGATTTCATAGAAAATAAATTTCCCCTCCCGCGTATCCCTGACAAGATCCGCTTCCTTCAAAACCGAAAGATGCCTTGAAATGGCAGCCGCCGTAACCGGAAACCGATCCGATATCTCCCCCGCCGACAGCCTTCCCGCTTTAAGCATATTCAGTATTTCCCGTCTCACCGGATCCGCCAACGCACGCAGCGTCTGCTGAAGCGCCATAGCCCCACTTCCTTTAACATTTAACCTAAATGTTAATTGTATTATAGCAGAGAAACCCGAAAGCGTCAATAGCCAAAACAAAAAAACTCCCGGATCAAATCCGGAAGAACGAAAGCCTTCTTAATATTTCCGCATGCAAAATCGATCTCAGAGCCGAAAGGTATCGGTTTGCATATTGATTTTTTTGCAAATCCGTTTACACATAAAACAAAACAGCAAGCACGATGGAAAGGATCAGCTCAGCCCCGCCTACTATCAGAATGCTTCTTTGTATGTGGCTGCCCTTTCGCTTTTCTTCCTTCATCAGTTTGTAATCGTAAAACGTAGGGTTGCTCTTTTTGAAAAGAATTCTGTCCTTCAGAACGGAAAAGCCGTAAAAGAGCATATCAAATACGCCGGTTCTGGAGATCCAGGTAAGAAGACCTACGCCGAACACGACTACGCCGATCGTCATAAAACCGCTGGAATACGCGCCGCACCATTTCTGAAGATCGGTGAGCTTTTCATACTCCGGAAGATACATATCCCCTCCGTAGCTCATGCGCCTGAAGTAGTAATCCGCAATCATGACAATCAAGCCGGCGCAGACGCCGATGAATATGCTGTTTCCGATCAATCGCCTTTTCTTCTCAGGGTTCATAGCCGCCTCATTCTTTCAAATCTTCATAATGCTTCGCGGCAGCCGAAAGGTTCCTCCGGCTGCCGCGTATGAATGCTTTATTCCGCTTCCTTGATTTCCTTCTGATATGCCTTGAATTCCTCATCGTTGCACATGACGAAGTGTCCCGGCAAGATTTCCCGCATAGAGGGCTTATTCACGGTATAATCGTGCGCCTGGAGCGGGTTGTACTTTTCTCTTACGCGTACGCGCTCGGAACGGGGATCCGGCAGCGGGATGGAGGACAGAAGGGATTTCGTATACGGATGCAGCGGATGCTTGAAAAGCTCATCCGAGGATGCAAGCTCAACCATCTTTCCGTAATACATAACGCCGATGCGGTCGGAGAAATACTTTACAACGGAAAGATCGTGCGCGATGAACAGTATCGTAAGGCCGAGGCTTTCGCGAAGCTCGTTGAGCAGGTTGATTACCTGTGCCTGAATGGATACGTCCAGCGCCGAAACGGGTTCATCCGCGATGATCATGTCGGGCTTCATGATGACGGAGCGGGCGATGCCGATGCGCTGCTTCTGTCCGCCGGAGAATTCGTGCGGATAACGGCCGGCATGATCTCTGGTAAGACCTACGAGTTCAAGAATCTCATAGACCTTTTCCTGAATGTACTCCTTATCCTTGATGCCGTTAATGACCAGTCCCTCGGAGATGATCTCCTGAACCGTCATACGGGGATTGAGCGAAGCAACGGGATCCTGAAAGATCATCTGAATCTTGGTAATCAGGCGCGTCTTCCTGGCTACTCTCAGATCGTCCCTGTAGTTCTTATTGAGCTTGGAAAGCTTCTCGGAATCCCCATTTGCTTTCTTTACGTCCTCTTCGTACTTCGCCTTTACTTTCTTTACCAGCTCGTCTGCATAGTCGCGGTCGGAATACTTGTGATCATGCTTCGCCCTTTTGATTTCCGCGCGATTCATGTCAATCAGCTTTTTCAGCTGCCCTTTCCGCTCGGGATCGGAGGTTTCTTTTAATTCCTTTCGGGCTTCCCTGATCGCATTTTCGTATTCCAGCAAACCCGCGCAGATGCGGTGTCCGTTAAAGTAGATACTTCCGCCGGTGATATCGTAGATGCGGATGATCGAACGACCCGTAGTCGTCTTTCCGCAGCCGGATTCTCCAACCAGACCGAATACTTCACCGCGCTTGATATCGAAGGATACGTCGTCTACCGCTTTATTGCTCTTAAAGTACTGGCTCAGGTGATCAACCTTGAGCAGGACCTCCTGCCGATTTTCATTGGTCATGCCTGAGCACCTCCATTCTCATTGCGTGCTTCCATCTTAGCGTTCATGCGAGCGATGCGGTCCGTAATTCCCTTCGGCGTTTCTACCTTGGGTGCTGAAGGATGCAGAAGCCATGTAGCCGCGCGATGCGTGGACGAAATATCAAACATGGGCGGCTGCTGTTCGAAGTCGATCTTCATAGCGTACTTGTTGCGGTCCGCAAACGCGTCGCCAACCGGCGGATACACCATGTTCGGAGGCGTTCCGGGAATGGCGTCCAGCTTCTCCTTCGTATCCAGATCCGGCATGGAGGAAAGCAGCGCCCAGGTGTACGGATGACGGGGATCATAGAAGATATCCTCCGCCGTGCCGTACTCGACGATCTTGCCCGCATACATTACGGCGATATCGTCCGCAATGTTGGCAACAACGCCGAGGTCGTGGGTAATGAATATAACGGACAGATTGCGCTTTTTCTTCAGATCCTGAATCAATTCCAGAATCTGCGCCTGAATCGTTACATCCAGCGCCGTGGTCGGCTCATCGCAGATCAGGATGTCCGGGTTTGCAGCAAGCGCGATGGCGATAACGATTCGCTGGCGCATACCGCCGGAGAACTCGAAGGGGTACTGATAATAGCGGATGCGCGGCTCGTGAATGCCGACTTCTTCCATGAGCTTTATCGCCTTTTCCTTCGCCATGGTTTTCGTTACGCGATAGACAACCTGAGAGGCCTTGTCTCTGAGCAGGTCGACCATTTCCTTTGCGCGATGATTGAAGTCGATGGCGGAGAAGGACTTGATATAGGCTTCATATCTTTCAATCAGTCTTACGACTACCAGCGCTACGCCGTCTCTGAGCTCCTCAAGATCGTACACATTCTTGGGTACAACCTTCCAGGTAACATGCTTTCCCTTGTCTACAAGCCTCTTCCTCTTGGCGGTCTGGCGGGCAAAGCGCGCCTCCTCCTTGGGATTGCTTCTAAGGAATTTATAGTACTTCTCAATGGAATTGGTGATGCTGGTTCTGAAGGTATACGCCGCGCTGTCTTTTACCAGCTCCATTCTGTCGATGGAATCCTCTACCTTTTTGATCAGCTTTTTCGCATAGGAAAGGCCGTCTTTCTTGGAGAACTCCGCTTCATAGAACGCCTTCGCCTCTTCAAGCACGGGAAGAATCGCCTTTTTCTTTTCAAGGGAGCGATTGGCGGAGTATTCCAGCGCCTTCACCGTGCAGCGGCTGAACTCGGTCATGAACTCGTTTTCCAGCTGTTCGGCAGCGGCGCGGTTCAATTCTTCAATCTTCATCTGCTCGACGTTTGTGCCGGGCTTCTTCATTAAGTAGTATCCGATGGCTACGAAGTCCGGTCGCGTTTGAGAAAGAATCGCCTCCAGCGTATTTCTGCACGCCTCAAACACCTTCGAAACCTTCAGCATTTCGGTATTCTTCGTAAGGCGGTTTATCTCGTCTGCATGCTCGTCGAGCTTGGCGTTGAAAGCGCCCGTCAGAAGCGGGTTGCGCATTCTCCTTAAGCCTCTTACAGCCTCGCTGCGCATATTCGCAACGCTCACGCCGGCTTTCTTCTCCACACGGAACAGGAAATCGGCAATTAAGCTGGAAATCTCCTGCGCCTTTGCTTCGGCGTTGTTATAATCATTCTCCAGCTGCGTTCCCTTGATGCAAAGCTTATCAAAGGTCTTCGTCATAGCGTCGATGCGGCTCTTTTCGCCGTTTCCGAGCGCCAGAATCATATTTTCATTAAGACTTTCAAGGATGGTTTTGAATTCGCGCCTTGCTTCCCTGCGGCTGGTCTTATTTTTCAGCAGCATTGCCTCGGTGATCTGCTTGCCGATTTTTACGATCGGGTTCAGAGAGGACAGCGGATCCTGGAAGATCATGGAAATCTTGTCGCCGCGCAGACGATGCATTTCCTCTTCGCTGATTCTCATGAGGTCTTTTCCGTCGTAGAAAATCTCGCCGCCTTCTACTATGGCGTTGCCGGCCAGAATGCCCATAATGGCGCGGGACGTTACCGACTTACCGGATCCCGATTCGCCTACAATGGCCAGCGTCCTGCCGCGCTCAAGATCAAACGATACATCGCGAACCGCTTTCAGCGCGCCGCTGTTGGTGCGGAACGCAATCTTTAATTTTTTAACTTCAAGAATCTTATCCATACTTTACTCCTCCACTCCGCGCAGCGACGGGTTGAATGCATCGCGCAGGCCGTTGCCAAAGAGGTTAAAGCAGATCATCAGCAGCGACAGAACCAGCGCCGGGAAGATCATCAGGTGCGGATGGTCCGTCCAGATCTTGCTGGCGTCGGAAAGAAGCGTACCCAGAGACGTAGCGTCCGAGGTACCCAGCTTCACGATGCCCAGATACGAGAGCATGGATTCCTGATTGATAACGCCGGGGATAACCAGAGCGCTCGAAGTGATCAGCGTACCCAGAGAGTTGGGGAAGATGTGCTTCCAGATGATTCGCCTGTCGCGCGCGCCGAGCGTGCGGGCCGCCATGATGTATTCCTGGTTCTTAAAGCGGTAGAACTGCGTGCGTACGCGTGCGGCGGTTCCCAGCCAGCCGGTAACTACGAACGCAAACAGCAGGCTCGGGATTGCGCCGACCTTTGTCGCCAGGTGAATCTGGAACAGCGTCGCGACAACCATGAACGGAACGCCGCCCAGGATATCGGTGATTCGCTGCATTACGATGTCCGTCGTGCCGCCGTAATAACCGGATACAGCGCCCCACATAGCGCCGATGATGAAGTTGATTACGGATACGCATACGGCAACCAGAAGCGAAAGCTTGATACCGTCCGCCATGCGCAGGGACAGATCGTAGCCCTGAGAATCGGTGCCGAAGAGGTAGTTCGGCTCATGACCGTTCTGATAGTAGTAGTAGTTATAATACAGAACGCGAATCTTCAGCTGCGCCGTTTCATGGCTTCCGCCGCCGGTGTATTCCCAGTAGATGGGATTGCCTTCGCCGTCGCGCTTGTAGTTGTCTTCAATTACCAGATCCGCCGAATAGAAGGGAGATTCCAGCGCCTTGACCTTGCCGTTATCGCCGGTGATCATCGGTACATAGCTCTTATTGGCCTTATACCAGATGTTCGCTTCCTCGGTTGTTCCTACGGCAGGATTATACTCGTTGGCCTCGACCAGAGGATACAAAACCTTCAGTCCGGTTTCCTCTTCCCACGCCTGAATATTCTTAAGCTCGGACTGCTGAATGGACTGATACATAAATCCAAGCTCAAGATAGGTGTCAATGCGGCCGGGATAGGTGCGGTCGATGATTTCCTTGCCCTTATTGCGTCTGCCGGTAGCCTTCTCAATTACATTACCGACATTCAGCATGGGCTGATATTCGCTTTCAAGGCCATCCTTGACGGACTTATCTCCTTTGCCTTCATAGTCGGCTGCGCCGACGCCGATGCCGACTTTCGTAAGAAGACTGACCTCGGAGAAATTGCGGTTTACGCCGCCGTCCATAATGCCGTATTCTCTGAGCGCCGTATGGCGGGGAGCCATGCGGTCATAATAGGAGGCCAGGAAGGTAGGATCTACGGTGGTATTGAAAATCGGCATGAGGAACGCATACAATACGACGAAAACAATGATCACCAGCGCTACAACGGACGCCTTATTCTTGCAGAAGCGAATCCATGCATCCTTAAAGTAGCCGATCGGCTTGTCTTCAAATGCCTTATCCGAAATGCGCTCGCCATGGTTCACAAACTCGAACTTTTCGGCGGGGATATTCATATAGTCAAGCTTCTTTTCAGCCATCTTACTTTTCCCCCATTCTGATTCTCGGATCGATGAAGCCGTAGCTGATATCTACGACGATGCTGGCCAACAGACCGATAAAGGTATAGAATATACCGTCCGTCATAAACACGTCGTAGTCCAGCTGCTGAATCGACTGAATGTAGAGTCGGCCGACGCCCGGAATGGAGAATACGCCTTCGATGATCATCGAACCGCCCAGAATGCCGATAAAGGAAGAGATCAGCATGGGAAGAATCGGAACCATGGCGTTTTTCATAGCGTGGCGCACAGTCGCCTGCGAGCGGCTGAGGCCCTTGGTACGGGCAAGAAGCATATAGTCGGAAGTCAGTGTCTCGGTCAGCTCCGCGCGGGTAAAGCGGCAAAGGCCTGCGATTTCACCGAAGGAGAGCGAGAGAATCGGCAGAATCATGGACGTAAACATTTTCCACGTCCAGTACGAATTTCCCGCATCCGCAAGGGCGTACATACCGACCGGCAGCCAGTCGAGTTTAAAATAGAACGTATACTGCACGATAAACGCATATACGTAGCTGGGAACGGAAACAAAAACCATAACAAGCGTGGAAATCAGAGAATCCTGCCACTTGTTCTTCTTCACCGCGGCCAGAATGCCCAGCGCAAGGCCGATCGGAATGGAGAAAATGAGCGAATAAAGATTTACCAGAACCGTCGGCAGAAGGCGCTTGGTCAGAACCTCCAGCGCAGGCTGGTTATATTCAATATACCAGGATGTACCGAAATCCAGTTTTGTGAAAATATTCTTCAGATAGATGCCAAACTGTACGGGAATAGGATCGTAATGACCCAATGCGCGCCAGCGCGCCTCCATGACTTCTCTTTTTACTTTCTCCATCGGAAGCTCACGGGGAAGGAGCTTGATCAGTACGAACATGATCGCGGTGATGATGAAGAGCGTAAAGATCATCAGGAAGAGTCTTTTCAAGATATACTTGAACATTCTACCCTTATCAGACATGAGCATTTACTCCTTTTTTTCGGCCGCCCCGGTGAAAACACCCAAGGCGACACTGCGACAATGTATTTTCGGCTGAATTTTTGCCCATAAACCGGCGTCTGTATGCCGTCAGGCGACAATTTTCGCAAATCCTTGATTACAAAGGGATGCGTTTCCAAAAACGGGCCGTACAAGCCCGCACGCCAGGCCATGCGCCTTAAAATATCCAAGCGCGTTTTCAGGCTCATTGGGCGATGCGCCGCGCGTTTTTGGAAGCGCACCCACACCCGGCCTTTGATACCAAAGAATGCTTCCTGACCTCAGAAAGCATTGATGGGACATAAAAACAGCCATAGTCCCCATGAGGGGGCAGGTAATTCCGCCTGCCCCTCCCATGGGGAAACCGATTTGCTTACATGGGACGAGCGTCCCGTTTCAGCTTATTCGTAGGCCAGTACGCCGTTCTGAGAAGCAACAAAGTCTGCCCACTCAGCGTCGGTGTAGTTGTAGCCCATGAGTTCCATGCCGCCGAAGCCGTACATGATGTTATAATCCTCAGTGTAGTAGTAGCACTGATAGGACAGCATGGACGGGATGGTGGTGGAAGCCAGCGGGATGCGGTAGTACTTGCGCAGATATTCTTCTTCCATCTTCGCAGTTACTTCCAGCTTGGTCTGGTTGCTTTCCTCGGTGAAGCGGCCGGAACCTACCAGCGCGCCGGACCAATCCTTCCAGGACATGGTCACATCTTCGCCGTTTACGTTCACAGTCAGCATCTCGACAGCGGGATCCCAGCAGCCGGCTTCGTTGATCTCATACTGATCGGTGTCGCAGTATACCTGCATATTGCGGAAGGGATAGAAGGCAGCTCCGCCCCATGCGCCGTAACCGACGGCATATTCGCCGGCGGGTACATCGCCGTAACGGTCTTCGATGTTGCCGATGGGCTCAAGAGTGAGGGCGCCGAAACCGGAGCCTTCCATGGCCGCATTCAGCTGCTTCTGAAGGATTTCAACGATCTTGTAGTCGGAAGCCTGGAGGGAGCCCTTGGCCCAGCCCAGACGGATGTGGATAGGATCGCCGGCTACATACAGACCCGCAGCAACGAGTTCTTCGCAGGCAACCTTCATCAGTTCCTTGGCTTCGGTGAGGTTGTAGCCGTTGATGGACTGATAGGCGTCCTTAAGCGTTGCATAGGGGGTGCCCTCGCCGTACTCTACGCCGTACAGGTTGCAGATGGCCTGCATTGCGGGCTCAGAGGAACGGTAGGAGGAATAGGGATCGTTATAGATGTCGTAGTGATAGAGGGAGTTCATCAGGGAGTATGCGGGCTTGAAGCCTTCGGTCGCGGTGACGTACTCAGCGCGGTCGAACGCAAGGGACATGGCGTTACGGAAGTTGATGTTGGAAAGAACAACAGAGTTGGTGTTGCCCTTGGAAGCGTCCATGGTCTTCAGGTTCTCAAGGCCGGTGTTGAAGAACAGGGACATGGTGTAAGTTTCATCAACCTTGTACAGCTGTTCGCTGGTGGCGTAGGTGATCAGATCGTCAGCGGTGAGGGTCCAGTCGGACAGCTCGCCCTTCAGGAACGCCTGCTTCGCAGCAGCTTCGTCCATGATGTCGATAACGACCTTATCGGTCAGGTAGCGGCGTACGATTTCACCGTCAACTTCGAAGTTGGTGTAGGATACGAGGGAGCCGTTCTCGTCCTTAATAAGGTTGCCGGCCTCGTCGCGCTCGTAGCCGAACCAGTTCTCGTTACGTACGTAAACGATCTGCTTGCCGGGCTGGAGGGAGCCGATCTTGTAGGGGCCGTAGGACATGGAGGTCTCCATGGAGGTGCCGTACTTGGTGGTTACGAGATCGCCTACGGTTTCCTTGTTGGCTTCGTAGATGGGCTCGTATACCAGCCAGGTGGAGGTGCAGGAGGTGAGGAAGTAGTTGATGTCGATGTACTGAGCGTTTACATAGCGGATGGTGTAATCATCAACCTTGTAGCAGCCTACTACGTCGTAATCTACTTCGGGATATTCCTTGGCGTATACGAGGTAGTTGATGGCTTCTGCATCGCTCTCGCCCCAAGCGGCAACAGCGGTGATTACGCCGACCAGCTCAGCCAGAGAAGCGTCGTTCAGCGCTACACGGCCGTTCTCGTCTGCCATAGCAAGAAGGTTATTATAATTCTCAACGCCGAAGTACTGCTCGCCGTAAGCGCCAACGTAATCAGCCAGGGTGTTTCCGCCCAGCCATGCCAGCGCGTCGGAGGTGGTGATGTACAGAGCAGCGCCGTCTGCGGTAACATAGTTGCCGTCCTCGCCCTTTACCATATCGGCAATTGCGATTGCGCCGGCGGTGTCAATGAACGCAGTGGAACCTGCATAGTAGTACGCATCGCCGCCCGCAACTGCGGACTCACCGGCGTAGTACAGGTTTGCACGGTAGTTCTTCATGTCGGGGTTGAGGAGCTGCTTCATGGAATAGATGTAGGTATCCGCATTGATGGGGGTACCGTCTTCCCACTTGGCATTGGGATTCAGAGCGATTTCGAATACGAAGCCGCTGGTGGTATCCTGGGCGGTCTTGCCCTCCTGGAGAGTTACATTATACTTCTCAAGGTCAGCCTGGTTCTCAGCGGTAACGTCGGTGATGGAATCGGCCATCGCGTATACCCACTGATAAACGCCATTCTCGGAATCGAGGATGGACATGGTTACGAAGGGAGAAGTGATGTAGCCGTTAACGGCGTCATCAGCATTGGTCTCCCAGGTGTGGGGGTTCCAGTTGGAGCCCAGAGCAGTGCTATACGTTTTGTAGGTATAGGTAACTGCCTCGGTCTCTTCGGCCAGCGCGCAGAAGCCGGTCATCAGCATGCACAGCGCGAGCAGCAGGGCGAGAGTCTTCTTCATTGAGACATTCCTCCTGTAAAAATTTTACTGGCAGCAGAGCATACTGCCAGATATGATAGTATATGATATTTTTAAATTAAATGTCAATAGATATATGCTTCAGATTTGAAATTTCTATTTATTTCCTTCAGATTTTTCCGCTTTTTATCATATTTCAAGCGTACGGGCCTTCGAATATTATTTCTATATATATTATTTCATGCCGTACATGCCCGGCGCCGTTTAAATGCAAAAGCGGGGCTTAAGCATCCGTCGTGCGCAAGCCCCGCTTCGTAAACCGTTCCTTCGAAAACCGTTATCTGTAACCGTTGGGATTGTTCTTCTGCCAGTTCCACTGGTCGCGGCACATATCTTCAAGCGTTCTTTCCGCTTTCCAGCCGAGAAGGCGCGCGGCCTTTTCGGGGTTGGAGTAAACGGTTGCGATATCGCCGGGGCGGCGGGGACCGATGACATAGGGAATCTTGAGGCCGTTGGCCTTTTCAAACGCCTTTACCATATCCAGAACGCTGTAGCCTACGCCGGTTCCGAGGTTAATGGCGTCGCAGCCGTTAAAGCGGGACGCGTATTCCACAGCCGCCACATGGCCCATCGCCAGATCCATTACATGAATGTAATCGCGAACGCCGGTTCCGTCGTGGGTGTCGTAATCGTCTCCGTACACGGTCAGATGATCGCGTCTTCCGACTGCCGTCTGCGATACATAGGGCATGAGGTTGTTGGGCGTTCCGCTCGGATCCTCGCCGATGGTTCCGCTCTCATGCGCGCCGACGGGATTGAAGTATCTGAGAAGCACGATCGACCAATCGGGATGCGCCTTTGCGGCGTCTCTTAAAATCTGCTCGTTCATCAGCTTCGTCCAGCCGTAGGGGTTGGTGCAGCCGAGATTGCCCTCTTCCGTAAGCGGAACAATGTTGTTCTGGCTGTACACGGTTGCGGAAGACGAGAAAATCAGCTTCTTAACACCCGTTTTTTCCATCGCCTCGGCCAGATGCACGGTGCTTACAAGGTTGTTTTCATAATACATAAGGGGCTTGGCGACCGATTCTCCGACAGCTTTGAGACCCGCGAAATGAATCACGCTGTCAACGTTATGCTTGCCAATAATCTCAATTACCTTATCCGTATTTCTTACATCTTCCTCGTAGAAAGGAATTTCCTTCCCGGTAAGGCGGGTGACTCGCTTAAGCGACTCGTCGGAAGCATTGTCAAGGTTGTCGATCACAACTACGTCATAGCCCTTCTCAATCAGGCAAAGGCAGGTATGGGAGCCGATATAGCCCGCTCCGCCGGTAATCAATATGCTCATATTTTTGCCGCCTCCTCATTAACAATCTTCTGAAGCTGATCCCACTTGCACTCCATATCATATACAAGCTTGAGCTGCGTGCGGCAGCGGTCAAGATTGTGGTTTTCCCTGTGAACGCGGAAATACACATCTCCCTCAAGATAGTCCGTCAAAAAGCGGATGCCGCACTCATATGTCATGAGCTTTGCGCCCATGGGGAGCGTTTGGATTTCATCCTCGGTAAGCTTCTTTCCGCATGCCTCAAGGAACCCCTTCGTATATGCGCGGAACAGATCCAGGGATACCGTTACCTTGTCAAGGTCGGTTTCGTCCTCGGCGGCGGTGGATGCGCCGAAGCGGATGGAGTCGCCGAAATCATTTGCCGCAAGACCCGGCATGATCGTATCAAGATCGATTACGCAGATCGGCGTTCTGGTTTCCTCGTCAAAGAGCACGTTGTTGAGCTTGGTATCGTTGTGCGTTACGCGCAGCTTGATCTTGCCCTCATCCAGCATTTTCAGCATCACGCCCGCTTCCTCCGCGCGCGCCATGGCAAAATCGTATTCCTTCTTTACGGAAGCGAGCCTTCCCATTTTGTCTTCCTCAGCCGCCTTCACGAGATTCTTTACGCGGTTGGGCGTATGATGGAAAAGCGGAATCGTTTCGGAAAGCTTCGACGCGTCAAAATCGGAAAGCTTGTTCTGAAAAGACCCGAACGCGACGGCGCTTAAGTAAAATTCCTTTTCGCTCCCGGCTCTTTCAAGGCAGAGGCTCTTGTCGATAAAGCGGTACATGCGGTAGTAGCCGCTTTCGTCGTGATAATATACTTTCTGATCGGAAAGCGTCTTTACAAGCTCCAGGGAATGCCTGGGATCGGGATCGGAGGCGCGGAGCATTTCCGTAACCAGACGGATGTTCTCCATAAGTGCGGGAACATCCTTAAAGATATTGTTGTTAACCTTCTGAAAAGTATACTTGCTTCCGTCTTCGCAGGCGATTAAGAAAGTCTGATTGATATGGCCGTTTCCAAGGGGCTCAATCGATATTGCGGGCGAATTGAGCATGAATTGATTTGCAATGTTCAGCATATCCTTTACTTCCTTTCCCAGAGCTGCGCGGGATAAGCGCCCTCGTTTTTCATTTTGAGAATGCTTTCGCGGGTGTTTTTCAGATCCTCCAGATACGTCATTCCAAACCACTTGGCCTTCGTGGGAAGCACGCTGAATTTCGCCTTTCCCTCGTCCAGCAGCTGATTGGGAACGCTCGGCAGATAGAACTCCTTTTTCAGGGGAGAATCCGCAATTTCGCCGCGGACAAAGTTCTCAAAACGATTCTGCATTTCATCAAATATACTATTCTGGAACACCCAGAGATTCAGGGAAACGGTAGCGTCTCCGGAGAGGAATTCGTACGTTTCCCCGTCCTCGGTAAACGCGGCGTCGTCGCCTCTTGCAACGATCTTCGTGCGCTCTATGACGCTTGTAAGATTTCCGTTCTCATCGGTTTCGCATACGCCTCTGGCTACGGAGCCGAAGGGCGTCATGGTATTTCTCAGGCGATAGCCCACCATCGCATGTTCGTTATCGGAATGCTCTTCCATCAGGAAATTATGCGCCGCAAGGAACGCGTCGCAGCCGTAGAAATCGTCTGCGTTGATTACGACAAAGGAACCCGGCACAAAATCTCTCGCGCAAAGCGCCGCATGGCCCGTGCCCCAGGGCTTTTCGCGCCCTTCGGGAATCGAAGTGCCCTCGGGCATGTACTTATCAAGCGTCTGATGCGCATACGCAACCTCGATAAACGGTCTTACGCGCGCGCCGATCGCCTTGTCAAACATCTCCTCGCTCTCGGGCTTAATGACAAATACAACCTTGTTAAAGCCCGCGCGGATGGCGTCATAAATGGAATAATCGATGATCAGATGTCCCTCGTCGTCCACAGGGGTTACCTGCTTTTGGCCCTTTCCGGCGCCAAAGCGGCTGCCAAGACCCGCAGCCATGATTACCAGCGTCGTCTGCTTCATTATGCGGTCATCTCCCTCACATCAACATCTTTATCTATTGTAGCACACTCATCCGAAGAAAACATTCCAAATCATGTAAATTCGTGCTTTTCATCATGCGTAAATTATGGTATTATAAAACATAATGAAACCCATCATATTTAAGGGAGTGAATATCATGTCCAGCATCAATCTTGAAGCATTTTGGAAAGAAGATGAACTCGCACACAAGGACAATTGTTTTTATAAAGCCCGTCAGGTTGCGCTCGGCATTCGTATGAGCGACGAGTGCGTGTTTGCGGAATTGGACGAAGAGGGCAATCCCTGGAGCGAAACACCGCTTCAAAGGCGCATTGACCTTAACAAGCGCTACAACGATAAGGCGGAGAAAATCGTAGGAAAACGCCTCCTGAACGAAAGATTCCTGCCGGAGGACGCCAGATTCCCTTATGTCAAAAGAATCGGCGAAGTGTTCGGCGGCGAATACATTATGCACAACGAAACCGAATGGCTGAAAGAATCCATTGAGGACGAAAAGGCGCTTGAAAAGGTGCTCGACCGCGTGGACAAGATGGACCTTCGCGAATTCATGCTTCCCGCCAACTGGGAAAGCGAAAAAAAGCGCCTCTTTGAAACCTACGGCATCCGCCCGCAGCCCGTTCACCACATCCGCGGCCCGGTAACGCTCGCCTGCTCGCTCATGGGGACGACCGAGTTTCTGTATTTCCTGGCGGACGAAGAAGAACTGGCCGAGAGATTTTCAAATACCATCGCGGACGTGATCATAAAAATGGCGGAAATCATGGACGAAGAATCGGGGCGCACCGGAAAGGAAACCCACGGCTTCTCCTTTGCAGACGACAACTGCTGCCTGCTCTCCCCCGCCATGTATGAAGCCTTCGGCTATCCGGTGCTGAAAAAGGTATTCGATCGCTTCAGCCCCGACCCCGAGGACAAGCGCTATCAGCACTCCGACAGCGCCATGGGCCATCTGCTCCCCATCCTCGGACGCTTGAACTTAAACGGCGTAAACTTCGGTCCCACCGTCATGGTGCCGGAAATCAGAAAATATCTTCCCAACGCGCGCATCGACGGCTGCATCGCCCCGTTCACCTTCATGAGAAACGACCGCGAGGGTCTTATTCAGGAAACCCTTCGCGATATCAAAGCCGGTTTTGAATATGGCGGCGTAAACATCTCCTGCGCCGGCTCCATCAATAACGGCTCCTCCCTTGAAAGCATGCGCCTGATTATGGAAACAATCTGGGACAACAGAAAATAAATGCTTTTTTTCCAAGCATTATTTGCCAAAATTGTGATTTTTTGTTGACTGAATACGAATAAAACGTTATAATAATTCCATCGCGGCGAAAAGCCGCCGCAGGCGTGAGACGTCTGCGAAAAAAGAAAGGAAGTACGATCCCATGAAGAAACTGCTTTCTATGCTTCTGGTTCTCGCCATGGCGCTGAGCTTTGGCAGCATCGCGATGGCCGAAGAAACCGCCATCGATCCCGCGCTGATCGCCGCCGCTCAGGAAGAGGGCGAATTGATCATCTACGGTTCCTGTGAAGAGCCCTATCTGGCCGCAGCGGCCAAGCACTTTGAAGAACTCTACGGCATCAAGACCTATTATCAGCGTCTCTCCACCGGCGAAGTTCAGGCGAAGATCACCGAAGAAGCCGGCTATCCCTCCGGCGACGTATGGTTCGGCGGCACGACCGATCCCTACAACGAGTGCGCTAAGGAAGGCCTGCTCATGGCTTACGAAGCCGTAAACGCCAAGGATCTGGCAAGCAGCATGTACCGCGATGCGGACGGCTACTGGTACGGCATCTACAAGGGAA
>JAFQKQ010000058.1 GCA_017396845.1 Clostridia bacterium
TGCGCAGAAAGCTTAGATGAGGAGGAGAAGCAAATGAATAAGAGAAAGATTATTCCCGCGATAATATGCCTCTCCATCTCATGCGTGCTGTTAGTGCTTTCCGGTATGTTGACGGTTCTGTATAACCCTGAGCTTACCAAAGAAGAGACGGCAGCGCAGGAAGCGGAGGCTCAGAAGATCCTCGATTCAAGCCTGAGTGATGCTTCGAGAATCAATGTCATTGCCGATGAACCCACCCCAAAGCCCGCCGGAAATTCTTTTGATTTCAGCGGTAAAATTGTGGACGGAAAGGTACAGGGTGCGGAAAAAAGTCAATTAAGTACGCCTGCACCTACGCCTGAAGTCATGGTAACCCCGGTATGCAATTTCGACTTTCAAGTCGAAACCGTTAACGGACAGGTTTCTGCCAAAGAAGGCGGAAGCAAGGAGGAGCCCACCAATACGCCCGATGTCACCAAATTTGACGGAAGCATGTTTGATTTTCACGGCGTGATTGTGGACGGAAAGGTTTCTTCTAAAGAAGGCGAGAGCAGCGATGAACCGGAAGCGGCGCCGGAGAATACGGAAGCGCCCGGAAGCATGTTTGATTTCCATGGAACGATTTCAGACGGCAAAGTTGTGACGGAAACGGAAGAAGCAAAGGAAACCGATCAGGCGGATAAAATTGCCGTTGAAACGACGGTTCCCGAAAACAACGAAGTTTCCGAAACCGAAGAGACCATTGCTGTTACCGATGAAAAAGAAGACGGCTTTATTGATAAAGCTGTAACGATTCTTTATCCCTATACCGGCTCCATCGCGCTTGCGGGTCTGATCTTTCTGGCGCTTGGCATTATAGCGCTGGCAGTGGTTCCGATTGCGCAGGAGATTAAGAAAGACAAGCTGACGGATGAAAACATAAAGAGCAGTGAACGGGTGCTTAAGGCGTTCATACTTGCGCCCAACAAGTGGCTTTTATATCTGATCATCGTGATCATCGTAGTTCTGATCATCGGCTGGTCGTCGTCTTCCATTGAGTGGAAGGGCTTTGCTTCCAAGGGAAGCGAGGTTGCTTACGGTATCGTATACGGAATTACGCACCCGGATAAGGCGTACATTCTCTCACTCGGCGCGGACAAGGTGCCGTATCTGCTTCTGGAAACCATCGCGATTGCGCTTCTGGGTACGCTGATCGGCGGCATGATTGCTATTCCGGTTGCGTTTATGGCTTCCGAAAACGTAGTTCCGAAGTGGTTTGCGTTTATCATCCGCTCGATCATACTCGCCATACGAACCATCCCCAGCTTTGTATGGGCGCTGTGCTGGATTCGCGTTACCGGCCCAGGCGCTTTCTGCGGAGTGCTTACGCAGTCGCTTTGCTCCATCGGCATGATATCCAAAATGTATATCACTGCTATTGAAGATCTTGACACCAAGATTCTGGAATCCCTCGACGCTTGCGGCTGCACCACCTTCCAGAAGATTCGCTACGGAATCATTCCGCAGCTGACAGCGAACTTTATTTCCACCATCATTTACCGCTTTGACATCAACTTAAAGGACGCTACTACCCTCGGCATCGTAGGCGCAGGCGGTATCGGCGCAGCGCTCATTCAGGCGATTTCCGGAAGACGCTGGAGCATCGTCGGTTCGTTCCTGTTCGGTATGATTATCCTCATGATGATCATCGAGTTCGTGTCCACTAAGATTCGCGCAAAGCTTGCGCGCGGCTGAGAACGGAGGAAGAAATATGCTGAGAGTTGCAATGGTAAGCAAATGGCATGTGCACGCAGAAGGATACGCAAAGCAGTTTAACGGCTTTGAGGATGCATGCGTAAGTTGCGTATGGGACGATGATCGGGCGCGCGGCGAAGCGTGGGCAAAGCAAATGAACGTACCTTTTGAAGCGGATTACGATGCGCTTCTCAAAAGGGAGGATGTGGACGCGGTTGCGATCTGTTCGCCCACCAACATGCATGCGGAGCTTATGATCAAGGCCGCAAACGCCAAGAAGCACATATTCACCGAAAAGGTAATGTGCCTTACGGTCGCAGATTGTGAGCGGGTGAAAAAGGCGGTAGAGGATAACGGCGTCATATTCACGATCTCCTTCCCGCATCGCTGCTTCCCCGAGAACATCTTCATTAAGAATGCTATCGAAAGCGGCATGCTTGGCGAAATCACGCTGTTCAGAGTAAGGAACTGCCATAACGGATCTTTGGCCAACTGGCTTCCCGAGTACTGGTATGATCCTGCAACTACCGGCGGCGGCGCGATGATGGATCTGGGCGCGCATCCTATGTATCTCTCCCGTTGGTTCCTTGGAAAACCCGTCTCCATTCAGTCTGCGTTTTCCAACCATACGAACCGCACCGTGGAAGACGATGCAATTTCTATGATCCGCTTCGAAAACGGAGCGCTCGCGGTGGCCGAAACCAGTCTTGTGTCGCCCTATACGCCCAGAATCTGCGAAGTATACGGAACCAAGGGTGTGATACTGTCTGAAAACGGCAAGCTGAGAGTGCGCGTGAGCACCATTGAAAACAGCGACAACAACGGCTGGATCACGCCCAAACTCCCCGCTCCCGCTAAGGAACCCATCCGCCAGTTTGTCGATTCCGTGCTCTATGGCAAAAAGGTTGAGTTCGGCGTAAACGAAGGCATCGAGCTTACCGAGCTTATGGAGAACGCCTATATAGCCGACGGGAAGCATGCGCAGATTGAGTTTTAATAGGGAACAGGCGCGGATGAAATCGCATTTTGAGAAATAATGAAAAAAAGAGTGCTGAAGACGGATGCTTTAGCGCTCTTTTCTGCTGTTTTTGTGGAAGCCCGGAAGAAAAAATGTACTCGTGTAAAAGGGGATTGGCTTATGAATTGCATTGTAATTTGGAGAGCCGCATAATCAGGTATAAGGGATATGAAGCGAATGAGATTATAAGCAGGCGCTCCCGGATGATGATAATATATGCTTTACGGGGCATTGAAGACATAAAGCGGGACGTTTAGAAGAAGGTCAAGCCGGGTACAGGGGCCTTGTTTAGATTTCTATAGCATGGCGTGCTGCAAAAAATATACATTTGCAATATCCTCCTTGGCGCACAAGAAGGGAGAGCCAAGGGGAGGGGGCTGCTGTTTCGATTTTGCGCTGTGTTCGGGTTTTCATGCGCTGCGTTATGACGGCAGAGGGAAACAATAAAAAAGGCGCTTAAGAACTTAAATTCTTGAGCGCCTGAATATGTTCTATTTTGCTTGCTTTATCAGCATCGGAAGTATTCGGTCGTATCCTTTGTCTTTCAGAAGGTATATGGTGTTCGCCTCAATGAAGTATTCTTTTCGTCCAGAAAGGCCGCAGTCTTTGATGGCGGAAAGCGGAATCTCAAGCCAAGGCTTGGGGCCTTCCGTTACACGGTTTGCAATGAGGGATCCAAGCAGTCCGGCGCCGGCCGCTGCGCCTCTTTTCAAATTACGGGATGCAGTGCTTTCTCGTGAAAAAAGAAGACGCTGATTGGTAATGGTGAGGATGTAAATCATCTTATCGGTCGGTTCGGGCTTTATGAGTGTAATATCATGATTCCCTTTGACGATTTTCTCGCCGGGCAGCATCGTCCATTCCTTGATCAATGTATCGACATAACGAACCTCGGCGCCCGGTTTTTGAGGCGCTTGCGGCGCAGGAGCCGGCTGAGGCGTGCTCTGCGGCGCGATATGAGGGGCAGAACTCTTCGGCGCTTCCGAGGGTTTTATGGCGGGAGATGTTTTCTGCTGGATTTTCTGACCGCAATTCAAGCAGTAAAGGCTGTCTGCGGGATTTAACTGGCTGCAATAAGGACATGAAACGGCGGCCGCAGACTGCGAAGGTTTCTCTTCGGGCTGAGTCGGAGGGTTGATAACCACAGACGCAGCCGGGGGCGCAACAGGCGCTGCAGCCGGTGCAGGAACGGGAATCTGTACGCTTTCTGCGGACTCGGCGCTGCTATGCGCGGCGAAGCTTTCTTCTTTGATAATTTCAACCGGTTCGGGGATGGAAACGGACTGGCTCTGCAGCTCCTTAATTTTTCTCTGCAGCTCAAGAATTTCTTCCTGGCGTTTTTTCTCCTGTTCGATCAGCTCCAGGCGTTTTCTTTCTCTTTCAAGAATGGCCTGCTCGGCTTCTTCCTTACGCTTTTTTTCATATATGAGTTTTGCACGCGTGATCACGCCGTCCAGCTCGTCTGCCGTGAGCGCGTTGAGCAATTTCAAAATCTCATTCATCCGGCTTCAATCTCCTTATTTCTGAGTGAGTTTACGTTCGTTCTCATCGTATTCTTCCTGGGTGAGTATTCCGCATGCCAAAAGGTCTTTAAGCGCGTCAAGCTGCTTCTTGGTTTCATCATCGTATACTGGCGTTTGGGCAGCGCTTGCGCGCTTGTCCAGGGGCACCTTCTCCTGTGAAGCCATATTAGGCGCGGAAGGCGTCTGAGGTGCGCTTTCGCGCTTGCTCAGGGATACTCTCCCTTCAGAAGGTTCGGCAGGTGCAAACGTCGTTTGAGCAGGAATATTGTTTACGGAGACGGTGCTCGGCTGCAAAGAGGGTTTTAAGAGTTTTTGGCTTGCGCCTTTTTTGCAAATACGGCGAAAAGCAATGGGCATAAAGAGATAGACTAACGAATATAAAATCTGACTTAATGGATAGAGATCTAAAGAGTCAAAGACGTCGTATCGGCCGTATTTGATAATCATATTGATACTAAATATAAGATTGAGGCTGCGGATATTGTTATAGAGACATGGAATCATTAGAACAATAGGGATAAACCATGCGGCGCGTACAAAGCTTCCGTATCTCTCTCTTGCAGACTCAAGGGAGAAAATGGAAAAAAGAAGCATGAACAGATTAGACAGAACAAAACATATGTTAATAACAAAAGTGAAAATCGCAATGTGTTTCATATTTGCGTAGAGGTTTGCGTGCTCTAGGAAAGTTTTGAGTGAATCTACGGACAAAAGAAATAAAAATGAAAATCCAATGAGGTACATAACGGAGGCTTTGCGCGTACCTGCAGTTATGAAGGCTGCTATTGCTAAGAAGATATACAGAACAAACGTAAAAATGAGGGTGTAATTGTAAAAGAGAAAACGTACAAAATCCTGGTCAACTGCATAATACAAAATCAATAATACGAGTCGCAGTAAAAGGCATATTGCCGCAGGAATGCTTGCGCCGCTGATTTTCCTTTCCAGTGTATTTTGCTGGAATGAATTCTGAGCGTTATAGTTCCGCCCTGCTCGGTTCTGAGGATATCCTGTGTTCATTTGAAACCCTGCCTTTCTCTGTTGCTTTTGACCGCAGTGACTGCGCTATTTTACCGTTATCGAATTGGGCGATAAAGAACCTGTGTCTTCCGATGCAAGCTTGTAGCTGCTTGAAATATCGAGCGACTGAATGATTTGCGACATCTGATCAAGACTCTTGGAGTTCAAAGATTCCATCATAAAATGCATGGTTTCTTTAGTATTTTTACTTGGAAATACAATCAGCTCGCCGATATATTCCTCTATTCCGTTTATAGTTCCCTTTGCATAATAGTATATGACATAGTAATCATCTATGTAAGATTTCGAGCAGTCGATCATCTGCGCATCCTTCATAGTGCCGCTGCGCAAGG
Organism: Clostridia bacterium; assembly: GCA_017396845.1. Classification (GTDB taxonomy): domain Bacteria; phylum Bacillota; class Clostridia; order Christensenellales; family Aristaeellaceae; genus SFHK01. The sequence continues at coordinate 5,628 of JAFQKQ010000058.1, forward strand.
AAGAAAGCAATGAGTCTTTGGTGGTTTGTTCATAAGAAATCTGCTGCTGGTAGGTAATCAGGTTACAATTCAAATAAACGGATTGGTCATTTGAAACGAGATAATCGCCTGTTCCGTTTTCTCCCGGAAGAAGGTAAAAGCCGGGCATTTTCAGCCTTGCAAGACCGTAAGTCAGATAACCGTCCTTATACAAAGCGCCGTATTTGCAGGAAGCGGTAAGCGAAGGATTTGCGGTTTGCGATGACTTGGAAGTGAAAGGAATCGAGCTTTCGGTTTTTTGATATATATCAATCGTACCAACGTATCTCAGTAAAAAGAAACCGCCCGATATCATAACAATGATCAACAGGATAATCAGAACCACAAATCCGCCGGATGTTTTATGATTCGCCGGCGCAGCATATGCTTCTGATTTTTGAACAGGCTGAGATACGGGACTTTCTTTTGCGATTACTTTTGAACCGCAGTAATTGCAGAATTGCGCCTGATCCGGAATTTCTCTTCCGCATGCATTACACTTCAAATAAGACCCTCCTTAATGCGTTTCAACACGAATATCCGTTTTATAGCGGCATGCGCTTTTCGTAAAACTTTTACGTAAATGTCTGCTATACGCTACACCATATTACAGTATAACCGAAATTGCTTTGTAAGTCTATATTTTGTAACAATAATTTTGAAATATTCAAAAAGGGAAACGGGGTTTGAAATACTTTTGCGGTATGAGAATCACGAAAAAGAATTAATGGGAAAAAACACGACAGTGTGCTTTGCCGTCAGGAAAGCGCACTGCCGTATGGAATGGATTTACGTATCTAATGTGGAATGACCGGCATTACTTGCTCGCCTTAATTGCGGCTTGCGCAGCGGACAGCCTTGCGATCGGTACGCGGAAGGGGGAGCAGGATACGTAGTTCAGGCCGATCTTGTTGCAGAATTCGATAGAGGACGGATCTCCGCCGTGCTCGCCGCAGATGCCGCAGTGGAGCTTGGCATTTTCGCCCTTGCCCATCTTCACAGCCAGATCCATAAGCTTTCCTACGCCGATGGTATCGAGGCGGGCGAAGGGATCGGACTCGTAGATCTTGTTGGAATAGTAGGCGGGCAGGAACTTGCCGGCGTCGTCACGGGAGAA
>JAFQKQ010000059.1 GCA_017396845.1 Clostridia bacterium
GCATGTGGGAGGATATGTCCGACCGCGTAGGCTTCTGGTGCGATATGGAAAACCCCTATATCACGTATGAAGACAACTACATCGAGTCCGAGTGGTGGTCTCTTAAGGAAATCGCGAACAAGGGGCTCCTTTACAAGGGCCACAAGATCGTTCCCTACTGCCCCCGCTGCGGAACCGCGCTGTCCTCTCACGAGGTATCTCAGGGCTATAAGCTCGTAAAAGAGCGCTCCGCCGTCGTTCGCTTCAAGGTAAAGGACCGGGAGAACACCTTCATCTACGCTTGGACGACCACGCCCTGGACGCTTCCCAGCAACACCGCGCTTTGCGTAAACGAAAATGAAACCTATGCGAAGTTCGATTTCGAAGGCCGCACGGTAATCATGGGCGATGCGCTGATTGAAAAGGTGCTGGGCGAAGGCGCAGAAGTTAGCAATAAGACCACTTTCCCGGGAAGCGAGCTCGTGGGCATGAAATACGAGCCGCTGTTCGATTTCCAGAGGGAAGCCGTGAAAAAGGATCCCGACAGCGAGAACGCGTGGACGGTCATCGCGGACGATTATGTAACCATGTCCGACGGTACCGGTATCGTTCATATCGCGCTCGCCTTCGGTGAAGACGATAACCGTGTCGGTAAGAAAAATCACATCCCCTTCCTGCAGCTTGTAAACACCAAGGGAGAAATGACCGAGGAAACCCCGTGGGCAGGCGTATTCGTAAAGAAAGCCGATCCCATGATCTTAAAGCAGCTCGAGGAAGAGGGTAAGCTGGTTTCCGCGCCCGTATTTGAGCACGATTATCCCTTCTGCTGGAGATGCGATACGCCGCTGATCTATTACGCGCGTGGCGGATGGTTCATCAAGATGACTGCCGTACACGACGAACTGATGGCAAACAACCAGACCATCAACTGGATGCCTGAAAACATCAAGGACGGCCGTTTCGGCAACTTCCTTGACAACGTAATCGACTGGGCACTGTCCCGCGAAAGATACTGGGGCACGCCGCTGCCGGTATGGGTGTGCGATTGCGGACATATGCATGTAATCGGCTCCCGTCAGGAGCTCGTCGAGCTCGGCGAAAATGTGGATCCCAACATTGAGCTTCACAGACCCTATATCGACGAAGTGGTCATCCCCTGCGAGAAGTGCGGCGGCAAGATGCACAGAACGCCCGAGGTCATCGACTGCTGGTATGATTCCGGCTCCATGCCCTTCGCGCAGTGGCACTATCCCTTTGAGAATAAAGAAGTATTCGAAGAGCGCTTCCCGGCGGATTTCATCTCCGAGGCCATCGACCAGACCCGTGGCTGGTTCTATTCCCTGATCGCGATCTCGACGCTGGTATTCGGAAAGTCTCCCTATCAGAACTGCCTCGTTATGGGTCACGTGCAGGACGCCGAGGGACGCAAGATGTCCAAGCACATCGGAAACGTTGTCGATCCGTGGGAGGTTCTCGATAAGCAGGGCGCAGACGCCGTTCGCTGGTATTTCTACGCCTCCGGCGCGCCGTGGTTGCCCACCCGCTTCTCCGGCGCTCTCGTAAGCGAGATGCAGGGCAAGTTCATGGGAACGCTTTGGAACACATATGCGTTCTTCGCGCTGTACGCCTCCATCGACAACTATAATCCCGTGACCGAAAAGGCGAACAAGGAAGATTTTACGCTCATCGACAGGTGGCTGCTCTCCCGCCTCAATTCTCTGGTCGATTATGTTGATAAGGGTCTGAACGAATACAAGATCACCGAAACCAGCCGCGCCATCGCTTCGTTTGTTGACGAGCTTTCCAACTGGTATGTGCGCCTGAACCGCGAAAGATTCTGGGGCAAGGGGCTGGAAGGCACAAAGCTTGCCGCATTTGAAACGCTGTATACCGTGCTTGTAACGCTTACCAAGCTCCTCGCGCCGTATATCCCGTTCATGACCGAGAACATGTACCAGAATCTGGTAAAGAACAATGTTCCCGGCGCGCCCGAATCCGTACACCTTTGCGACTATCCTGCAGCGGATCTCAGCCTCGTAGACAAGGAACTCGAGACGGGCATGGAAGAGGTTATGAGCGTTGTTCAGCTGGGCCGCGCCGCGAGAAACGCCGCGTCCCTCAAGGTTCGCCAGCCCTTGTCCCGCTGCCTCGTAAAGGGCGAAGCGCTGTCCGGCGAAATCGCGGAGCTCATCAAGAGCGAGCTCAATGTAAAGACGATTGAGTTTGTAACCGACGCACGCGAATTCACCACCTATCAGCTGAAGCCCCAGATGCGCACGCTCGGCAAAAAGTACGGAAAGCTTCTTGGAAAGATCGGCCAGCAGCTGCAGGTAATGGACGGAAATGAAGTAGTAGACGCATTTGAGCGCGGCGAAATCGTGACGTTTGAAATCGACGGCGTAAAGATCGAGCTTGAAAAGGACGATGTGCTTACAAGCCTTGACAAGAAGCCCGGCTTCGTTGCCGAAAGCGACAGCTCCTACACCGTTGTACTTGATACCAACCTTACGGATGAGCTGATCAGCGAGGGCTTTGTGCGCGAGGTCATCAGCAAGGTACAGACCATGCGCAAAGAAGCGGGCTTCGAAGTAACCGACCGCATCGCGCTCGCCTGGCGCACGACCGATAAGCTCAGCGCGATCCTTGAAGAGGGCAAGAGCGATCTCATGCGCGCGGTTCTGGCTGTATCCGCCGAGAATGCAGACGCCGAGGAAGGCGCGTTCGTTCGCGAAATGAAGATCAACGGCGAGAACGCCGTGCTCGCGGTGAAGGTAGTTCCCCAGTGATTGCCGTTCGCCCCGCCGTGCTTTCGGATGCGGAAGATATACTTGCCGTCAATCGAGAGTGCTTCGGATATGAGCATGATGTATCCGTGGTTCAATCGGCGTTGACCAGATGCGCGGAAGAGGGAACGTTATCCTGCTTTTCTGCGATTGCCGACGACGTATTGGCGGGGTATATTCAGGCTCAGATCGTTCATCCCGTGTATTCATTGCCCGTTTGCTATGTTCATGCGCTTGCCGTGTTGCCCGTTTTTCGAAGGCGGGGCGCGGCAAAAGCGCTCGTAACCGCTGTGGAAAAATGGGCGATAGCGATGGGCGCTCAAACGATATCGCTTCATTCCGGTACAGATCGCAAAACGGCGCATGCATTTTACGCCGCTTTCGGCTATAAGGTGCGTAAGCATGTAATTCACTTTGTCAAACCCCTGAACGAGGAGGAGAACCATGGGCATTTTTGATTGGTTCAAGCGGAAGAAGAAGGCGGAGGAGAACGAGGCGCAGGAAGTTCAGGCGCGTCAGCCTCAGGAGGAAAACATCCCTTCCGACTCTTTAGAAGATGTTGAAAAGGTTTCCGGCGGTATCAATGATGCGGCGGAAATGAACGCGCCTTCCGAGGAGAATATTTCTCCCGATGAGCAGAAAACGCCCGATGAGGAGACTGTTCAGGCGGAAGCCGTTTCCAAAGAGGAAGCTTCGGAAGGAAATGAGCCCGAAGCAGCCGAGCCCGAAGCAGCAGAACCGGAAGCTGCCGCGCCTGAAGTAACCGAGGACGGCGCGATTGTCATCGAAGAAGAAGCGCCGGAGGTATTCGAGGCCGACGTGATTCTGGAAGCGGAGCCCGATCCTATGCTTAGCGATATGGATTTTACGGATTTCTGGCATGATACGAAGGAATCCGAGAGAAGGCATATTTCCTCCGCTCCCGACTGGCGCATCATTCGCGATGTTGAGGAGGAATTGGGGTATAAGCTTCCCGCAAGCTATATCGAGCTTATGAAAAATCATAACGGCGGACTTGTCAATCGCTGCTGGTTCCCGCTTTCGGGGGATGCGAAGGAGTTCTCCGATTTCGTTCAGATCACGGGCTTTTTCGGCATCGGACGCGAAGCGCCGTATTCCCTTCTGGGGCGCTTCGGCAGCCGGTTTTTGCTTGAGGGTATCAAGAATCACGAGGAGATTCAGGGTATCGCGATTTCCAATGTGATTTCCCCGGCAAGAGGGCTGATCATACTCGATTACAGCGAATGCCGGAAAGACGGTGAACCGAGAGTATGCTGTGTCGATTACGAAAACGGCGAGGTCAAACCGCTTGCCAAGAGTTTCGAAGCATTTGCAAGGGGCTTAAAGGCCAGCTGCGCGGATTACTGATATACGCGTAAAAAACAAAAAAGGCGCTGTCAAACGGCGAAAAGCCGTAAAAGACAGCGCCTTTTCCTATGTCATCGTCCATAGGGCAATGATGTCAACGGAAGAAATGAAAGCTTGCCGCCGGGGGCTTGTAAAAAAGAGAAAATATTAAGAGGGAAGACTTGCGGGTGAACCGGCCTCTTGAAGGCTGTTTCAAAAAACGAAAAACGGTTAACTCTGCCGGTGAACCGGACTCTTTCCGCTCTTCCGCTGAGAAGGGCGGGGAACCGCGCGAGCGGTGGAGGGATGGGACGCCGATTTCAGGTCCGAAGCCCAAAAGAGTAATTATTTACAGCCGATTTATCAGGCTTCCTATGATTTAATCAAACAGGAAGCCGATCCATCAGCCGCTCGAACGGCTGCATTCTGCGCCGCTTCGCACTCGCTTTGCTAAAAATGCGCCGCGCCTTTTGAAAAAAGGACGCAGGAGGCTTGTAAATCAAAAGATTCTTTTTTTGCGCAGCTTCTCGTTTTTGCAACCGTCCCCAAGGGGCAGCGCCGCCGGTTCTCAAATAGATAATATTGTCCCGCCGGGAAACTGCAGAATATGCGCTGATTCATTCATGCTTTCCCTTTTTCTTCAGAAGGGACAGTATGACGTCCGGATTGTTGCAGGTGATCAGCTCGGCTTTTTGGCGGATGGCTTCGTCTACGCCCTGTTCATCCTTTACGGCTGCGCCTGCCCATGGGCGAACGCCCAGCACGCGCATTTTTTCGAAGGACTGCGTATCGGCCATATAGGGGGAACCGAACATGCATACGCAGTAGGCGTATTCGTAGGGATTGATTGTATAATCTCCCATGTGCGACAGCGGGAAATACACGTGCTGCTTGAAGCGCCCGGGGTATTTTTCCTGAATATACTCATGAAGGCGCGCACTGAAGGTATTGATTACGCATCGGTCGGTCAGGTTGTTATCTTCTATCATTTTTAAAACGCGGTCGCAGACGCTGAAAGCAGCCTCTTCGTTTCCGTCAATCGGATATTCCTTCAATTCAAAGTCGGTGGTCATCAGGGGGTATTCCTTGAGAAGATCGATAAATTCCTGAAGGGTTGGCACCCGATAGCCTTCGCCCGGACGGTTTTTCACCTTTCCTGCATCGAGCGCGCGGATTTCTTCAAGCGTAAGCTCGTTTACTTTTCCGCTTCCATAGGTTGTGCGGTCGACGGTTGCATCGTGAATCAATACGAGTTCGCCGTCCTTGGTGACGCGGATGTCGGTTTCCACCTGATCCACGCCTAAATCCATGGCGCTTCGAAATGCTTCAAGGGTGTTTTCGGGATAGCGTTCGCTCCAGCCTCTGTGGGCGGCTACGTAGATGTTATTATCGCTTTGTCTCCAGTAATTCATTAGAAGTACCTCCGTAATATGTATTGAAATGGGATATGAAAGGTGCTAAAATGATGAGCAAATATGTAAGGGGGCGATATCGTGGCGATTGATATCACAGGCGCCGTTCTTGAAAGCGATCGCCTGCGGCTTCGCGCATGGCGGGACGGCGACCTTGATGCATTCTATCAGTATGCGTCGGTTCCGGGCGTGGGGGAGATGGCGGGCTGGCCCCA
>JAFQKQ010000060.1 GCA_017396845.1 Clostridia bacterium
AGTAGGACGCCGCCGGATTCCAAAGATACCGAAAGAGAAATCTTCCGGTATCAATATTCCTCAGTAGCTCAATGGCAGAGCATTCGGCTGTTAACCGAAGGGTTGTAGGTTCGAGTCCTACCTGAGGAGCGGAAAAAAGCATTTGCTTCGGCAAGTGCTTTTTTATGAAATCCGTTCGTTTGACGGGTGAAATACCGCTTCGCAATGTCAAATGCGCCATTGGCGCATGAAATGTCGCCGCACGATGATTTCGTTTGCTTAATCACGGGTTTGAATTTCTGCGCAGTGTGATACTGGGCAGTTACGAAAAGAGAATCGTAAAAGAGAAGGTTTGTCGGTTAACCAGCCGCTTGCTTTCCTTCCGATCGGAAGGCGCGAAGCGTTAAGAAAGGAGCTGTCTCATTAAGAGGCGGCTCTTTTCATTTTGCTAAAAGGTATTCAGGCTGTACAAACCCAAGCGCCTGCGGTGGAATGTAACTGCAATGAAAACAAATCGACCGCAAGCAGATTATTGCGCAATGGAGAACGGGTTTCAACTGGCAATGCCGCTAAACTGCGAAAGAACCATCGGCAAGAATGCGCCGGTGAGATTGCTAAATGCCGTAATGGAAAGGATAGATTACAGGAAAGTGTATGCGGAATACTCCCGCTTGGGGAGAATCGAGTATTCGCCGAAGATTCTTATAAAGATCATAGTGTACGGCTGCATGCGCAAGCCGTTATCCGGCCGTGCGCTGGAAGCATGTGCCGCGAAAACCTGCACTTCATCAAACTGCCGGATGGACAGTGTGCGCCGGATCATAATACCTTCAATCTCTGCCGCAGGAATATCCTGACACAGGCTGCCGGGCATGATATTCTTACGGCAGCTGGTTTTGCTGTTGAATCAGAGTGGACTTTTGAGACCGGAAGCTGCTTTTATAGACGGAACCAAGATTGAACTAAAATGCGAACAAGTACAGCTTCGTATGGAAGAAAGCGACATCCAAGAATGCAGTAAAGTTGCTCCAAGGGTTTACGAAGAACTTCCGTCAAAGCTGAAAGTACCCAAGTCATTTCCTGCCGGATTGTAAGCTATCATTTGGGCAATTCTGAAAAACAGAGAACTTTTTCGCAGCCTTTTGCTGCGCTGTTTTCGTGCTGCACAAAACTGCATATGGAAAGGCGCTGTCTCTCTTGGATATTTAATGCCATTTTGAGACAGCGCATTTTAGTATAGTGCAGAGCGAAGCAGTCCGGAATGTAGGGGTGCGTGAGCGGTGGATGGGACGCTAAAACCTGCTATAAACGCAATACGCCGTCTATCATTACCGCCAGCCCCCGTGGCTTTCCCTATGGGAGAGCTGTCTGCGAAGCAGACTGAGAGGGTTTTTGCATTTGATAGCGTCAACAAAAAACGGAACAAAAATCCTCAGGCGCTCACGAGCCTCCCGGCTCCTCTTTTACGAAAAGGGAGCCGGGAGGCTCGTGAATTATGCTGGAGAATACAAAGATGAATCATCGCTGCATTCAAGGAGCTGCAATTTATGCTGAATCATCAGCCCCGTGCCGCCCTTCACTAAAGAAGGGCGGCAAGAGAGCGGCTGAGGGGCTGCGTTCCTGTTTGTTTCTTTTATAGCGTTTGACAAAGACGAAATACTGGTGCAAAAGTTACCGGACTCCTCAGTCCAGCTGCGCTTGACCACTCTTCCCCGCTTGTTTGGAAGAAGAGTATGGGAGATGGACATAATGTTCTGCCATCCTTCACCGGATGCAGTCCGACTTATTTTGCCTGCTCAGTCGCTTCCATCCGGCAGTTTCTGAATGAAATGCTGAAGGGCCGGATTATCGTCGGTTTTGCGCCATGCGATCAATATTTCCTCTGTTTCCCCTTCGCCGGACAGAGGTACGAAAATTACGTTTTCTGTGCCTACGTCCCACGGATGAGAATATTCGGGGACGATGGAAATTCCCTCTTCTGCCGCCACCATCATCAGGATGCTTTCCATATCGTTTGAGCGCATAAGGATGTTTGGCTGATAGCCTGCTTGCTGATACAAACGGATGTAAAAAGCATCGCCGAAGGATTCACCTGTTCCCGAGGGCGACATGAACAGGATGTTTTCCCGGCGTAGATCCCGCCGGGTAAGCTGACGCCGTCTGGCGAGCGGATGATTGGCATACAGTGCAACCCGAAGCGGTACGCGCTCAACAAGCTGCATTTGCAGGTTTTCTTCCTTGTGTATGTTTGTGCTGTCCCAGGTGAAGATTACGTCGTAATCCCCTTTTATCAGCCCCGCTGCAAGCATATCGGTGTCGCAGCGATAGCAGGAGAGAAGCACATTGGGGTAATCCTGATGGAAGCTGCGCAGATATTTCGGCAGGTCGCTGTGCTCATAGCCCTTCGTATAGCCGACCCGCAGTTCGCCTTCAAGCCCCGTAGATGCCTCTCTTGTGCGGAGCAAAGCGGCGTCTACCCTATAGAGGATTTCCCTTGCTTCTTTTAAAAACACTTTTCCCGCCGACGTCAGCGTGACCGGACGGCTGCTTCGGTTCAGCAGTTTCGTACCTATACTTTCCTCAAGCGCGTGGATCTGCTGCGTAATCGCTGTCTGAGAAATATAGTGATTCATAGCCGCCTTTGTGAAGCTTCCGGTTTCGGCAACCGATACGTAATACCGCAATTGGTTCAGATTCATTTCCGCGCCTCCGCAAATAATAAGAATATCTTATTATATTATGAAAACTGGATATTTGCAATCCGTCAATGTATCGTGTATAATAAGATTATCATAAATGATGCTCAGACAACAGAAGAGAATCGATAAATGCGTTTGAGCAGAAAGAGTAGCGGGAGAAAGATTTCAAGAGAAATGCCGGTTGGTGCGAGGCATGAATCAGAGCCCCGTGAAGTTCATTCTGCGAGCGGTGCGCTGAATTATCAGTAGGCGCAACGGGTGCGACCGTTACATCGCTAAGACTTTTCAGCCTGCGGGAATGATAATCCGTTGGGTGCGAAGCCTGATGAGGCATTTGCCGCAAGGCAATGTGAAACAGAGTGGTATCACGAGCAATTCGTCCCTGTATTGATGCAATACAGGGATTTTTGATTGTCAAAAACAAGGCGGTATATAAGGAGGAAAATCTTATGGAACGTTACTATCAGCCGGAAATCGAGTGTGCTCCCGTTGAACAAATCAAGGCGCTGCAGGATGAGCGGCTGGTCAAACAGGTGAAGCATGTATGGGACAATGTTCCCTATTACCGCAAAAAGATGGAAGAAAAAGGCGTGACGCCGGATGACATCAAAGGCACGAAGGATATGTATAAGCTGCCGTTTCTTACCAAGGACGATCTTCGAATCGCATATCCCTATGGCTTGATGGGCAAGCCTCTGAAGGAATGCGTCCGCATTCAGTCTACCTCCGGCACCACCGGCAAACGCGTAGTGGCGTTTTACACGCAGCATGACATCGATTTATGGGAGGATTGCTGTGCCCGCGCGATCGTGGCGGCCGGCGGCACGGATGAGGATGTTTGCCAGGTATCCTATGGTTACGGCCTGTTCACAGGCGGTCCGGGTCTTAACGGCGGAAGCCACAAGGTAGGATGTCTTACCGTTCCCACTTCCTCCGGAAATACCGAGCGCCAGATTATGTTTATACAGGATTTGAAATCCACTATTCTGTGCTGCACGCCTTCATATGCCGCGTATCTCGGTGAAACCATGAAGGAAATGGGACTTACGCCGGATCAGATTCCGTTGAAAGCCGGTATCTTCGGCGCAGAGGCCTGGAGCGAAGAAATGCGGCAGGATATACAGAACACGCTGGGCATCAAGGCTTACGATATATACGGGCTTACGGAGCTTTCCGGCCCCGGCGTATCCTTCGAGTGCTCTGAGCAGTCCGGCATGCACATCAACGAGGATCACTTTATCGCCGAGATCATCGATCCCAACACCGGCGAAGTACTGCCCGAGGGTACCAAGGGTGAATTGGTATTCACCTCTCTCACCAAGGAAGCCTTCCCGCTTCTGCGCTACCGCACCCGCGATATCTGCGTACTTACGCGCAAAAAGTGTTCCTGCGGACGTACATTCATCAAGATGGCAAAGCCCATGGGCAGAAGCGATGATATGCTGATTATCCGCGGCGTAAACGTATTCCCCTCTCAGATTGAGGCGGTGCTGATTGCAGCCGGATATCCGGCCAACTATCAGATTGTGGTGGATCGAGTTAAAAACAGCGATACGCTGGATGTACAGGTGGAAATGACGCCTGAAATGTTCGCGGACAATGTGGGCGAAGTCAAGAAGCGTCAGGCAGCGCTGGAGGCAGGCTTGCGCTCCATGCTGGGCATTTCTGCAAAGGTTGTCTTGGTAGCGCCTAAGACCATCGCCAGAAGCGAAGGCAAGGCCGTGCGCGTAATTGACAAGCGCAAGATTTAGTAAGGAGGATACTGTTATGAGTTTGAATCAGATTTCCGTATTTGTGGAAAATATGCCGGGCAGACTGCAGCTGCTGACAGATGCGCTTGCGAAAAACCGGATCAATATGCGCGCGCTGTCTTTGGCGGAGACCTCCGAATTCGGTATTGTCCGCATTATTGTGGACGACCTTGAAGCTGCGGTTTCCGTTCTGAAGGAGGAGAGCTTTATCTACACCGTTACCAAGGTACTGGGCGTAGCGATTCCTGATGAGCCCGGCGGACTGAACCGCGTGCTTAACGTGCTTTCCGGGAGAAGCTTGAATGTTGAGTATATGTATGCCTTCTTAGGCGGCAAGGACGCTGCGCACGCATACATGATCTTCCATGTTCAGGCGCCGGATGAAGCGGTTTCCGCGCTTTCCGAAGAGGGAATTACCTGCATAGACGATGGGAATCTTGCGAACCTTTGACAGCGCTTATAAAACGTATGGAAAAACACCGGGCTGAATAAATTCAATCCGGTGTTTTCTGATGCGGTTTTATCTTTGCGTACAGATTCTTTGGTTATTCTACGATCTCCAGCTCCATATCCATCAGCCTTGCAAAGCAGCGGATCTCTTTCAGGAGATTGCCGGTGCCGAGCGCGAGATGGTGGGTAGGACCTGCTTCGCACCAGCGGGCGAGGAAATCCGAGACGGGCGACTGGAATACCACTCGGGTATTGGTGTTTCCCGTCTGGGGGATTTTGCCCGCCTGAGAGATTCCGGTTGCGGCGATCAGCTTGAATTTTCCGTTCGGCAGATAATTCATGCTGAGCATGGTGATGGGACCCGCCTTCAGGCTGAATTCCACGCCAATTCCGCTTCCGGCCTTGCCATGATACTTTTTAAGCTTCCTTAAAATCGGCTTGCCTTCGCTGATGGCGATGTTGTGTGGGCCGTCGTGGCCTACCAGCACGCAGTTACCTTCAATATCGAAGGGGTGCAATTCGGCAAAGGAGCCGCCGCCGCCGATGCGGTTCATGATGAGCATGGTTGCGGCGGTTTTCAGATCCGCTTCACCTGCCAGCGGAATACCGGCGGAAGTGAGCAGTGTGTTTCCGATGATCAAGGCTGCGCCGATGCGCTCGTAGAGATTGTTGTCTTCGCCCTTGTAATAATACGCCAGAGCGGTCAGATGATTGTTTTCAATCATCAAATCAAGCGCGCACGCCATGCGGGCGGACCATTCGAGATCGCTGTCCTGTACATAATCCGTAAGCGGATCGATGGACGGATCCTGAATGGAGAAGGTATTTTTGATAATTGCAATCTTGGCCTGAACCTGGTCGTCCGTCACCTGATCCGCATACTTAGCAAGCTCGCACATTTCGAGCATCTTTACATGCGATTTGAATGTCGAGGAAAAAGCCGTAGGATCGGTATGCATGTCGTACATGCCTTCGTAGGTATGCCCCAGATAGCCGAACTGTGCGTATTTGAACGCTGCCTTGGCGGCGATTGCGCGCTGCCAGCTGAGCACTTCGCGCTTGATTAAGTCCGTCTGGCTGGAGGCAAATACGATGCACGGAGGCATTTTCTTTCCGAGGCGCAGATATACGCCGGCGATTTCGGGCATGGCGCATACGTCGTCGTTTGCCAGCTGCATGAAGGTAGTGCATTTATCATAATCCAAGTGATCCCTTGGCTGAATGCCTACCAGAATCTGCGGTACGTCCAGATAATTGGCAAAGGGCGCGGCGACGGCGGAGGGCAGATAGGTTGTAAGCAGCATAAAAATGCCGTCTACGTCCTTTGCCTTTAGACTGCGCACGCATGCAAACGCCTTGTCTACATCATCCACATAATCCGTAATGATGGTTTCGACAGAGTCATCCAGATAAGCCGCAAACTCCGAAGCTTTTTTATTCAGTTCCTCATAAAGCCCTTCAAACTGCTGAAAATAGATATAGTGCCCTAAGGGAACAATGGCGATAACAGGCTTACGATTCATGCAAAACACCTCACAAATTGAAAAGTAACCGCGGATAGAACGCAGGATGTATGTTTGATAATGGAAACATCATGCGCTTGAAGTTTGGCCGCGTTCGCAAAATAAAAGAGGGAATAAATTTCTAAGGCGCGCAAGGAGAGGTTTGAAAGCCTCTCGGCAAGGGGGACATTTTGAAAACTTCAGGCGCGGAAGGCGATAAACCGGAAAACAAACGCCTTTATGATACGTCTTTCGTTATCGCTCACGCCCCCTGCAAGCGCATTATTTCCTGCCGTATTTATTGGCGCAAATTAGCGCCATGTCCGGCTCTTCCCAGGTCTTGTTGAGATTGCCGTTGAGTCCCATATCCCAGGGAGAACGGTAATCGGGCAGGTTATCGCGCTCGGTCAGCTCCTCGCGGATGGCCTGCAGATAACGGAAGCCGAATTCATAGCTGGGCGCTACATAGTGTCCCTCGTCCCACTCGTTCCAGTTGTCGATCATGAGGATCTTTCTGGCCCATGCATCCTCGGGAAGCGAGTCCGCCATTGCCTTCATACGGCGAACCAGCACGCGGTATTCGTCGGGCTGCAGATACCAGATCTTATGCCTGTCAAAGCGATAGCCCATGTTGATCCAATGGGGCGTAGTGCGGGGCGTGGGATCGCTGAAGCAGGAGGGCGTGGGGATGAAGTGCAGAGGATCGATATCGGTGCGCGTTTTGAAAAGGTTCAACTGATCTTCAATGATCGATTCCGCCGGCGGGAAATGTTCCTTGGCGCTGTATCCGGCGTTGTATCCGAAGCGGAAGTCGTAGCCTCTTGCAAGTGCGTTGTCGTTGGCTTCCTTGGTGGGCTCGGTATCGCATACGGCGATGATCAGTCCGTCAAAGCCGTATTTTTCCTTTGCGTCTCTGCGGCAGGCGTCGAATGCGGCCTTCTGCGCTTCGGGGCTTCCGAACACCTCTTCCAGGCGCTTAGGATAGTATACAAACAGTACGGGCTTATTGTCAATCTTAAGATAATTTTCGCGGCTGAAATACTGCTCTACCCAGAAGGGCATGAGGTTATTCAAAAGATCGTCCAGATCCTGCGCGGTTCCCCAGCGCGGGCTGTTTTCAAACATGATGGCGAATTTCATGTAGTTCTGATATTTTGCGTTGAACAGCGCCTCGTGCAGGCCATGGCCGCAGCGAAGATCGTTGGGCGTAAGGGGCTTGCCCATGTTTACCAGATGTCTGTACCAGCAATGGATAAAGCAGTTGATGCCGTGCTCTACCGCCCACTTGATTTCCCAATCGCATACTTCGGGATTTTCTTCGTCATAATAGCCCATCAGCGGCGTGCGCTCCGGATAGGCAAACAGGTCGTCGAAGCCGTTGTGAAGGCCGGGCGCGCCCTTTTTCCATGCGGCGTAGTAATGCGCGGCAACGATGCGGTCGGTTGTCGCGGGCATGGGCTTGGGTACATAGTTTTCAAGTTTAATCTTATACATACGATATCCCCTTCCGTTTATTTTTGTGTAAGCCGCTTTTCGCACATTTCGCTTAAATCCGGCTCATCCCAACTCTTATTGAGATTCTTATTAAGCCCCATATCCCAGGGGGAACGGTAATCGGGCAGGTTATCGCGAAGGGTGAGTTCTTCGCGGATGGCCTGAAGATACTTAAAGCCGTATTCATAGCAGGGAGAAACATAATGTCCCTCGTCCCACTCGTTCCAGTTGTCGATCATGAATATGCGCTTGCCCCATGCGCCGTCGGGAAGATGATCGGCAATTTCCTTCATGCCGCGCAGCACCTTCCTGAATCCGTCGGCGGTTAAATGGTAGCGCGTTTCCTGGGCAAAACGAAAGCCCAGATTATTCCAAGCCTCGGTTGTTCGCGGCGTTGCGTCGCGGAAGCACGAAGCTACGGGTATGTGCTTCGTAGGATCGGGTGAGAGGCGTTTTTTCAGGAATTCTATCTGGCCTGTGATGATTTCGTCGTCTGACGGGAGGTCCTTTTCGGGGGCATAGCCCGCATTGTAGGAAAAGTGAAAATCGTATCCGCGATTTTCGCAGTCTTTGTAGAGTTCCGGATTGATCTCGTTGTAATCCCAGATGCATGCAGCGATTAAAAGCCCGTCAAAGCCGGCCTTTTTCGCGTATTCGCGGCAGGCGTCAAATACGGCCCTTTGTTCCTCAACGGATGCAAACGCCGCGTCCAGATGGCTTTTTCCGCACACAAACAAAACGGGCTTGTTGTCAAGCAGCAGATAGTTTTCTCTCTTAAAATACTCTTCCGTCCAGAAGGGCATTAAGTTTTCTACCATGTCGCGCTTGTCGGTGTTTCCCCAGCGACCGCCGTTTTCAAACATGATGGCAAATTTCATCATGCTCTGATATCTGGCGTTAAAAAGCGCCTCGTGAAGGCCGTGTCCGCACCTGAGGTCGGAAACCGTTACGGGCTTTCCTTCGTTGTGCTTTCTGCGGTACCAGCAGTGGATAAAGCAGTTCACGCCATGTTCCAGCGCCCACTTGATCTCCCAATCGCATACCTCGGGGTTTTCTTCGTCGTAATAGCCCATAAGAGGCGTGCGCTCGGGATAGCCGTGAAGATCATCAAAGCCGTTGTGAAGGCCGGGCGCGCCTTTTTTCCACGCGGCATAGTAATGCGCGGCGACGATGCGGTCGGACGCTGCGGGCATAGGCTTGGGTACGTAGTTTTCCAGTTTGATATTATACATACGGCATCCTTTACGCGATTTACTGTGAATACGCGTGTTTTTTAAGATTTCTTACGGATGATGTGCTGTAAATTCAACCGGTGCTAAAGAATTGCCCCCGGAGCGGAGCAAGCTGCACTCCAGGGGCGGAATTATGGACTATGAATTCAAGAAATCAGGCTTTGAATTAATAGTACATGTTGTAGATTTCGAGAAGCTCCTGTACGCCGTACTCTTCGAGGGTGGCGATGAAGTTATCATACTCGTCCTCGATGGAGATTTCGCCGACGATGAACTTGGCTTCCATGGATTTTACATAGTCATCCAGCGGAACGGTCAGCTCGTTTACACGGGCGAGATCGTCAGCGGTGAAGAACATGTGGGGAACGGAGTCTACATAGAAGGGGCTGTAGGCTTGCTGCTGCTGGATTTCATCATCGCGGCATACGTCGCCGTCTTTAAACAGCTTGCCGACTGCGGTTTCGGGATACTTCTGGCCGAGGATTACTCTGTAGGGAGCGTAGCCGGTCTGATGGAAGCCGGGTACAGACCACAGGGACAGGTTGGTGCAGCGGTGCGTCCAGTCGCTGGCCATGTCATCGGGACGGTTGTAGGAGAGGTTCTGGATCTCCTCGTTCCAGTAGTGGCCGTCGCCGTTCCAGTCGAGTTCGGAACCTACCTGCGGGCCGTATGCGGCGAAGCTGTACCACTCAACGGTGTACATAGTGTCAGCCAGCTTGGCAATTGCGATTGCTACTTCTTCGGAAGCATCGGCGTTGATGGAGAAGAGGGATACCTGGGCGACGGGGTTGGGAGCGGGCCATACGGGGGTATCGCCGTCGTTGTCTACGAGAGCGTCTGCTGCGCACCACTCGGTCTGACGATCGGGATCGTATACGTAGGGAGCGGACATTGCAGAGAAGAATACATCGCCCTCAAGAATGGTGGCCTGAACCTGAGTTTCGGCCTGGGTGAACATATCGGGATCGATGAGGCCTTCGTTCCACAGATCGTTCATGTAAAGGAGGAAATCCTTATAGTATTCCGCATAGGGAATATAGATGATGTCCTTTTCTTCCTTGTTGTAGTCAATGGCAATGTAGTTGCCGCTGTTGGCGACATAGCCGTAAGCACGGATGAAGAAGCCGCGCTCGTTCTGAGCTTCGTCCCAGGAGCCGGTGAAGGGGATTTCGTCGTCGGTTTCGCCGTCGCCGTCTGCGTCGCCGTCGCGTACTGCGATCAGAACGTCTTTGAACTCTTCAAGAGTCTTGGGCATTTCGAGGCCGAGGTTGTCGAGCCAGGAAGTGCGGATGAACTGACGTACGTCGTAGTTCCAGATGTTGTTAAGGCCCGGGAAGCCGTAGATGTTGCCGTCGGCTGCGGTGATTCCCTTAGCGATGGCGGGATCATCTTCCAGGATCTTGGAGAAGTTGGGCATATACTGGAGAAGATCATTGATGGGGCGCAGGATGCCTTCGGAAACGCCGTACTGTACAATCTTGTTTGCATCGAAGGAGTAGCCGAGGATGGCGTCGGGCATATCGCCGGAGTTCAGCATCATCGGTACGCGGTCATTTGCGGCTGCGGAGTCGATTACGGACTATTCAATATCAAGTCCGCTGTAACGGGAAAGGTACTGAGCCATCCAGTTGCGGTCAACGGAAAGGTTGACGGAAGCGCCGTTTGCAACAAGCGCGATGCTTACCTTGACGGGTTCGTCAGATACGGGCAGGCCGGGAACGCCGGTAAGTCCGCCTTCCGCCATGGCGAAGCTTGCGAGCATCATCAAAGCGATGATAAGAGCAACGAGTTTTTTCATGGGAAAACCTCCTTTTTTTTATATTGCACAGCTCAAAGCTGTAACAATTATCCTTTGATCGAACCGATCATGACGCCCTTTACAAAATACTTCTGAACGAAGGGGTAGGCGATCAGTATGGGAAGGTTGGCGATGATAATCAGGGAATACTTCATAGTTTCTGCAAGGCGCTGTCTGCGCAGAAGATCGGCAAGCTCTTCCGTGGACATGCCCGTTACGTCCAGGCTGATGGACTGGTTCATCAGGAGAACCTGCCTCATAACCAGCTGCAGCGGGAAATACTTCTGGCTGTTCAGGAACAGAAGGCCGTTGAAGTAGCTGTTCCAGTGGCCTACGGCGTGATACAGCGCCATAACGGATATAATCGCGCCGGACAGGGGGAGAATAATCTGCATGAAGATTCTGAACTCGCCCGCGCCGTCCACCTTGGCAGCTTCTCTTAAGGTTTCGGGGAAGGACTGGAAATTCGTTCGGGTGATGATCATGTTGTACACGCTGAACGCGCCCGGAATGATCATAACGGCGGGCGTATCGATAAGCCCTAAGGATTTGATTACCAGATAAAACGGTATCGTGCCGCCGCCGAAGTACATGGTGAATACAAAGTAGCCGGTGATAAGGCCGCGTCCCTTGAGCGTTTTTCTCGACAGCGCGTAGGATGCGGGCAGAAGCAGGAAAAGGTTGTACACGGTACCGATCGCGGTATACAGTATCGTATTGCGGTAGCCCGTCCATACCTGCGAATAATTCAGTACCGAACGGTAGGAATCAAGCGTATACCCGATCGGCCACAGGAAAACTTTTCCGCCGATAACGGCATTCGGGTCTGAGAAGGAGGCGACAATGGTGTAATAAATGGGATATGCGCAGACAAAAATGATGACGCACATCAAAAGAAGGTTTATGGTATCGAATACTACGTCAAAACGCGTTCTGGCTTCAACGCCCTTGTGCCTTGGCTTAAGAAGCTTTTTCATATGCATTGCTCCTTTCTCAGAACAGCGATGTATCGCTGACCTTCCTGGAAATACCGTTTACCAGCAGCAATACGATCGCGTTGATGATATTGTTGAAAAGGCCGATGGCGGTGGTGAGGCTGAACTGGCCTCCCAATATGCCCAAGCGGTAGGTATAGGTGGAAATAACCTCGCTCACGTCGCGGTTCAAATCGTTTTGAAGCAGGTATACCTTTTCAAAGCCGACGTTCAATACCGTGCCCACGCGCATAATGAGAAGGATGATGATGGTGGGGAGGATGGTCGGAACATCGATGTACATGATTTTCTGAATGCGGTTTGCACCGTCGATTCTGGCGGCTTCAATGGATTCCATATCAACAGCGGCGAGCGCCGAGAGATAGATAATGGAGTTCCAGCCGGAGTGCTGCCAGATTTCCGAAATTACATAGATTGGACGAAATGCCGAAGACATGCCGAGGAAGGCAACCTGTTCTCCGCCCATCGCTTTTATGATGATATTCACGATGCCGCTTTCGCGATCCAGAAACAGGCTGATCAAGCCGGCGACCGCTACCATAGAAATGAAGTGCGGCATGTAGGTGAGCATCTGCGCGGTCTTTTTCAGGCGAAGGTTTCTGATTTCGTTGATCATGAACGCCAGTATGATCGGAACGGGGAATGTGAATATGATTGTATACAGGGACAGAAGAATCGTGTTCCCGATGAGCTCCACAAAATTGGGGGCTTCAATAAACTGAATGAAATATTTAAATCCCGTCCATTCGCTGCCTAAAAAGCCTTGTTTGATTTTAAAATTGCGGAAGGCGATTTGAATGCCGTACATAGGGATATACTTGAAAATAAATACGTCTAACAAGGCCGGCAGGAGAAACAGATAAAAAACCCAGTGGGATTTCATGTAGCGAAAAAAGCGCGCCTGCCAGGAGGACTTGCCTAAAAGCGTTGGCTGCATGTATTCACATCCTCTCATTTATTATACATTATTATAACGGGTTGGTCGGTTCGATTACAATATTAAATACTTGCACAAGACTTGAGCATCGATTTTTGGAGTGATTTTACCGAAAGAGTATTTGGTCAGAAATATTAAAAACTTGCAATTGGGCGTTTTTTTCGCTTTTTATAGTTGTGATTTTTTGCGCAGAGTTATATCACTAACAAAAAATGGTTAAAACGCCCCATAATAAGCGCCAAGACTTATGCAATATATACATACATATCCATTTGACTAATTTTGTAAAATAGTTTACAATAGAGGATAAGTAGCCTGGGGGTTTTGTGCGCTTTTTTGCCCTTTGATGGATCGCTGCGGAAGCGTCTTCGGCTACAGATCATAACAAGGACAGGTTTTGCCTATGAATAGATCTGCCGGTTTCCGTTTATCTCATATCATTAAAACGCGTTCTTTTTTGCTGCAGCTTTTGATCACAGCCATTATAGCCGCCTCGGTTCCGCTGGCAATTATGACCATCCGCATGGTATCGGACGGCATGAATCATGTATATGAAATGACCGATACGCGCCTGAAAAACGCCACGGACGCGGCCGCCATTCAGTTCGAAAGCTATGTAAACCGCATGGATGAAGTTTCCTATAAAATGCATGTTGCTCCAAAGCTGTTTGACAGCGCGCTTGATGACGGCGTACAGGCGGAAAAGGATGCGCTGGAGTTGATGAAGAACTATGAAACATCGCTCCCCTATGCGGACTGCTATGCGCTGTATTCCCTATCAAACGACGCCATATATACAAACCAGGGAAAAATGCGCACGAACGGATTCTGCGCGTTCGTGCTGGGTATGTCGGAAGAGGAGTTCATTAATCTGCTCGATTCCTTCGGTACGGCAAGAGGCTTTGCTACGTGGGAGAAGAGCAAGGGCAATGTTCTGTATGTTATGCCCCTTCGAACCGGTACGTCGGCCGCCGTCAGCCGTTATGTGATTTTTAAGAGTTCACCGAGTCATTTTTCCGAAATCTTTTCAACCGTGCTTTCAGAGGAGTATGAAATCCATGAGATACAGGACGGGAAAGGAAACATCATATATAAGAATGTAGCCTCTGAACATAAGGATCAGTATTCGGAGCAGCTTCTGTCCATGACGATCCGCGGCTCCGGCGGTTTTGTTTTGACCGTATGTACGGATAAATCCTCATTGCAGGCGGGGCTTGAAAAGCTGGGCGGATATTCAAGGCTGCTCTGTACGATATGCGCTCTTTTGTGCGGTATTCTGATTGCGGGACTCGTATTCGTCAACTACCGCCCCATCGCGCAGCTTCTTAAGCAGGTTCATAAATCGGACGCCGAACGATTCGCCTCCGAATTCGAAACCATACTTTCTTCCTATTACAACCTGATCAATGAAAAAGGCAAGCTTACCTATCAGCTGTACGAGAAGGATGTAGTGATCGTAGACAGGATCATGGACGAGCTTTTGAGCGGCAGAAAGATTTCCGCAAAGGATATGGCGCTTCTTACGCTGGATTCGCCGTGGTATTGGGTTGTGTGCGCGCCGCTGGATCAGATCAAAAACGTAACCGAGATTATTGAACACAACGGCATTGGAACACCGATTTATGCCATAGAAATGTACCGCGACAACCATCTGGCATTTGTGTGCGGCGCGCCGGAGGATTCCGAAGAGTCTTTGATGCTCCTTTCCAAAACGCTGCGCCAGCTTGTAGCAAGCGATACGGTTCCCTTGGGTTACAGCCGGGCGTTTGACAATCCCACATATCTGGCGCAGGCGTATCTTGAGGCCAATCAGGCGCTTCATACGGCCCAGAATACCGACAAGAGCGATTTCTATCGGTCGGATATCAATCAGCAGCCGATGTTTATGCTGGAACAGAATGACGAAAGTATTGAAAAGCTTGCAAACGCGGTAAAAACCGGCGACGATTATATGATTCGCTATGCGGAGGAGTTCTTTGAAAAGCTTACGCAGAGCGATTCCTCTCAGGCGCTTCAGCGCTATCAGTGTTATCAGCTGGTGGATTTATACCGAAGCCTGCTGGAAGCCTCAAACCACGCCATAGATATGGAGAAGTTTTCTTCGGTGCTTCATGAAAACAGCCTCTCCGCGCTTCGCGTAAAGATACCGGAGATGATCGAGGCGCTTCAGACGGAGATCCGAAGCGGCATGGAAAACAGCGCCGTGTCCGCCGAGGCCGCGCTGATACAGTACATCGACAAGAATTTCACCAATCCTCTTCTTGATATGAACGACGCGGCGGATCATATCGGCGTATCCATCTATACGGCCAGCCGAATCCTGAAAAAGCTCACCGGCGTCAACTTCAGAAGCTATATCAACGATCTTCGCCTGGAATACGCGCAGGAGCTTCTTCTGAACACGGATATGTCCGTAAACGATATATCCGCGCAAGTGGGCTTCACATCGCCCAGCTACTTCATCAGCAGCTTCAAAAAGGCATTCAGCATGCCGCCCGGAAGTTTTCGAAAGTCCTGTAAGGAGGAATGAATATGATTCAAACCGAAGATGTTTCCGTCTCCCATGCATACCGAAAAGCGTATACAGACGGCATGAAAAACGTAATCGCGCTGCGCCGAAAAGAAATCGATGCAAAACGCGAAGCGGAAATCACGCCCGAAGCCATGAAGGAAAACGCGCAGGCGTATCGGCGCGGGCTTATGAAAACGCTGGGCTGGCCGCTTACGGAGGAAAGGACGGAGCTTGCGAAGGTTACGGTTTCCGAAGAAAAGGAATATGAGCCCGGGATTCTTATGAGAAGACTTACGATTGAAACGCTGCCCGGCCTGCCCTTTTACGGAATTCTTCTGATTCCCGAGACCGAAGGCAGGCATCCGCTCGTGATTTCCCAGCACGGCGGCTGGGGAACGCCCGAACAGACGGCGGATCTTCACAGACCCAACCGATATAAGGATATGTCGGCAAGACTTGCAAGAAGCGGCGCGGTTGTATTTGCGCCTCAGCTGCTTCTTTGGCGCGAGGACGAAGGCGAAGAAGAGCGCGTGGGATATAATCTTCCGCACAATCGTCAGGCGCGGGAAAACGAGCTTAGACAGATCGGAAGCAGCATTGCGGCCGTTGAAATTTACTCCATTATGCGCGCGCTGGATTATCTCGTTACGCTTGATTTCGTAGATGCAGACAGAATCGGAATGACCGGTTTGTCCTACGGCGGCTTCTATACCCAGATGACGGCTGCGATTGATACCAGGATTAAAGCGGCTGCTACGAATGCGTTTTATAACGACAGATATCATTACTGCTGGGGCGATTTTTCATGGTTCGGCTCGGCATACCGGTTTAAAGACGCTGAAATCTGCGCCCTGATCGCGCCGCGCCATTTCTGCATTCATGTAGGCGAAACGGACGCCGTTTTTGACGTAAACACCGCGCTTCCCGAAATCGAGCGCATCAAACCCTTTTTCGCAGCGCAAAACGCCGCCGATAAGCTGAAAATCATCGTATCGCCCGTAAATCATACCCTTACCGATACCGGCGAAGAGCTGGATTTCCTGATGAACGCGCTTAATGAGAAAATCTGACGGACATAAGAACGGGGGTGCTTAAGAAAATGCTTCTTAAGCGCCCCTTTAAATTATTTGAGAAATCGATCTTTATAACACCAAACACGCTGTCCGCGTTCCGTCCCTCCGCCGCTCATGCGGTCCCCTGTTCCGGGTCGCTTCGCTCTGCGCTTTGGCTGAAAATATGCCGCCGGCATATTCTCTTGGCGCGTCGTTCTTTTCCATTGGAAGGGCGGCAAGAGGCCGGTAAACCGGCGAATATTTCTGTTCCTTTGAAATATACAAGTCTCCCGGCGCCCTTTTTCAAAGGAGCAGCACATTAAGAAGAAGCGCCTTTATCGAATCTTCAGAACGTTTGCACACTTTACCGGCAGATTTTCGGGGAGAGATACGGTGAGAACGCCGAAATTCTGGGTAAACGCAGCTTTTCCGTATCCCAGCAGCTCTACGCTTGACACGTTTATATCGGAAAAGCTTCTGAGCACGGCGGGCTTACCGGGCTTTGCGCCCATCATGAAGGCGTATACATAGCCGTCTTTTTGAACGAAGCGGTAATCATTTTCGTTCCATGCGGTTTTTTCTTCTTTAAAGCCGTCGATGGTTGCCCGCGTTTCGCCTTCGCAGTAGACGTGCCAGGGTCTGGTTGAATAAACGGCTTCCGCGCACACGTCAAACCATGCGGCGAGCTCTTTCAGTATGTATTCCGCGTCCTCGTCAATGCTTCCGTCGGGGCGCTGGAGGATATTTAAGAGCATGCAGCCGTTTTTCGAAATGATGTCCGCGAGCATTTCGATAATCTGTTCGGGGCGCTTGTAGGGATGATGCACATCGTAGAACCAGTTTCCGATGCATGTATCCGTGTGCCACGGGTCGGGCATAATGCCGGGCAGCTGGCTTTTTTCTATGTCCAGCACGCCCACCTTGTACACGGCGGGGTTTCTGTCCTTCTGAAGGTACACGGCCTGGTTGGAAGCGTGCTTTTTTATGGAAGTGTTGTAAAGGTGCGCTACGGCTTTCAGGCCTTCCGAGTACATTGAATCATCCGATGCGCCGCTTTTTTCGCCGAGCCAGTGTGCGCCGAAGGGGAGAGAACCGTCCGTATAGAGGATTTCCGGCTGGAAGATATCGATCATTTCGGTAACGGCTTTGAGCCAATACGCGTGATAGGCTTCGTTTTTCGTATACCACGGGTCGATGCTTCCGGGATTTTCCGTTCCGTGCTCATAGTTGTCAAAATAGAAATCCCTGTATGCGGGGTCGTTTCCGTCATAGGGAACGCCGGCATAGGGGCCGAACCGATCCGCGCCCTTGTTTACGCGCCACCACGAAAACGATGCGCCCAAATGCTCGGATATGCCGAAGGGCAGACGATGCTTGTCGCACGCCGCCTTCCACAGGGCGAGGATATCCTTGTTGGGGCCGATGTTTACGCTGTTCATGGGATTTACGGACGAATGATAGTTGAAAAAGTGGTCGTGGTGCGTACCCTGCGTCATAAAATAACGCGCGCCCGCCTTTACATATTTTTCCATGAGCCCGTCGGGATCGAAATTCTCCGCCTTCCAAAGCCTGCAAAGATCCTTGTAGCCGAATTTGCTTGGGTGCCCGTAATGGCGCACATGGTATTCGTACTGAGGCGTTCCCTCGATATACATATTGCGGGCGTACCAATCGCCGAACATGGGAACGCTCTGCGGCCCCCAGTGACTCCATATGCCGAACTTGGCGTTACGGAACCATTCGGGCGCGGAATACTGTAAAAGGGAATCAAAACTCGGCAGAAACATCTCGGACATTTTTTTCACTCCTTTTCTATAGCTGCGCATCTCATTAGAAAATTAAGTACAGAAAGCCGCTTATAACCGGTAATTCTGCAAATATAGCGAATTTCCTGCAGCTGCAGGCGGGAAGTTTCTCTTTTTGATTGCCGATATGGATGAAATAATAATGTAAATTGTAAATGGGATGTAAAAAATCTCCGCCAATGTGATATTATATAAGCACATTGCAAAGTATACGGCGTATGCAATGCGCGGTATGAACGGAAGGGGATGGTTTAACAATAAAAAAACGCATTGCTTGGACAGCGCTGGAAGCT
Source organism: Clostridia bacterium (assembly GCA_017396845.1). Lineage (GTDB taxonomy): Bacteria > Bacillota > Clostridia > Christensenellales > Aristaeellaceae > SFHK01. Next base: position 18,500 of record JAFQKQ010000060.1, read on the forward strand.
GATGGCAAGGGGTCTTGGCGTAACGCTGGTGATTTCCGTTTTCTCGGCGCTGATCGGAACGGTGCTTGGCTTCGGCCTTTGCATGCTTCGTCTGAAGAAGAATGTATTCGGCAATATCGCGGGCGCGTTCATCAAGCTCATTCAGGGAACGCCCATGCTGGTATTATTGATGCTTTTGTATTACGTGATATTTGCCAAAACGGGTCTTGCCGCAATTACGGTCGCCATTATCGCGTTCTCCATTAACTTTAGCGTCTACGTATCGGAAATGATGCGCTCTGGCATTCAGGCCGTGGATCCCGGTCAGACCGAAGGCGCGCTCGCCATCGGCTACACGAGATCCGAGAGCTTTTTCAAGGTGGTCTTCCCGCAGGCGGCGAGGCATTTCCTGCCTGTGATCAAGGGCGAATTCATTTCGCTGGTCAAGACTACGTCCGTTGTAGGTTATATCACCATTGAGGACCTCACGAAGGCCTCCGACATCATCAGAAGCCGCACCTACGACGCATTCTTCCCGCTGATTGTTACGGCGATAATCTACTTCTTCTCCGCATGGCGCATGACGCTTGCGCTGGAGCGCATAGAAATCCGCCTGGATCCCAAGAGAAGGAAGAACGTTCTGAAAGGAGTGAAACAGTTATGAGTATGATTTCCATTCGCCATCTCCGAAAGGAGTATCCGAATATTACGCCCCTTAAGGACGTGAATACCAATATCAACAAGGGCGACGTGATTTCCGTCATCGGCCCCTCCGGTACCGGCAAGAGTACGCTGCTTCGCTGCATCAACCGCCTTGAAACCCCGACCGGCGGCGAAATCTGGATTGACGGCGTGAATATGTGCAGCCCGAAGGCCAACCTGCCCGCCATGCGCCGCAGAATGGGCATGGTATTTCAGAACTTCAACCTGTTTAACCATCTGACGGTGGTTGAAAACCTGATGTGCGGACCGATAGACCTCCTTAAAAGAGCTGTCAGGAAGCTTATGACCGCGCGATGGAGCTGCTGACGATGGTCGGCCTTGCCTCCAAGGCGCTGAACTACCCCGACGAGCTCTCCGGCGGACAGAAGCAGCGCGTGGCAATTGCGCGCACGCTTGCGATGGATCCCGAGATCGTGCTGTTTGACGAGCCGACCAGCGCCCTTGACCCCACGATGGTGGGCGAGGTTCTCTCCGTAATCCGCAAGCTCGCCTCCACCGGCATGACCATGATGATCGTAACGCACGAAATGAAATTTGCAAGAGACGTTTCCAACCGCGTTTTCTATATGGACGAAGGCGTGATTTACGAGGACGGAACGCCGGAGCAGATTTTCGACCATCCCAGGAAGAAAAAGACCGGCGCATTCATTCATCAGCTGAAAACCCTTGAAATCGCATGCGATTCCAAGGACGCGGATCTTCCTGTCGCGGTTAGCGCGATTGAAGAATTCGGACGCAGACAGTTTATGTCCCAGAAGCAGATTTACGCCATCCAGCTGGCGTTTGAAGAAATCGTCGTACAGAAGCTTTCCGGAAAGCTGAAAGAAAGCGACAAGCTGACCGTATACGTAGAATATTCGGAGAAAAGCGGACGCGCCTTCCTGCGCGCCGTGTATTCCGGCGATTTCAATCCTTTCGAGGATGAAAACGATCTGTCGTTCATCATGCTCCGCCCGATGTGCTGCAGCATGGAGCACTCCGTCGAAGACGGCATGTCCACAGCGCTGATTACAACGGTGTAATGCGTTTTGCCGGTTCATTCAATCGGAATATGCGATTCAATACCTGGCAATTTTGCCCTATCAAAAAAGGATGCCGCGGAAACTTCTTCCGCAGCATCCTTTTTTATGTCATCAGCAGGTTGCGCCGCCCTTGACGGTCTTATTCATAATTTCGTCCTTTGCGATTTCGCCGTTTAAAAGCTTGTTTTCTACGTATTCAAAGCCCAGGCGGTTTACGGTATCCGCAAAGCGTTCGCCGGAAATGCCTTCGTCTCTGAAGAAGAGTATGGCGCGTTCGACTACGTCCATCACTTCTTCATCGCTCAGGAAAATCTTGCTGAGGGCTTTTCCGTGCGCGACGTTCTTGCCCCAGCGTCCGCCGATGTACACCTTGTAGCCGTTTACATATTCCTCGGTCACGCCGAAGGGGCATTTGCCCTTGCAGCGGCCGCAGTTGTTGCATGCGTCTGTATCAATGTGAAGCTTTCCGTCCTGAAGCGACGCGATTTTGATCGGACAGGTATTTACCACCTGGCAGGTTTTGCAGCCGCGGCATTTGCTCAGATTAAACATCGGAACTCTCTGGCCGATGATGCCCAGATCGTTCAGGTTCGGCTTTACGCAGTTGTTCGGGCAGCCGCCGACGCCGATTTTGAACTTATGGGGAAGCGTCACCTTGTGATAGCCCACATAGAACCGTTCGTGCAGTTTTTCGCTTAATCCGAAGGTGTCGGCGAGGCCGTACTGGCAGGTGGTGCCCTTGCAGGATACGATCGGGCGGACGAGGGAGCCGGTGCCGCCGGTTTCAAGGCCATATCCCTTCAAAAACTCGATCAAAGGCTCGATATTGTCGTATTTTACGCCCTGAATTTCGATGGTTAAGCGGCTGGTCATGGCTGCTTCGCTGCTTCCGAAGCGCTCGGCGGCTTCCGCGATGGCGCGGTGCTCAAGGGCCGTGATTTTTCCGTTTCTGGTGATCACGCGCACATTGAATACGTCGTCAAAACGCTTGTCCTGAAGACAGCCCAGCCCCTTTACGCGCTTGATCTGATCGGGCGTAAGCTTTCCGCCTTCGCTTCTGGGTTCCCTGATTACGCTCACCGATGCGCCGCCTTCGAGCACCCGTGTATTCACATATCCGAGCGCGCGCAGTCGCTTCTGCATGAGATAACCCCGCTTGCCCCTTGCGCATACGAGCAGCAGCTTTTCATCCTTCGAAAATTCCCGGATTTCATTTTCGATGTTCGAAAGGTTCAGCCATTTTGCGCCCGGAAGCGTGGGCGCGGGCATTGCGTCGATCAGGCGGTAGCCGTTGGCTGCGCCGGAGGCATATTCGGCGGGGGTGAAGGAGACAAGGCCGCCGGTCAGCTTATTGAGAAGAACGGTGCACGCCGCGGCGAAGGGATGAATGGCGGTGGAGAAAGGCGGCGCGTAAGCAAAGTCCATCGTGATAAAATCGTCTATCCTGGCGTTCAGGCTGATTCCGACAACAGCGATATCCGCCATCTTGTCCACCGCGCCCGCGCCGATGACCTGCATGCCCAGCAGTCTTCTTGATTCCTGATCCGCGATCATTTTTACGATAAAGGCGGAGGAGTCCGGGTAATAATGCGCCTTTGCGTCCACTACGCTTACGGCGGTGATAACGGAAAAGCCCGCGTCGGCGGCCTGCTTTTCGGTAAGACCGGTCTTTGCCGCGTTCAGCTGCTCGTCAAGCTTTACAACGGCGGTTCCGAGGCAGCCCGGATAAGCAGATTCAGTTCCTGAAAGGTTCATTGCCAGACAGCGTCCCGCAATGTTTGCGGTCGAGCCCATCGCCGACCACTGGCGGCTGCCGGTCACGCGGTTTTTGACGATCGCGCAGTCGCCTACGGCGCAGATGTTCTTTACGCTGGTATTCATCTGATCGTCCGTAACAATCAGCCCGCGCTCCATCTCGATTCCGGAGGATACGAGGAATTGCGTCGCCGGGCGGATGCCGACGGCGAGGATTACCATATCTGCGGGGATGTTTCCGCCGTCCGTTTCAACGCCCGTTACGTTTGCTTCGCCGTGAATTTCCTTAAGCGCACAGCCGGTCATGATGCGCATGCCGTTTTTCTGAAGCGTGCGTCTAATATAATCCGCCATTTCGGGATCGAAAATGCCGGGCATGAGCTGGTTTGCCATATCGGCGACCGTTACATTTACGCCGCGCGATTTCAGGTTTTCGGCGACCTCCAGCCCGATAAAGCCGCCGCCGATGACGACCGCCCGCTTGACGGAGTTGTTCTCGGCGTATTCGCGGACGCCGATTGCGTCCTCAACCGTGCGTACGGTAAACACGCCCTTTAAATCCGTGCCTTTGACGCCTGGAATTACGGGGTATGCGCCGACGGCGAGAATCAGCTTGTCGTAGGAAACTTCTTCGTCGTTCACCGTTATGGTTTTTTTCTCGGCGTCGACATTCGTAACTTCGCTTTCGGTATATACAATGGTGCGGGTGAGCCCCATGAATTTTTCGGGCGTGTTAACGATCAGCTCTTCCTTTTTTTCGATGCTGCCGCCGATGTAATAGGGAAGACCGCAGCCCGCGTAGGAGATGTTTTTGCCTTTGGTGTAGATGACGACCTCCGCATTCGGGTTTTCGCGCTTAAGCTTTGCGGCTGCTTTCGTGCCCGCAGCAACGCCGCCGACGATGACGATTTTCATAAATACTCCGCTCCTTTTTCGTACATGTATTGATTACAGGTCTTTTTTACGATAAATGAAACTCTTTTTGGCGTTTTATTTTTTCTTTACTTAAGCCTCATATTCAAACGGCTCGGGAAGATTCTTGATTTCGCTTAGCCATCTCTTCATATCCTCCGGGTTGTATGCCGGTGCGCCGGTCAGGAAATGGTTGGCGTATGTTTGATTGTCAACGGTCCATGTGATCAGGAACACCTTTTTATCGCTGATGAATCCCGGAATGGAGCCGATGCTCTTTGCGGAATTTTTGGAAACCGTATAGGTTCCGGAAAATACCTCTGCCTTTGTGTCCGCATCGCGGACGGAGACGGATACGGTTTTGTCCGAAGGCGTATCATTTGCGATATATACGGGATAGCCCCAATCCCTGAGATCCGAGATCATCGTGCAAACGGGAGTCTGCACGCGCTTTATGTAGTGGAAGGCCAGCTTCTTTTTGAAGTAGTAGTCCACCACGGAGTCCGAAATCTGCGGCCAGCAATCCAGCATGTTCCACCAGATGATGCCCGTTTTATCCCATTTCTGCATGCGCACGCGCTCGATCTGGTATTTTACGGCCTCGCCCTGATACATCTGAGAGAGCAGCGCAAACTCTTCCAGCGTATCCGGAATATCGCCGTACATAATTTTCACGTGCTTTGCCATCAATTCATTTCTGCCGTTCAAATACTTTTCAAAGCGCACATCCTCGGTGCTGTGAATCGCCCATACGATGTTGTCAAGCGGCCACAGCTGCTCTTTCGGTATGAATTTTTCTATGCTTGACGGCGCGGGACAGCCGTGGAAGCCGTACTCGCTGATGAAGCGGGCGTTGATATCGCGGTAGTAGTCGTCCTTGTACCATGCGCGCGCGCCCCAGCGGTGCTGCTCCGGAACCGTATACATGGAAAAGCCGGCCGGGATTTCGGGAGACGACTTAATCAATATGCGGTAGGGGTCGTGCGATTGTACGAGGCGGGGAAGGACTTCGTAGGCGATTCGGTTGTAGGAGCTTTCGCGGCTTGGATAATCGAAGCCTTCGTTTTTATAATCGATTTCGTTGTCGCTGCACCAGAAGGCGATGGAAGGGTGATTTCGAACCTTCTTTATGAATTTGCCCGCTTCTTCATCGATTGCCGGTACAAAATCGGGCGTTTGCGGGAAATTGGTATTGCCCATGGCGAAATCCTGCCATACCATTACGCCTTCCCTGTCGCACAGATCGAAAAATGCGTGATCTTCATAGGTGTTTCCGCCCCAGCAGCGGATGATGTTTACGCCGGATTCTGCGATCAGCTGAAACGCTTTTTCCAGTCTTTGGGCGTCTCTGTGGTGCATGGCGTCAAGCGGCACCCAGTTGGTACCCTTCATAAATATGGGCTGCCCGTTTACGAATATCTTGAATTTCTGGTTTCCGGGCGTAAAATCCCTTTCCAGGCGCACGGTGCGCAAACCGATTTTTTCTTTCTTTGTATCGATTACTTCACCTTTATGAATCAGCTCCGTTTTCACTTCATACAGCGCCGCTTCGCCCGTGCCCTTCGGGTACCAGAGCGCGGGGTCTTTAACGGTAAAACGGTAGTTTGCGCTGACAAAGGCGAGATTTTCGGTGAATTCGAATTTGCGTTCACCGCAGGCGCCGCTTACGCGAAGAGAAAAATCCTCAAGCGTGTCCGCATCCGTTGTAAAACGAATGGCGTACTGAAGATCGGCTTCGTTTTCACGAATGCGGGAGCAGGCGAAATAGGTTTCGAGAATCCGCGTGGGTTTTTGAATGCCGATTGACACGCCGCGCCAGACGCCTGCGGTCACCAGCCTCGGCGCGATATCCCAGCCGAAGGAATGCGGAGGCTTTCTTATGCGGCAGATTTCCGCCCTGTGCGCGGTTCCGCGCATGCCGACGGTGTATTCCTGCCGCCTGATTTCGTTCATCGCGGAATGAATGTGCACATGGATTTCGTTTTCTTCTCCGAATTTTACGAAGCCTGAAATGTCAAATTCGTGCTCCACCATCATGTTGGCGGCATTTCCTGCGAATTTGCCGTTTATGTATACGTCCGCAATGGTATCGATGCCGTCAAATCGAAGGATAATGCTTTCGCCCTTCCATGCGTCGGGCACAAAAAACAAACGCGCGTACAGCCACTGGTAGTATTCATAGCGCGTAAAGGCATAGAGGTTTTCTCCGTAATACGGATCCTCTTCAATGCCTGCGTCTACCAGCGCTTCCTGCGCGCAGCCGGGCACGTTTCCGGGTATGCATTTCCATGTATTCATCATGTCCGGTGAAAAAGTATCGGCTTTGCCGCCCTTTTCCATGGCGTAATACAGTTTCCATTCGCCGTTTAACGAGATGCTGTTCATGTGTCCGGTCTCCTGTCTTTATTCCCGCATTAAAGCTGAATATCCTTAATACGTATGAATATTATAGCAGATTCCGTATCACGGAACAACCGTTAAAACGGAGGCTGATATAGGATGATTCTTCTGTTTTCTTACCGCGCTTGGGGCGGTATCGCCCGTTTGTGCGGCGGATTTTTCCGAAATGGGGCATTTGCAGCCGAATACTTTATATATGCTTGCAAAGAAGAGGATAATAAAAAAAGAAAAGCGCCGGATATACGCCGAAGGCGATGTTATAATATCCCGTGAACAGCTTTATGCCTGCAACGCCCCGGCCGATGATGAGTGTGCTGGCGGCGGTTATTTTGCCCGCGTCAGAAATTTTTTTATGCTTTTCCGCCTTCCTTGGGAAAATAGAATTGTCATCAATATCCGTGATCTACGTGCTTCCATTTCCCGCCTTCGCTTCTGACGAGAATCCACATCCAATTATTGTATGTGCTCATCGGATTCAATGAGCCGTTGCCGCCGGACTCGTCTACATCAAAGGACGACAGAAGTACGATCACTTCATCCGCCCGGTGACTTGCTGCATGACCAATGTATGCTTTGCTTTCTTCATCGCCCGCATAATATATTTCATTTAGCGTGCAGCCGCTCCAATGCCGGTCAAATTCCGTTATTATGGTATGTACTGCGGATTCAATGTCCTCCTGTGTGTACATTTCGGAAGCAACATCCCGCGTTTTTGCCGTATTCACGTCTCCGCCGGAATCCGATTGGAAAAAGACAGCGGCTGACGAAAATATAGCCGCTATCAAAACAATCAAGAAAATATTTTTCATGCGTATCCTCCGTTTTCGGGTATTCAGGAAAAAACCGGAACCGTCGAAAAAAACGGTTCCGGTTGAAAAGCTGCGTTATTACGGAATGTAAAAGTATTCGAGGGAAGTGATCTGACCATTTTCGTTCATCTCGGGCACAGCGTGGAAGGAGAAGGAGAAGCCCAGAAGTTCACAGGCGTCCTCGTACCATGCCAGAAGATCCTCAACCTCAACCAGATTATTGAGGTTATCAAAATCTGCAAAAAGCTTGATTTTGCAGTCTTCGGCGAGGGATACGGTAACGGGGTTTTCTTCATCGAAGCCTACGAATACAAGGTTTTCTTCGTCTGCGGGGAAGGCATAATCGCCGAACGAGCCTTCAATGCATACGATGCCGGAGGAATCCGGCGTGTAGACGTTGTCAACAAGGAACAGCGGGTAATTCAGGGGGTTGAAAAATACGCTGAAATCGTCGTCGGGGCTGATGTTCGACTCTTTAGAAATGGCGATCGCGCCGGTTTCGTCCATAAGCAGCTCGGCTCTTCTTACTTCCATCAGAGTGCCGTCCATATTTTTCCTGCATACCGCGACGGATGCGGTTCCCTCAAAGGGTGCGAACGCTAAAAAGCTTGCCGCATAAAGGTTTTCGCCGTCAACATATTCGTGGGTAAGCAGTTCCAGCGCATAGGGGTTTGAAATCAGGTATTCGCAGCTTTCGCCTTTAGACACATCCACAGGCACGCGGATTGTGAGTACGTTTTCGTTTGCTTCATACCATGTGTTTTCCTCGTTTTGGGCCCATGCAAAAGGCATAAGTAGCATAAGCGAAAGGATAAGGGCGGTCATTTTCTTCATAAAGTATCCTCCTTTATTGATATCCGGTTTATAGACGGGGCGTATATCCAAAATGTTCCGAAAAATATGAAATCGACGGGATTTCGTCGGCGTTTGAATCAGGCGGCAGAACTGCCGATGGGCGGAATTTGCGTTTTTTATTAAAGAGGCTTATAATGATAAAAAACAAAAGACGAGGGCTGATAAATGAAAATCAATGATTGCTGCGAAAAATGCCTGCTGGATAAATATATGGCGAAGATTCCGTCTTCTGCAAATGAAACAAAGAAAAGAGAATATGCAAAGGTGCTTTTTGAAGCCGTTTCGGAAAGCCGAATGCTGAGCGCGCCGGAAGTGGTTGAAAAGATCGAGCGCGTTCATGCGCGTTTTTTCGGCCCCGGACAGGCGTATCGGGAGATCAAGCGCTATTTTAATCAAATGATGCTCTCGAAAGAAGAAATGCTCTATCAGAAAACAAGCGCCGCTTCGGATCCGATGAAGCTTGCCGTGCAATTCGCCATGGCCGGAAATTTCATTGATTTCGGAGCTATGAAATCCGTAGATGAAGAGAAGCTGAACGCCTTTTTTGATAAAGCCGATCAAACGCCCCTGAACGCCGAGGTGTTTTCCGAATTCAAGGACGAAATCATGAAAGCGAAGAGACTTGTGTTTTTCACCGATAACTGCGGCGAAATCGTCGCGGATAAGGTGCTTATGAGGGTTATCAAGGAAATGAATCCGCGCATTCATATTACTGCTGTCGTCAGAGGCTTCCCGGCCCTTAACGACGCGACCCTCGAAGATGCGGAACAAGTTCGCCTGATCGAATGCATAGATGAAATCCTTCCAAACGGAACCGGTGTGGCCGGAACGGTGCTTTCCCGCCTTCCGAAAGAAGCCGATGAGGCGGTAAAGCTGGCGGACGTGTGCATTTCCAAGGGTCAGGGCAACTACGAATCCTTATGCGGCTGCGGGTTGAATCTCTTTTACATATTCATGTGCAAATGCGATCTTTTTGCAGACCGTTTCCGCGTCCCGCTCTACGGCGGTGTGCTGACAAAAGAATAAAACGCAATTTCCGTGCGCATAAAAAAGCCCGCCGAAGCGGGCAATTCTCACGCGCTGTGAGGTTGGGCAAACGGCGGTTTTGCCTGCGCCGTAACGGAATGCGCGTGAGCCTTACGTACAAAGATATTTTTCCACGTCTTTCGCCGCCGGTATGCTGCCGGCGGCGCCTTTTTTGGTTACGCTGATTCCGGCGGCGACGGCGGCGCGTTCGGCGGCTTCTTTCAGGGGATAGCCTTTGGCGAGGAAGGCGGTCAGGGCGCCTGAGAAGGTATCGCCCGCGCCGGTGGTGTCTATGGTTTTTCCCGGGGAGAATGCGGGAATCATGCAGGAATGTTCGCCGTCTATCAGAAGCGCGCCCTTTCCGCCCATGGTGACGGCGGCTTTTTTAATGCCGAGTGTCTTAAGAGAATGTTTGAGCGCCTGTTCCGTCGGTGTATCGTTTTCTGTGAATCCGGCGAGGGATTTGACTTCACCGAAGTTCGGGGTGATGAGCGCGCATTCCTTCAATAACTCCTTTGGAATGCGTTCGGCCGGCGCGGGGTTCAGTATGACGGGAATCTGCATTTTTTGGGCAAGCGCGAAGGCGGCCGACAGGCATTCCTCCGACAGCTCGTTCTGCAAAAGCAGATAGTCGCAGCCTGTGAGCGCGTTTTTGATATCGCTCCTGTTAAGGTCGTTTCCCGTAAGCGCTTTTGCCGCGCCGCCGTGAACGGCCACTGTGTTTTCGCCGTCTGAGCGCGTTGTAATCACGGCGTAGGCGGTAGGCGCGTTCTTTTTGATCAGGCGCGCATCTATGCCTTCCTTTTTCAGTTCCGCCGCGCAGCTTTCGCCGTTTGCATCATCGCCCACCGCGCCGATAAATACGGTATGAACGCCCATCCTCGCGCAGGCGACGGCCTGATTATAGCCCTTGCCGCCCGTTTCAAAGAACAGGGATGAACAGGAAACCGTTTCTCCCGGCGCGGGGAAATGATGCGTCGTCATGAAAGCGGACTGACCTGCCAGGCCGATCACTGCAACTTTTCCGCATTTTTCATTTTTCGTCATACCGCCGCTCCTTGCGCGGGTGCGCCGCGAAGATACGCGTCAATCATCCGCTACATCGTCTTTGCAAATTCCAGCGTTTTACTGAGCGCTTCTTCCTTCTTGATTCCGCTTAGGTGCAGATCGTGCGAAAAGGCGATCAGGCGGCCCATGGCTTTTCCGGGCTTTATGCCGTTTTTGATCAGGTCTTCGCCGCGCACCTGAGGCTCCGCCATAAGCATCCGATAGGCCGAAAGGAGAGAAACAAGGCGATCTTCTCTTTCGCTGTCCTCCGACTCGTTGAAGATTTCTGACAGCATAATCAGATCTTCGGGGCTTTCCGAATGGTCGAACAGCCGCATAAATTCGATTTGAAGCGCATTTTCCGCATAGAGCGCATGGGGCTGATCGCTTAAAAGCGCCATGCTGCGCACGTACTTATGAAGCTTCGCCTCGTTTGTGAGAGCCGTCAGGAATTCTTCTGCGGCTGAGGCGCGTTCCTCCGCCGTATCCGCTTCAAAATGGCAGGCGAGGGAAGAGAGCATAAAGCCGAGGGGGGAATTTGCTCCTTCGCGCTTTCCGGCGGCGCGTTTTATTGCGCGCATGGCTTTTTCAAACCTTGCGCCATCTTTTGATATGACCGAAACGTTTGGAAACCACGTTTCCAGCTGATCCATTTCTTTTAGCACGCGGAAGAAGATATCGGGCGACTTTGATTTCATAAGTCCCTTTGAAAGCTCTTCCATGATGCGCTCGCTGGCCAAATACGTAAGATCCATTTTTTTGCAAAGCCTGATGGTTTCGGGCGCGACCCGAAACTCAAACCGGGCGGCGAACTGCGCGGCCCTTAATACCCGAAGGGGATCCTCCTGAAAGGTATCGTCGTTTACATGGCGCAGAACGCCCGTCTTCAGATCCTGAACGCCGCCGAAGAAATCCAGAATTTCACCGGTCAATACATCCTGCATCAAGGCGTTGAACGTGAAATCCCGGCGCATCGCCGCCTTTTCGGGGCCTAAGAAGGGATCGACGAACACGTCGAAATCCTTATGACCGCGGCCGGTTGCGTGTTCCGAGCGGGGCATTGCGATATCCAGATCCAAATGGCGAAGACCGTAGATGCCGAAGCTTGCGCCCATTACGGTGCGCTGGCCGAGGGAATCCAGTATTTCCTCCAGCTGCTTCGGCGTTATGCCGTGCACCTCTACATCTACATCCTTATTATCGCGTCCGAGAACCTGGTCACGCACAAAACCGCCTACGTAATACACCCGGCCGCCGGCATGACTCACCTTTTCCGCCAGGCGTTTTGCCATCAGAATATCCTTCGTGTCCGTCATTGATATCACTCCTCAAATCGAAGTGTGGTCTTCATGCCGTCCTGCCCGCAGACTGCGTTTTCAAATATTCCGACTGCATTTTCCCTGTACGCTTCGGGGTCGTCCACCATCGGGGAATAGTGGGTCAGCCACAATTCGCCCGCGCCTGCATCCTTTGCAAGCTGCGCCGCCTGAGAAAACGTCATGTGGCCGTGTTCATTGGCGGTTTCTTCCTGCTCGTTTTCTCCGTAGGTGGCTTCGGCAATGAGCAGATCCGCATTTTTTGCACCGTTTACGGCGCTTTCGCATGCGTTGGTGTCTCCGGTATATACAACCGTGAGTCCCTTTCGCGCTTCGCCCATCACCTGATCGGGCGTAACCGCATTTTCGCCCACCATCACCGTTTCGCCCTTTTGAAGACGCTTCCATTCGTTCACGGGAACGCCCAACGCCTTCGCTTTCTGCGGCTGGAATTTGCCAAGGCGAGTGAGTTCAAACCGATAGCCGATGCTGGGCACGCGGTGTTCCGTTTTAAAATGCGACAGCATGAACCCATCCGGCATGGCGGGGATCAGCTTTTTAAGCGCCATCGGCGCAGTTTCGCCGTTTTCATCCGTAAGTTCCATAAAGCGAAGCTCGTAGGGCAGGTAGGGGCAAAGCATCATAAAGGGCTTCATGTTTTCGGAAAGTCCCGCCGGGCCGAAAATCGTAATCGGCTCCGTGCGCCCGGCCATGCCGATGCTCTGTAAAAGACCCGGAAGGCCGTAGGTGTGATCTCCGTGGTAGTGCGTAAGCAGGATGGCATCGATTTTCATAAGGCTTACGTCCGCCTTCTTTGCGACGGATTGAGTGCCCTCGCCGCAGTCCAAAAGCAGAATATGACCGTTTATTGTAATGGCGGCGCTTGCAAGCGCGCGCTGCGGCAGGGGCTGAAGCGCGCCCGTACCGATCAATGTAATATCAATCATTGTATCTCCTCCGTTCGTATGGGTAAATATCTATATTTTCGGGGAATAGGATTCATGCTGCGTTTTATTGGATTTACGCCGTATCCCCGTTTATCGGCGCCTCCTTTGCAGCGGGCATTCCAGCCCATGCGTCAAAATGATATCATGTCGGCGGAAGAGCCGTTGAAAGGCATTTCCAAAAATCCCGAAGCTATCATAGCACAAAATCCGGGATAAGTAAATTGATTCGGGCAAATCTTTCGAGGCGGAGAGAGAACAGGAGGATATGCAAAAGTAATATTTTCCGAATGCGCCGCGCCTTCTTGCGGGAAGAAGCCTGCGGCTTTGCGCATGCTGCTTGATTGCGCCCGCGTTTCCCGCTTTACGGCATTTCGTTTCGATTGCCGATTCCGACGACCGTATATATGCCGTTTTCACGCGTCATCCAGCCGAGGCCGATGAACGCGCGGCGCACGGTGCAGAAATCCTCGTGGATTTTGCCTATGATTTCGTTGACTTCTTTTTCTTTATAGGTTTTTCCGGTTTCAAAATGATTGAAGATTTCTTCGTATACGATCATTCGCTTTTTTACCTGTGCGGGAAGCGTTTTGCAGACGCCGTAGGGCATAAAGGATTTAATCACCTTTTGCCGGTACTGGCTTTCCAGAAGCGCTTCTTTGGTCTGCGTATTCTCTTCGGGAAACGCCAATTGGCCGATTGTAAGGGTTAATACGTCTATTTTTATGGAATACATCATGTAATACTGATCCCGCTTCTGCTCGACGAGTCCTGCGGCGAGGAGCTTTTTCAGGTGAAACGATACCGTTGCCGGCGTAAGCTGAAGCCTTTGCGCCAGAAGCTCTACATACATATCCTTTTCTTTTAGCTGCATAAGGATTTTCAGCCGCGTCTCGTCCGCCAGCGCTTTAAAAACCGAAAGGCCGTCGCTCATACTGTTTCCTCCTTCATAAGGCGCATGGCTCTTTTGATAGCTTCTGCTTTTTCCCGTTCGCGGTCGGCGCTGTCAAAATCGCAGACCTTTAAAAAGCTTTCCTGCTTGCTTATGCATGTTTTAAGAATGCTTTCGATAACGCCGGTTCTGACGCCGCTGATTTCCGTCTTTCCGAGCACCGTCAGCATGTCCGAAAACATGCTCGCCTTCATAAGATGAATGCTTTTCATGCGCTCGTCCTCTGTAAGCTCAGCTTTTTCTTTCTCGCATCCGGCCCATTCGGCGAGCGTTTTCTGATACATTTCAAAGGTCATGAAACTGCCTCCCAATCTGATTAGATATATTTCGAATTAATTGTACGTCGTGATTAGATAAATGTCAATGCAGTTTACAAATAATAAATATGCGGCTGTTCGTCATTCAAAAAGAAAGCGCTTTGATTCGGCTTGACACAGGATATTATAGGGGCATATAATATTCATATGAAGAAAAATACCGAAACAAAGCTGGACGCGATTCTTTTATTGGGGCTTAAGCTCAAGGAGGACGGAAGCGCCGATGAGGAAATGCTGTGCCGCGTCAGGAGGGCGGCGGAGGTGTTTCATTCGGGCGTATCCGACGTGATTATCGCCTGCGGCGGCGAAACGGCGAAGGGGTATCCCACGGAAGCGGAAGTGATGAAGGATCAGCTTATAAAGCTGGGCGTTCCCTCCGAGCGCGTGATGCTGGAAGACAAGAGCCTGATTACGGTTGAAAATATACGAAATGCCAGGGCGTTTTTGCGGGGCGAGAAGCCGCGCGCGGCGCTGGTAACATCGGATTATCACGGCTTTCGCGCGAAAATGATCTGCCGCATGAACAAAATCCGCGCCGTGCGGTTTGATGCGGTTACGCCGGACGGCGATAAAAAGAAGGATCTTATAAAGCTTGAAAGACTGTATCTGATCGATCTCCTTCTGGGTTATCAGGGAACGGAGAAAAAACGCTCGAAGGCGGTTCAGATGATTCGCCGCCGGGTTGCCGATCCCGTATATGAACGTTTGAAGCGGAAACAGGGACAGAAATAAAGGATTATAACGGGAGGAACGGAAATATGATTTTGAATTCTTTCAGCCTTGAAGGAAAAGTGGCGTGGATTACCGGCGCAAGCTACGGTATCGGCTTTGCCATCGCGGAAGCGCTGTATGAGGCGGGCGCAAAGATCGTGTTTAACGATATCAATCAGGAACTGGTGGACAGGGGACTTGCTTCCTATGCCGAGAAAAACATTCCCGCGAAGGGATATGTTTGCGATGTAACGGATGAGGAGCAGGTAAATCTGCTCGCAGAGAAGATTAAGGAAGAGGTAGGCCCTGTCGATATCCTCGTCAACAATGCAGGTATCATCAAGCGCATTCCCATGTGCGAAATGTCCGCCGCAGATTTCAGGAAGGTGATCGACGTCGACCTGAACGCGCCCTTCATCTGCGCCAAGGCCGTTATTCCTCAGATGATCGAAAAGGGACACGGCAAGATCATCAATATCTGCTCCATGATGAGCGAGCTCGGACGCGAGACGGTCAGCGCCTACGCAAGCGCCAAGGGCGGTCTTAAGATGCTCACCAGAAACATCTGTGCAGAGTTCGGCGAAAAGAATATCCAGTGCAACGGCATCGGCCCCGGCTACATTGAAACGCCGCAGACCGCGCCCCTGCGCGTACCCGGACATCCCTTCAACGAGTTCATCATCGGAAAAACCCCCGCTGCGCGCTGGGGGCGGACCGAGGATCTGAAGGGTCCCGCCGTATTCCTCGCCTCCGACGCATCGAACTTCGTAAACGGCCACGTGCTGTATGTTGACGGTGGTATCCTCGCTTCCATCGGCAAGCAGCCGTAAGGATCGGATATAAGCGCCGATAAGCGGCATAGTAAAACAGCGGGCTGATTTTCTGACGAATCGGAAAATCGGCCCGCTGTTTTTTTTGAAGAAAGCACATGGAAATACAAAAATTACAGCGAAAATGTGTTTAGCGGCTGTACTTTTTGCGATGGAAAATGCGCCCCTTAAAAAGAGCCTTCGGGAGGATGAAACGGGGATGCTGCGAAAAGAAAGAAGCCGAGCAGTCCGCGGGAGGATGATTCCCCCCTTGGAAAAACGAATCTGATTTTCGCACAATTCCGCTCTTTCCCCTTGCCGTTTCCGCCTGCGGTGAATAGGGGCCGACAGACGCGAAACGGAAGGGGCTTGGCAGTCTATGCGCGTATTTTTTATTTCGGGGTTTCTTCCGGAATAATGGGATTCGACCAGGCGCGCCTGCCGTTTTCGTCGATCAGCATCACGCGCATATAGCGCATCCGGAGCCCCGGTTGAATCTTCATTTCGGCATAGGTGAGGCCTTCTCCGCACTTGGAGCGCCCCGCCATCCACGGAAGGTCGGAGAAGAATACGATAGCGTTTGCAGGCGACGTCCATACGCGCATCGTTTCTCCGTCAAATTCGATTTTTTCGAACTTCGGGCCCTGAGTAGCGTAGAAATCGCCCTTTCTGAGCGCCGCTTTGATGCTTTCCTCATCGTTTTCTTCGCAGGCGAGCATGATGTAGCTTTGGCACTGATCGCCGTTGTAGAAATGCGCGTCGTCGGAAGCGACAAAGTTCAATATGGTGCCGTTTGCGCCGCATACGTCCAGAATCGAGGAGGAATCCGCGCGGTCTGCGTTCCACGGAAGGCCGGACACGGTGTTGTAGATTTCGGCGGCGGTGAGGCCGCAGAGGGAAGAAATGACGGCAGGCGTATTCATGGACCATGCGGGATGCGCGAGAATGGCGCAGCCGCCGGCTTTATTGATTTCGTCAATGGCGCGCTGGGGGCTGAAGAAGCGCTCGACAGCCTCCGCTACGCCCTCCTTCGGGCCGACGCCCACGATGTGCATAACCTGTCCCGGGAGATTAAAATCGAATTCAATGCCCTGGATTACGGTCAGGGATTTATATTTTGTCGATTTTACGGACACCTTTCTGTGATCGGTAATCGCCAGAAAATCGTAACCGGCCTGATAATACATTTCCATTGCGTCCTCAGGTGCTGCGCGTCCGTCGCTGAACGTGGTGTGCAGATGAAGATTTCCCTTTAAAAGCCTGCGGCTTCCGTCCCAGATGATCATTCGCATCCGCCTTTCATTGTATATTTTGTTTTATCCTGTCAATTTGAAATTGTACCGCCAAATCGTGAAGCGCTGTTGGAAGAGAGATTAAATTTGCTTAAATAAGGCAGAAATTCAAATGATATGATTCGGCAACATAAATGGGAAATGCGCTTACGGATAACCGGCGCGTGAAATGTGTTTAAATTATTGTCGTAAAGTAGATTTTTTCGTCGATTTGTGATATTATATTTCATGAGGTTATATGGCATTTATAACAGTATATACGCTTGGCAGAGGAAGGAGCGCCTCCATGATTTACGATCTTCAGAAGGCCGGTATGTGGAAGCGTATTTCTGCATGGCTGTTCGATATGATTCTGCTGGCGGTAGTCGCGGCGCTTTTCGGGTATCTGATTTCGACAGCCGTAAATTACGACGGATACGCCGCAAAATTAAACGATAGATACAGCGTATATGAGGCGGAATACGGCGTGAATCTTCATATGTCATCCGCCGATTATGAGGGGCTTTCGGAAGAGGAGAAGCTGAACGCCGAAAACGCGTACCATGCGCTTTCGATGGATGACGAAGCCGTGTACGCCTACGGCATGATGACGCAGCTTACGCTGATTATCACAACGTTTGGCATACTGCTCGCCTTTATCGTGATGGAATTTACGATTCCCATGGCGTTTGGAAACGGTCAGACGCTCGGCAAAAAGATATTCGGCATCGCGCTTATGACCAAGGAAGGCGTGCGCGTATACGGAAAGACGCTCTTTGCCCGAACGATTCTCGGAAAGTTCGCCGTTGAAACGATGATTCCCGTATATATAGTCATTATGATTTTCTTCGGAACCATAGGCATTTTGGGTCCTCTGATACTTGCGGCGCTTCTTCTGGTTCAGGCTGTCATGCTGATTTCTACTTCCGCCCATTCGGCGATTCACGACGCGATTGCGTCGACCGTGGCGGTCGATTTCGGAAGCCAGATGATATTTGATACCCGTGAAGAGCTGATCGAATATAAAAATATGATTCACGCGCAAAAGGTTCAAGAGTCTGCCTATTAACGATATCAAGGAGAAGGTACAATATGAAAATCGTCCTTAAGGACCTGACAAAGATTTTTCCCAGCCGCAATAAGAAGGCGGGGGAAGAGGTAGTCGCGGTAAGCAACTTCAACATCACCATTCCCGACGGAAAGCTGATCGGTCTGCTCGGCCCCTCGGGCTGCGGAAAGAGCACTACGCTGTACATGATCAGCGGACTTCAGAAGCCCACCAGCGGCCGGATTTTCTTCGGAGAAAACGACGTTACGGAGCTTTCCACCGAAAAGCGCGGAATCGGCCTTGTGTTTCAGAACTATGCGCTGTATCCGCACATGACGGTTAAGCAGAACATCATGTTCCCGCTGGACAATCTGACCGGCAAGGACAAGATGACGAAGATTCAGAAGCTCAAGCGCGCATACGAGACGGCGAAGCTTGTTCAGATCGAAGATCTTATGGACAGAAAACCCTCCGAGCTTTCCGGCGGTCAGCAGCAGCGCGTCGCCATTGCCAGAGCGCTTGTAAAAATGCCCCGCGTATTGCTTTTGGACGAGCCGCTTTCCAACCTCGACGCGCGCCTTCGCCTGCAGACCCGCGAGGAAATCCGCCGCATTCAGAAGGCCACCGGCATCACCACCCTTTTCGTAACCCATGATCAGGACGAGGCGATGAGTATCTCCGATATGATCGTCGTTATGAAGCAGGGCGTGGTTCAGCAGGTCGGAAAACCGCAGGATGTATATGATAATCCCGCCAACCTGTTTGTCGCCAAGTTCCTGGGCATTCCGCCGATCAACGTATTTGAAGGCGAAGTGCGCGGGGAGAAGCTGTACATCGGAAACGACTGCGTTATGGACGTAAAGGGCGTATCGGACTGCGCCGTCACCGTGGGTATCCGTCCCGAAGGCTTTATCCCCTCCGAAAACGGCGGCCTTGCCTGCAATATCTCCAATATCGAGGTTATGGGAAGAGACGTAAGCATCGTATCCACGCATGCGGCGAGTCTGAATCCTGTAATCCGCTCAATTGTAAACAGCGATCTGAATATCTCCGAGGAGAAGACCTCCATCCGTTATCAGCTCAAGCCCAACAAGGTGTTCCTCTTTGACAAGGCTATCCAGGAGCGTATTCCTTTTGAGGTGAAATAATATGGTAAACAGTAAACAGGGCTGGAAGGCGTGGCTGTATCTTGCGCCCGCGATCGTGCTGCTTCTGATATTTACCGTCTGGCCGATCATCAATACCGTGCGCATGGCGTTTCTGGATAACTACAGCGGTCTGCGCGCCGCCGGCGGCGAAAAATTCGCGTATATCGGCTTTGGCAACTTTGCCAAGGTTATCGAATACCGCGGCTTTATCAGCTGCCTCAAAAACACGGTACTTCTGTGCGTATGGACGGTACCGATTTCCACCATTCTTGCGCTTCTGATCGCAGTAGCGCTCAATTCCATCAAGGTGCTGAAAAAGGCGCTTCAGACGATTTTCTTTCTTCCTTACGTAACCAACTCCATCGCCATCGGCATGGTGTTCGCCGCTATGTTCAACATCGTCGGCTCCTTCTACGGAACGGAAAACGAATTGATCGTAACGGCGGGTATCATCAACAACGTTATTGAGTTCTTCGGCGGCGAGCATGTCAACTGGATCAACTCCGGCTCTTCCTACGAGGCGAACATGTTCGTAATGATCGTGTACATCGTGTGGAATGCGCTTCCGTTTAAGATTCTGGTGCTGCTGGGCGGACTTCAGAGCATCAACAAGCAGTACTACGACGCCGCAAAGGTCGACAGCGCGCCCCGCAGGCGCATATTCATGCGCATCACCGTACCGCTGCTTTCGCCCATGCTTGCATACGTCATCATCACCGGCTTTATCGGCGGATTTAAGGAATATACCTCCATCGTCGGTATCTTCGGTGAAAAAATGGGCCCGCCCGACGACGCAGGCAGACTCAACACCATGGTTGGCTTTATCTACGATGCGCTGAGCGCCAACAACCAGGGCCGAGCCAGCGCGGCGGCGCTGATACTGTTCGGCATTATTCTTGTAGTAACCATGATCAACATGCATGTCAGCAAGAAGCGCGTGCATTATTAAGAGGTGCTGTATGATGAAAGAGACTTTAAATGTCATGCATGCACGCGACATGCAGAGGCAGAAAAAGCTTGGCCGCATCGGAAAGGTGTTAGTCGAGATTTTCAACTACCTGTTTCTGATTGCCATGGCGCTGATCGTGCTGTTCCCGTTTTACTGGATGATCATCTCTTCCCTGAAATCGCTGGCCGAATACCGCATGAGCAAGCCCACCTTCTGGCCGCGCGAGATCATGCTTTCCAACTACATGGACGCATTCACCACCGCAAGCCTTGGCCGCCTGTTTATAAACACCATGATCGTAGGCATCGTGTCTACGCTTCTGTCTCTGGTGATTACCATTTTAACGGCGTTTGCGTTTGCGCGGCTTGAGTTCAAGGGAAAGAACATGCTGTTTGCGGGTCTTCTTGCCACGATGATGATCCCGGGCGAGCTTTTCACCATTACCAACTATTCCACTGTCACCCAGTTCGGCTGGATTAATACCTACACGGTTTTGATTGTGCCGTTCCTGGTGAGCGTTTTCTACATCTATCTGCTCAGGCAGAATTTCCTGCAGATTCCCAACGAATTGTATCTGGCCGCAAAGGTGGACGGAACCAAGGATATTAAGTACCTTTGGAAGGTCATGGTGCCTTTGGCGCTTCCCACGCTCATCTCCATCACCATTCTTAAGATGATGGGCGCATGGAACTCCTACATCTGGCCGCGCCTGGTTGCAAACGACGAAGCGCACAGAATGATCACGAACGGACTTAGAAACGCGTTTACCGAAACATCGGGCGACGTGAACTACCCCGTTCAGATGGCGGCGGTCGCACTGGTATCCGCGCCGCTTTTCCTGGTGTTCATATTTCTGCGCAAGTACATTATGTCCGGCGTAAGCCGAAGCGGCATCAAGGGCTGATGTATCAGCCGCTACTCAGGTTTTGAGGTCAATCGGCCTTAAACATAATTCACTAAAAAGGAAGGTCGCACACATGAAGAAGATCGTATCCATGATCCTGCTCGTTGCCATGATGCTGGTATGCCTGAGCATGCCCGCGATGGCTGTAACCGTTCCCGAGAACGGCTACGACGGAAGCGAAGTAACCATCACCTTCTATAACACCATGGGCTCCAACCTGACCCCCGTTCTGGACGCCTACATCGCCGAGTTCAACCTGCTGTACCCGAACATCACCGTTGAGTATACCTCCGTCGGCGGCTATGATGACGTTCGCGATCAGGTTTCCACCGAGATCACCGTCGGCGCACAGCCCAACATCGCCTACTGCTATCCGGACCACGTTGCGCTTTACAACCTGGCCAAGGCGGTTGCCACGCTGGACGAGCTGATTGAGAGCAAGATCGAAATCACCCGTGCAGACGGCTCCACCGAGATCCTGGGTCTGACCGACGAGCAGAAGGCAGACTTCATCGAGGGTTATTACAACGAGGGCATGCAGTTTGGCGATGGCCTGATGTACACCATGCCGCTATCCAAGTCCACCGAGGTTCTCTACTACAACAAGACCTTCTTTGAAAAGCACAATCTCGCCGTTCCCACCACCTGGGACGAGCTGGAGGCTGTCTGCAAGAAGATCAAGGAGATCGATCCCGACTCCATCCCTCTGGGCTATGACTCCGAGTCCAACTGGTTCATCACCATGTGCGAACAGTATGGTTCCGACTACACCAGCGCCACCGGCGATCATTTCCTCTTCAACAACGACACCAACCGCGCTTTCGTAAAGATGTTCCGCGAGTGGTACGAGAAGGGCTATCTGACCACCCAGACCCTGTA
>JAFQKQ010000061.1 GCA_017396845.1 Clostridia bacterium
GCGGATGTTGGCGATGCCGGTTAAATACATGATCATGCGCTCAAAACCCATGCCGAAGCCGGAGTGCTTGACGGAGCCGTACTTACGAAGCTCCAAGTACCACCAATAGTCGTCGCACTGCATGCCAAGCTCCTTGATGCGCGCTTCAAGCACATCCAGTCTCTCTTCTCTCTGGCTGCCGCCGCAAAGTTCTCCGATGCCGGGAACCAAGAGGTCGGCTGCGGCGACGGTCTTTCCGTCGTCGTTCATGCGCATGTAGAAGGCCTTGATCTCTTTGGGATAATCGGTTACGAATACCGGGCGGCCGAAGTGCTTCTCGGTAAGATATCTTTCGTGCTCGGTCTGAAGGTCGCAGCCCCAATACGGCTTGTACTCGAATGCTGCGCCGCTTTCTTCCAAGATCTTGATGGCGTCTGTGTAGCTTACGCGTGCGAACTCGGCATCCCTTACGCTTTCAAGGCGTTCGATGAGGCCCTTGTCCACGAAGCTGTTTAAGAACTTCATCTCTTCCGGCGCTTCCTCAAGCACGGCGGAGATGATGTACTTGATCATGTCCTCTTCCAGGCGCAGATCGTCCTCCAGCTCTGCAAACGCGATTTCCGGCTCGATCATCCAGAATTCGGCTGCGTGGCGGGCGGTGTAGCTGTTTTCGGCGCGGAAGGTGGGGCCGAAGGTGTATACGTCTCTGAACGCAAGGGCAAAAATCTCGGCGTTCAGCTGGCCGGATACGGTGAGCGATACGGGCTTTCCGAAGAAATCCTCGTTGTAGTTGACCTTGCCGTCTTCGGTCTTCGGAAGAGCATCCATATCAAGAGTGGTTACCTGGAACATTTCGCCTGCGCCCTCGCAGTCGCTTCCGGTGATCAGGGGCGTATGAACGTATACAAAGCCTCTGTCATGGAAGAAGCGGTGAATGGCCTGCGCTGCGATGGAGCGGATGCGGAACGCGCACTGGAACAGGTTTGCGCGCGGACGCAGGTGCTGGATGGTTCTTAAATATTCCAGCGTGTGGCGTTTTTTCTGAAGCGGATAATCAACGGGGCTTATGCCGAGCACGGTAAGGCTTTCGGCCTTCATTTCGAAGGGCTGCTGCATACCGGGCGTGGGCTCAATGCGACCGGAGACTTCGATGGACGCGCCCACGGTGATTTGCTTCATCACTTCCGCGTAATTATTGATGGCGCTTTCCTCCACGACGATTTGAAGATTGTTAAAGCAGCTCCCGTCGTTGATTACGATGAATGCAAAGTTTTTGCTTTCGCGGGAAGTGCGTACCCAGCCTTTAACGGTGACGCCGGGGATGACATCGGTGGGAACAGAGGCGAATAATTCGCGAACGATGACGCTCTTCATGGCTTTACCCCTTTCTAAAGATTCAAATATTTATTTCCGGATGCCCGGATTTATCCATTATAGCCCTCAAACGTGAAAATGTAAAGTTAATTTGCATGGAGCGGAAAGAAAATATGCAATTTTATATATTTCCCGGCTTTTGATCAAAAATTCAAAA
>JAFQKQ010000062.1 GCA_017396845.1 Clostridia bacterium
GAAACAAATGCGCATTGTGACGGCTCCGCTGAAACAGGCCTCCGCCCTTCACATTATCCCTGCTGACCCTGGCGTTGGTATTCGTCTGCCCTCACGCTACAATGTGGCAAAACCTGAAAAGATTGTTGAAGCATATACCGCACAAGAACAAACCGCCCTGTTGAATGTTATATCCAGCGGACGGCGAACAGGTTATTTTGCGATTATGCTGATGATTGAGACAGGCTTACGCGTTGGTGAAGTGCTTGCTTTGAGGTGGCAGGATGTTCAACTCGCGCGCAAACGCATCAATGTCAGGAATACGGTTGTCAGGCTGGCAAATAAGAAGCAATCCTTTGTACAGGACAGCGTGAAAAGCGAAAGCAGCAGGAGAACCATTCCCCTCACGCCCGAGGCGATAAGCATATTAGAGCAACAATACGCACGCAGGACAGGCGAATGGGTTTTCACCAATGACGATGGCGAACGGCTCTCTTATGAGGCTCTACGATACCAAACGCGAATGGCTTGTAAGGAAGCAGGGATAGAATACAGAGGGGAACACGTTTTTCGGCACACGTTCGCCACGAATTGCTATCACAAAGGCATTGATGTGAAGATACTTTCGCGCCTCTTGGGACATGCTGATGTGAATATCACCTATAACCTGTACATTCACCTGTATGGTGATGGCTTTGATGAAATGTATGAGGCTTTGGTGGGGAATGTTCAATAGCAAAAGAAAGAACGCAGAATCTCTCGACTCTGCGTTCTCATTGACTGGCAGGGGCACTAGGACTCGAACCCAGAACAAAGGTTTTGGAGACCCACGTGTTACCATTACACCATGCCCCTATGTTCGTGTCGCTCACGAACGAATATTATTATACATCGCTTACGCTTATTTGTCAATAGTTTTTTAGAAATATATTTCTGGAGAATGGATGGGAGAAACAGCTTGGCAAATGTAAATTTTTACGGTATAATAGCCTATAATAGTAGGAAAATGGGGGATGAGGCGGATGAAATATCCTTCGATTTCTAAGGAAGAAATAAAGCGCGTTATTGATGGTCGGGGGAATTGTTCGCGTATTCCGGTGCTTTTTAACATTTGGCTCAATCCTTCCGCATTCGGTGAAAAACAAAAGGCGGTTGAAGATTTGATCGCGGAATATCCTGAGGATGTGAATGTGATTTACTTGGGGATTCCGGGCGTATATGATGCGCCGGCGGATGAACCTTCTTATCGCTGGAGTTATATGGATAAAAACGTTTGTGCGTCGGCGCTTGACGCGAGCGGTTTTATTTACGACTGGGATACGCAGCTGGAAGCATTGCTGAGTGATTTTCCAAGTCCCGAATCCCGACATCTGATTCCAAAGGATTTTCGCAGGGACGAAAGATACAGAATCGGTCACTGGTGGTATTTTTACTTTGAAAGGCTTTGGTCGATCAGAGGTATCCAGGACTCGCTTACTGACTTCTATCTGTATCCTGACGCCGTTCACAGGCTTTTCAGAACGCTTACCGACTTTTACAAGCGGATGATCACACGCGCGCATGATGAGCTTGCGTTGGATGCGATATTCACAAGCGACGATCTCGGTACGCAGACAGCTCCGTTTTTCAGTCTCAAAATTTTTGACGAGTTCTTTTATCCGTATTACAAAGAGATTATCGATCATGTACATGCGCTGGGGATGCATTTCTGGCTGCACGTATGCGGGAATGTGGAAATACTGATTCCCAGGTTTATCGATTTGGGCGTTGACGTGCTGCATCCGATTCAGAAATACACGATGGATGAAAGGAAAATCGCAAAAGAGTACGGAGACAAAATTACCATATGGGCGGGGTTCGACGTTCAGAGAACGATACCGTTTGGAACGAAAGAGGATGTACGAAAAGAAATACGATTCCTGATTGATACCTACATACGAAAAGACGGTCGATTCATGCTTACGTTTGGAAACGGCATTACGCCCGATACACCGCTTGAAAGCCTTGAAGCGGTATACGATGAAGCGTACAGGTACGGAACCGAAATGATAGGGAAAATTATGAATATATAGGAAGATGAGTGCGGGGGCTTACGATATGAATTCAATGGAGCGGCTTATCAATAGAATCAAAGGCGAAAAAGTAGATCGCGCAGCGAATCTCAATATACTTATGGCCTTTCAGGCGAAGTATGCTTCTGTAAAATACAGAGATTTTATATTGAAGCCGGAGGAAAAGGTACGTGCGAATCTGATTGCGCATGAAGCATTCGGAATCGATGCGGTTACCTCTATGTCTGATCCATTTACGGAGGCGGAGGGCTTCGGATGCGCGATCGAATACCCCGAGGACGATCATCCGCATGCAGTAAAGCGCGTGATTGAAGACTATGGGGATATCAGAAAGCTGAAGGTGAAAAAGCCGGAGGACGCAAGGAGAATGTCAAACGGCGTTCGCCTGATGGAATTATATAAAGAGAAGGTGAAGGGCGAGGTTCCTATTATCGGCTGGGTGGAGGGCCCGATTGCCGAATTTGCGGATGTATACGATATCAACCTGGCGCTTATGGATCTTCTTACGGAACCCGAATGGGCAGAAGATGTGATGGACATATTGACGGAGCAGGCGATTGTGTTTGCCAAGGCGCAGATTCAAGCGGGCGCTGATATCATCGGAATCGGCGATGCGGCGGCTTCGTTGATCGGCCCATCGCTTTACAGAAATATGATTCTTGAACGCGAGCGAAAAATTGTAGAAGCTGTGCATGAAGCGGGCGCAATGGTTAAGCTGCACATCTGCGGAAATATTTCGCCGATTTTGGAGGATATCAAAACGCTTAAGTGCGATATTGTGGATATTGATTTCATGGTGGATTTTCAGGAGGCGAATCGGATTTTGAATGGCGTATCGGCGGTTTCCGGAAATATCGATCCTGTGAGAAACGTAATGAATGCATCGCCCGAAAATATCAAAAAAGAGATCCGCATGCTGATTGAAACCACAGACAACACGTCGATTATTTCCGCCGGATGCGAGATCCCGAAAAATACGGATCCCGCGCTCGTGAAGGCATTTTATGAGGCGCTTGCGGAAATCGGATAAATGTGTTTCGGACAGATGCAGATTCAGAAAGGAAGATCAGTATGGAAAAGCGTATTCTTGAAAGATTCCCGATCGGAAATCCCCGACGCGTATGGCGGCAGAAGGATTTTACGCTGTCCACCTTTTCGCCGGGAGACGTGTTTTTCAATTTTGACGACGGGAACGCGGCGGAGAAGATGAAAAAAGCCGTAAAAACCTGCTATGACGCGGGCTTTACGATGATTGAGCTTGGCTGGGCTACGCCTGTGCAGTCTGAAGCTGCGCTGGAAGCCGCGGAGGAATTGGGCTTTGATGTGATTTATCAGAACCTGAAGCGCTACGGCGGCATGTCCACACGAATATTCTGCGAACAAAGCGACCTTGAAGGGGTAATGGAAGAAACAAAGAAATACCGCTGTATCAAAGGGTATTATATTTGGGACGAACCCATGCACAAAGAGCAGATGCTTGAAACCAGGCGGCTTTACGATATTATGGAAAGGAAGCGCCCGGAGCTTTTGCCCTTTACGGTTGCAAATCCTTCCTACAATAATCAGTACACCTGGGAAAACGGGCTGTATAAAAAGCATATCACCGATTTTGCCGAAATCATCGATCCAGTCGTTATGTCCTTTGATTACTACCCGATCGGTATGAAGGAACACAATGCCTCCGTTCAGCTGGATGAATCAAGGCTCTGGCTGGATCTTGCGCTTTCAAAGCGCACGGCGGATCGGCACGCTATGCCGTTCTGGTATTATTATCAGGGGCAGGATCTTCATAAAACCAATTCGCTCACGTTCCCGATGGTGCGCCTTTTTATGAATGCAGGCGTATTATACGGCGTAAAGGGGCTTTCGCACTACACGGCGTGGGAAGCGGTGGTGGATACGGACGGCGGCAGGGGCGATTTCTTTGAAGAACAAAGGCGCATTCACGAGGAATTCAAAAGGCTTGGGAATACGCTTATGGCGCTTACGCTGAAACGCGTGATTCATGATGAAACACTGCTTAAGAACTGTCCCTATATGGACGAATTCAGAGTATCCATTGATGAAAGCGAACATATTTCAGGTGCGCTTCCTGCAAGGATATCGGAATCCGAACACATCGATGATTACGGAAACGAGTATATCATGATCCTGAACAGGGATTATGCGGAGGATCAGGAGATTGCACTTGTGCTGAAGAACGAAAAGCGCGTTTACGAAGTATCGAAGGAAGACGGAAGGCAGAGAGTAATATATGAACGCACGGGGGAATTAAGATTTACGCTGAGACCGGGCGAGCTTAAAATACTCAGACTCCAGCATCCGGACGATTCTCCGTTTGAAATTGAATACAGGCTCAAGGAAATCTGAGCTGACTCCGGAAGGGAGATATGCTGATGAAAAAGACCTATGTTGCCACCATGCCGGATCATGTCGGCGCATTTTTGCAGGCCAGCCGCATTATGAGCAAATTCGATATCAATATCACCCGGGTTAGCTACAATAAAGCGGTGGATATGCATACGCTGTTTATCGAGGTGAGCGGCTCTCCCGAAAAAATCGAAATGGCCGATGAAATGCTGAGGAATATCGGTTATCTGCAAAATGATGACGGCGGAAAATCGATTGTGCTTTTGGAATTCCGGCTGAAGGACGAGCCGGGAAGCGCGGAAAGGATTCTTTCGCTGATTAGCGATTTCCGGTTCAATATTTCCTATATGAGTTCGCAGGAAAACGGGTCGGAATATCAGTTGTTCAAAATGGGGCTGTTTGTAGAAAACAAAAAGGATATCCGCGCATTTTTGGAAAAGGCCGAAAAAATATGCTCCGTACGCGTAATGGACTATAATCACACGGAAAAGAATTATGATAACAGCATATTCTATCAGTCCTATGCGACGGCGCTTGCGAAGAGCATGGATATCGAAGGCGATAAAAAGCAGGAATTGCTCATATACATAAACCTTGCGATGCAGGTGCTGGACGAAAGGGGACTTTCACCCTACAGAACCTTTGACAGCATTTCCCGGTTCGCCGATATGCTTGCGTCTTTCAGAGCGGATTCGTTCAATGCACGGATTTCCAAACATGATATCACCGAAAATACGTCCGTTACCATCATTGAGCCGCCCTGCGGAAGCAATACGATGATCATCAAAAGTATGGGGGAATATCTGTTTGCAGACACGGGATACGCATGCTATAAAGATGAAATGATAAAAATCTTTCATGCGCTTATACCGGATTTTGATGATATTAAGAAGCATGCGCTGATTACGCATGCGGATCTTGATCACTGCGGACTGCTTTCTATGTTCGAAAAGGTATATATGAGCAGGAAAAGCGCCGATTGCCTGCGTGCGGAAATCAACGGAGAGGACGGATACCGCGAAAAGAATCCGCTTCATAAGCCGTATATCAAAATCTGTAAATGTTTAACCGGCTATAAGCCCATGAATGAAAGTGCGATCAGCATAATCGGCGGAACGCTTGAAACGCCGAGAAATGCTTTGGAGTGCATAGGATCGTTCTCATTTGGCGAATTGTATTTTGAAGTGCTGGAAGGAAAGGGCGGGCATTTGCCGGGCGAGATCGTTCTGATCGATTACGAGCACAGAATTGCGTTTACCGGAGATGTGTATATCAATATCGGAGGTATGACGCCGGAGCAGGCGGCGTACAACCAGTACGCGCCCATACTGATGACCTCGGTAGACACCAATCCCGCGCTTTGCAAGGCGGAGAGAAACGCGATTATGGCGCGGCTCGGCATAGGAAATTGGCAGGTTTTCGGCGCGCACGGCATGAAGAAGGATTATTCGGTAAAGGCGTAGCGAAAGGGACAACAATATGAGAAAAATCGGGAAAGAAGTATTGCTGCTTGGTACGTTCAATTTGAATCCCAGAAACGGAGAAGGCGCTTTTGTGCGGCTTCGGGACGGGAGCATACTCTATGCGTTTACGGAATATTGCTCAGAGAGCTGGGATGATCATGCGCAGGCTCGGATTTCCTGTGTCAAATCCTATGATGAAGGCGAAACATGGTCTGAAAGAGAGATTCTGCTTACCAAGGGCGCAAACGACTTGAATATCATGTCCGTAAGCTTTGTGCGGATGCAAAACGGAAATATCGGAATTTTGTATCTTGTAAAGTCCAAAAAGAATGGAAAACTGCTTTGCATGCCGTATTTCAGATATTCGGCGGATGAGTGCAGAAGCTGGTCTCAACCGGTTTCATGCATACCGAAAGACGGGTATTACGTTGTAAATAACGACAGAATCGTTTCTCTTGTCGGCGGAAGAATCATGTTCCCGGCTGCCAGGCATGGGGAAACCGGAGAAACGCTGAAGGCGGGAATTGCGCAGTTTTATTATTCGGACGATTACGGGAATACCTGGCAGAAAACGGAAGAGGACGTGTATTCGCCATATCAGGATTCCGTTGGTCTTCAGGAGCCGGGAATTTATGAATATGAAGACGGAAGGCTTTGGGCGTGGTTTCGAACGGGCTACGGCTATCAGTATCAGTCGTTTTCCGATGACGGCGGAAATAAATGGACTTCCCCTGTGCCGAATTTCCATTTTTCATCGCCGGATTCGCCTATGCAGGTGAAAAAGCTTTCGGATTTTTCCGTTGCCGTATTTAATCCGATTGCGATGAGCTGCGTTAATGCAGCGGGAGAAATCTGGAAATCCGCCAAGAGAACGCCGTATGTGCTCTGTGTATCAAAAAACGACGGCAAAACATTCGATTCGACAGGGATTACGCTTGCAAACGGAAAGACACTTCCCTTTAATGAAAGCTGTTTCTATATCGAGGACGATTTTGAAAACAGTTACTGTTATCCTGCCGTAATTGAAACGAAGGATGGATTCTTGATTGCATACTATCACAGCAACGGAACGAACATCTGCTTAAATGCGGGAAAAATCACAAAAGTTCTTAGGGAAGAAATCGGCATTTGAACGGCTGGTTACAAAGAAACATCAAAAAAACTCTTGTTATAGCGGCTTAAAAGATATATAATAGAGACCAGTTGGATACGAAAACTATAAAGGGATGGTGACATAACCATGGGAATGAATGTGAAACTTACCGGCGTAAAGGGCTTTATCGAGAAGCACGAAATCGATTATATGACGCCTCAGCTGGATGCGGCAAACGCGCTGCTCTTGTCCAGAAAGGGTCCCGGAAATGATTTCCTTGGCTGGCTGGATCTGCCGGTAGATTATGATAAGGAAGAGTTTGCAAGAATTCTGAAGGCCTCCAAAAAGATTCAGGGCGACAGCGACGTGCTGGTTGTAATCGGTATCGGCGGCTCCTATCTGGGCGCACGCGCGGCGATCGAATTCTGCAAGGGTCAGATGTACAACCAGACCCGCGAAGAGGGCATTCCCGAGGTATACTTTGTGGGAAGCAATATATCCTCTTCTTACTTAAACGATGTAATCAAGATCATCGGAAACCGCGATTTCAGCGTAAACATCATTTCGAAATCCGGCACCACCACCGAGCCTGCCATTGCTTTCCGCATTTTCAAGAAAATGCTGGAGGAGAAGTACGGCAAGGAAGGCGCAAAGGGACGCATCTATGCAACCACCGATAAGGCGCGCGGCGCGCTCAAGGCGCTCTCCGACAATGAGGGCTATAAAACCTTTGTAGTGCCGGACGATGTAGGCGGACGCTTCTCTGTGCTTACCGGCGTAGGTCTTCTTCCGATCGCCGCTGCGGGCATCGACATTGAGGCCATGATGAAGGGCGCGCAGGATTCCAGAAAGGTATGCGAAGCGGGCGATATCAATACCAACCCTGCCTATCTGTATGCGGCGGTTCGCAATATTCTCTACCGCAAGGGCAAGGGAACCGAGATCCTTGTAAACTATGAGCCCCAGCTCACCATGATGGGCGAGTGGTTTAAGCAGTTGTACGCCGAGAGCGAAGGAAAAGACAAGAAGGGCATTTTCCCGACTTCCGCAAACTTCTCCACCGATCTCCACTCCATCGGACAGTTCATTCAGGACGGCACGAGAAACCTGTTTGAAACCGTAATCTGGGTAAACAATCCCCGCACAGAAGCATGGATTGAAGAAGCGGCGGAAGATATCGACGGCTTGAACTACCTCGCGGGCAAGACCGTTCAGTTCGTGAACTCCAAGGCATATCAGGGAACCTTGATGGCGCATATGGACGGCGGAACGCCCAACATCATCGTAGAAATCGATGAAGCTGATGCGTATCATTTTGGTCTGCTCGTTTACTTCTTCGAAAAGGCCTGTGGCCTCTCCGGCTATATCCTTGGTGTAAATCCCTTCGATCAGCCCGGCGTGGAAGCTTACAAGAAGAACATGTTTGCGCTTCTCGGAAAGCCCGGATATGAAGAGCGTAAAGCGGAGCTTGAAAAGAGACTGTAACGGACGACCGGAATGCGCATGCGTATGGTTGCTGCATACAGCGGCGTATCAAATATAAAAGCGAAAAACAAATAGAGATGAACGAAAAGACCTTGAAGTGAAGAACCCCGGGAGAAGGAAGATGAACTTTTTTAGGATGCATCCGGCGGTATCAATCCGGGGGATATCAAGGATAATATGGAACCAGACATCGATTCCGCCGATATCAATGCAATTTAATGGGCTGATCCGAATAAGCGTGCAGAGGATTTGGATTTGCTCGTTTGGATCGTAATGCCTGCATAAAAAGCAACAAACGGTATTGACCAATTGAATAGGTTACCGAGAAATCCCGCTGCCTTTACGGCAGCGGGATTTCTCAGCAAATAAGAAGCGTTTATATGAAATTCGGGATCGAAGTATTATTTGCTCTTTGCGGCTTCGACAACTGCGTCAAAAGCCTTCTTGGGGCGCGCCTTTTCATCGAAAAGGAGAGGATATTCGTCTTTTCTCCAGCTTCTGTCGTCAGTTACGCCCCATAGCTGTACGGCTTCCATCTGCGGCGCGAATTCGAGGAAGATTTCAAAAAGTTCCTTGTAGCGATCGGCCTGAATTTTCAGCTGAACATCGTTTAATGCCGTGATGCCGATATCCATTTCGCTGACTCTCAGGAGAAGGCCCTTGTCCGCAATCCGCTGCATGGCGTTTCTTACGGCGGACGGCGCAGGGGAGGTGGCGGAGTAGTGCGCCTGGAAGCCGTAGCCGTCGATATTGCCTTCGGCGATCAGGCTGTCCAGCAGATTGCAAATGCCGGTAAGCTTAGGCTCAAGGGGCGTGTTGTAATCGTTGTAATAGAGCTTCGTTTCCTCGGGCGCATACTTTCTTGCATATTCGAATGCGCGGTTAACAAAATCATCGCCGATTACATTGGTCCAGTTGGATTTTCTGAGCACGCCGCCCGCATCCGCGACCGCTTCGTTGACTACGTCCCATGAAACGATTACGCCGGGATAATTGGCGGAAGTGTATTCAAACACCTGACGGATATAGTTTTCCATGCGCTTAAGCATGGTATCTCTGTCTACATATTCGCCGTTCGGATCATAGCCTTTTCTGAAGAATGAATCGGGGGTCTGGCTGTGCCATACGAGCACATGGCCGTGGAGCTTTATGCCGTTTTTCTGGCAATAGTCCAAAATGGGTTTTGCCTGAGTAAATTTCAGGGCGACAGCCGTTTCATCCTGATCGGCGAGCTTTCGGCTTTCCGGAAGATCAATGCAGGAATCGGGCTTGAATTCATTTTCATGGGTGATGATGTTAAACTGACCGGAGACGAAATTCATAAGGTTTGCATTGTAAACCTGGGAATTGTTGAGCGCACAGCCGAGGTCAAAGTAAGGCGCGTAAAGCTCCTTCAGCGATACGAGAGAAACATCGTACACCGTGTTTGCCGGCATTACCGAAATATCCTTGATCAGAAAGCTGATATCGGGATGCGCAACCGTTTCCACATACAGAATGTAATTGTCGTATGCGTTCGGCGTATACTCGCCGGAGATCGTCGTCCATACGCCCCTTTTGCAGGAGGCCTTGGCGAGATTTTCATAGGATTCGATTCCGTTTTTCGAATGAGCGACGGACACCATAAGCTCAGCCTGATCCGCGTCGTTCTGTTTTACGTTAAACGAAAAACGGTATTTCGTTCCGGGCATAAGGTTGAAATCGCGGCCCGGCGAATTCCAGCTGCTGTCGCGGCCCGTAATTTTCAGGTAGGTTCCGTTTGTTTCAAGGGACGCGGAGCCCGTGCTTCTGGCATACCAGCCGTCAAAGCCCTTTTTGAAATTGGATTCGTAGCCGGTGAACAAAGCTTCCTCGGAGGTGGCTATGAATGAGCAGCTGAGCAAAAACGCTACGATCAAGGATACAAGCTTTTTCATATGCAGGTACCTTTCCTTTTATTTCTTTATCTTATTTTACACTATGGAAGCGCATATGTGTTTTAAGAAATTATGTCATTTATCGAATTTAGTAAGTTTATGCCCTTAAAACCGGCTTTTCTGTGTACGACTGAATAAAGGAAATCCATGCTTCTGCATCTTCGTTTG
Organism: Clostridia bacterium; assembly: GCA_017396845.1. GTDB lineage: Bacteria > Bacillota > Clostridia > Christensenellales > Aristaeellaceae > SFHK01. The sequence goes on from JAFQKQ010000062.1 coordinate 10,547, forward strand.
TGGGAGTCGGTATGTTTTCTTGGATTCGTTTTTTCATGCCGAGCCTTTCTTCCTTTGAAATTCCCAAAGGGTGATACGGTTCAATATCGACTCTGATAACGCTGCTGAGGCGATTTACAAGGCGCGCAATCTCCAGAAAGTGATTTTTTCGGTCATTAAGACCCGGAATGATCGGGCAGCGAAGCACGATTTCGGCGCCGAGGCTGTCAAGCAGGAAAAGATTTTGAAGTATGATTTCGTTATCCTTTCCGGTAAACTGCTTATGCCTGTCTCTGTCGGTTTCCTTGATATCGAAAAGAAAGAGATCGGTATAGGGGAAGATTTCGCGGAACGCATCGCTTCCCGCATAGCCGCTGGTTTCGATGGCCGTATGCAATCCTTCCTGCTTGAACGCTTTCATAAGCGACAATGCGAAATCCTTCTGAAACATGGGTTCACCGCCGCTTAAAGTTGCGCCGCCGCTGCTGGTTTCATAAAAAACAGCATCCTTTTTTACTTCCGCAAGCACTTCATAATCATGCATCATCCGACCGCATTTTTCGATTGCGCCGGTCATGCAGTGATCAGCGCATTTCATGCATTTTTTACAGGCGCTTCGATCGATAAGGTGAACGCCGTTTACAATCGAATGACATTGGCAGAGGGATAAACACATTCCGCAAAGCGAGCATTTTCTGTTGTCGTACATGAATTCAGCGTCTTTTCTATAGCTCTCCGGATTATGACACCATATGCAGCGAAGAGGACAGCCCTTCAAAAACACTGCGGTGCGTATGCCCGGGCCGTCGTTTAACGAGAATCTCTGAATGTTGAACACAACGCCTTCCATAAACGCCTCCTTGAAACGAAATGGTTAATGCCAATTCTATTATACTATAAATCGTATCTGTTTAAAAGATATAAGCCTGATTCCGCATGCGAGAAGAAAATCCCGTATTGTATGAAAGCGCTTTACATGATATAATGGAATAAGCAATTTATGCAAAAAAGGGGAATTGGTATGCAGTCGATCATGAATGTGCTTTCAAAGGCGCTTCCCGTGTTTGTTGTGCTGGCGCTCGGCGTTCTGGTGAGAAAGAAGAAAATGATATCCAGAGCCGGTATCAGCGATATGAAGAGCTTTGTCGTGAACATTACGCTTCCGTTCGTAATGTTTTCCGCCTTTGCTAAAGCGGAGTATACCATAAACGCGATTATTACGCCGCTGGTGATATTTGCGTCCTGTGTGATTATGCTTCTTCTGGGGCATGTGGGCTGCCGCGTTTTAAAAACCGGCGGAAAGCTGTCGCCGTATCTCGCCACCGGCTTTGAAGCGGGCATGCTCGGATACGCGCTGTTTGCGCTCCTTTTTCCGGATGAAAAAACTGCCGCGTTTGCCTTGATCGATCTGGGTCAGGTGCTTTTCGTATTCACCGTGTATAAGGCGCTGCTTGCCGGACGAGGAAACCTGAAAAGCGTGGTCATGGAGGCGGTAAAGGCGCCCACGGTGTGGGGTATTGCGCTGGGCCTGATCTTCGGCGCTACGGGATTGTTTGAAAAGCTTACGCCGAGCGGCGTATCGGGCGTACTTGATTCAATCGCATCGTTTATCGCCGCGCCTACAAGCGCCGTGATTCTGTTAACCATAGGCTACGATCTTGCGCCCGGCGAAATCAACTGGAAAAAAACCGGAAAACTGGCGCTGGTCAGAATTGCAGTATCGTTTGTAGTCCTTGGCGCAGTAATACTGATCGACCGCTTTGTGCTGGGAAGCATGATGCATCTGGGCGCGCTGGTTCTTATGTTTACACTGCCGCCGCCCTATGTGCTTCCGGTATTTGCGGATGTGGAAACGGAGAGAGCGGATATATCCTCCGCACTTTCTGCGCTTACGCTTGTAAGCATCGTATTGTTTATGCTGCTTACGGTCATATTCAGATAATCAGACGGAGATACATAGTATGAAGGTTCTCATAAGGCTCGGAAAAGAAGCGATACGATATCGGTCTCTTTATGTGATTGCGATATTCTCTACCTTCGGACTTACGATTGTTAATCTCACATCCCCGCGCTTGCTTTCAAAAATGACGGGAATCGTAGAAAAGGGCGTAGACCTTGCGTCTCTCAGAATCATAGGCTTTCTTACGCTTGCGCTTCTGTCGCTGTATCTTCTGCGCGTGCTCTTCAGATTCCTGAGCAATTACCTAGCCCATAAAGCGGCGTGGTATCTCGTGGGCGATCTGAGAACCAAAACCTATGACAAGCTCGAACGGCTGCATCTTGGATTTTTCCATGATAAGCAGACGGGCGATCTTATGAGCAGGATTGTAAACGATACGCGCGATTTCGAACTGCTCTATGCGCATATCATACCTGACATGATTACCAATCTCGTTACGTTTACAGGCGTTCTATGCGTGCTTTTGGTAATCAACTGGAAGCTCGCCTTGATCACCTGCTTCCCGATTCCGCTGATACTGATTTCGGGTGTGATATTCTCAAAAAAGGTGCGTCCGTATTTCAGAGCGTCTCAAAAGAAGATGGGCGAATTCAGCGGAAAGCTTCAGGACAATCTTTCCGGTGTGCATGAGATTCAGTCCTTCGGGCGCGAGCAATATGAAACCGGGCGCGTGGATGAAAAGAATTTTGAGCATGTACGGGCGATGCTGAAGGCGCTTAAAATCAGCGCCGTGTTCCATCCGTCGGTGGAATTCGTCTCTTCCCTGGGAACGATACTGATTGTGGGCTTCGGCGGCTTTCTTGCATACAAAGAAGGGCTGAGCGTTGAAGATATCGTGGCGTTTGTGTTGTATCTGAGCCTTTTCTATCAGCCGATCGCCGGCCTTGCCAACCTTCTTGAGAGCATGCAGCAGTCAATGGCAGGCGCGGAACGCGTAATCACGATTTTAGACGCGCCGTATGAAATCAAGGACAAGGAAAATGCCGAGGATATCGGACGCGCCGAGGGCAAGATCGAATTTCGGAATGTATCTTTTGCCTACAGTGAAGAAAGTCCCGTGCTTAAGGATATATCCTTTACCTGTGAAAAAGGAAAAATGCTCGCTTTGGTCGGTCCGACAGGCGTAGGCAAAACTACGCTTACCCAGCTGATTTCAAGGTTTTACGAGCCGGATGCGGGCAAGATACTCATTGACGGTCACGACATCATGGATGTTACGATCGAAAGCCTGAGAAAGAATATTTCCCCCGTTTTGCAGGATACGTTCCTTTTTAACGGCACCATCGCCGAGAATATCGGCTATGCGACGGAAAACGCGACGAGGGATGAAATTGTGGCGGCGGCCAAAAACGCCAATATCCACGAAGACATTATGGAAATGCCGGACGGATACGAAACCAGGGTAGGCGAGCGCGGACTCAGGCTGTCGGGCGGTCAGAAGCAGCGGGTGGCGATTGCAAGGGCGATACTCAGAAATTCGCCGATCATCGTGCTGGATGAAGCAACGGCTTCCGTTGACGTAGAAACCGAAAAGCAGATTCAAAAGGCGATAAACGGAATCTCCGGTACGCGAACGATTATCGCAATCGCGCACAGACTTTCAACCATCAGAAATGCGGATCTCATACTGGTCATTGAAAACGGCTCGATCACCGAAAGCGGTACGCACGAAGAGCTGATTCAAAAAAGGGGCAGTTATTTTAGAATGCATACGGTGCAGTCAGCGGCAATACAGGAGTAAATACATAAGGAGGATAACAGTATGAAAAAAACCATGAAGAGAAAGTACGCCGAGCTTGTTGCTAAAATGGGCGCAAATGTTCAGAAGGATCAGGATGTAGTGGTAATGGCCGGACTGGATCAGCCGGATTTTGTGGAGATGGTTGCGGAGGAGCTTTATAAAGCCGGCGCGAGAAAGGTGCATGTGAAATGGAACTATCAGCCGATTCAAAAGCACCATGTAAAGTATCAGTCGATCGAAACGCTTTCTGCGGTTGACAGCTATGAAGAAGAGGAGCTTAAATTTGTGCAGGAGAAGAACTGCGCAAGGGTAAGCATTATTTCGCCCGATCCCGACGGACTGAAGGGGATTGATGTTGCCAAGATGATGAAGGGACAGCAGGCGAAATATCCGGTACTCAAGCCCTACCGCGATAAGATGGACGGCATGGCGCAGTGGACGATCGCTGCCGTTCCCAGCAAGGCATGGGCGAAGAAGGTGTTTCCGAACGAAAGAATCGGAAAAGCGATGGAGATGCTCTGGGAAGCCATTTTTAAAGCCGCGCGCGTTGACGATGACCCCATCAAGGCCTGGGAAGCGCATAACAGCGATGTGCAGAATCGATGCGAATATTTAAACGGACTGGGACTTGCTTCCCTTGAATATAAAGCTTCCAACGGCACCGATCTGACTGTGGGTTTGATTGACGGCGGACTTTTCTGCGGAGCCGTGGAATATACCAAGGGCGGCGTTTCCTTTAATCCGAATATTCCTACCGAAGAATGCTTTATCACGCCCAAAAAAGGCATTGCGGAGGGAATTGTGTATTCCACGATGCCGCTTTCCTATCAGGGCGCGTTGATTGAAAACTTCTATCTGAAGTTTGAAAAAGGAAAAGTAGTTGAGGCGCACGCCGAAAAGAACGACGAACGCCTTCAAAAGATGATCAATATGGATGAAGGCGCATCGATGCTGGGCGAATGCGCGCTGGTGCCCTTTGACAGCCCCATCAACAATACGGGTCTTCTTTTCTACAATACGCTCTTTGACGAAAATGCCAGCTGCCATTTTGCGCTCGGACGCGGATACAGCGAGAGCGTGCCGGATCATCACAATATGACCTTGGAAGAAATCCGCGCAGCAGGCGTAAACGAGAGCATGATCCATGTGGATTTCATGATCGGAACGAAGGATCTGTCGGTGGTTGGAATCACGAAGAACGGAGAAAGAATTCAGATTTTCAAAGACGGCAACTGGGCATTTTAAAGAAGACGGAAGCGGGAATCATACCGCTTCCTTAATATATGAATATAAATATAAATGAAAGGAGAAAAGCATGACAACCAAAGAACGATTTCTTAGGATGTATGAACATAGGGAAGCGGACCGCGTTCCGATCATTGATTCGCCGTGGGCGGGTACGATCAGAAGATGGCAGAATGAAGGAATGCCGAAAGAAGTCGACTGGACGGATTATTTCGATATCGATAAAACTGCGTCCATCGGGATTGATATCACACCCAGGTATGAAGAAAAGATACTTGAAGAGACAAATGAATACAGAATCTATACCACTAAATGGGGCGTTACGCAGAAAAGCTTCAAGACGCTGGATTCCACGCCGCAGTTTTTGGATTTTACTGTAACCACTCCCGAAAAATGGGCGGACGCCAAAGGGAAGATGACGGTAAACGACGATAGAATTCCGTGGGACATGCTGAAAAGAGATTATGATAAATGGGTTGGCGAAGGGCGCTGGATAACGGCGAACTTTTGGTTCGGCTTTGATGTAACACACTCATGGATGGTGGGTACGGAAACGCTTTTGATTGCGATGTATGAAGAGCCGGAATGGGTCAGGGATATGTTTGACACCTATCTGGATATGTGCATTGCGCATTTTGATAAAATCTGGGACGCCGGTTACCGCTTTGACGCAATCAGCTGGCCGGATGATATGGGCTATAAGAACGCTACCTTCTTTTCGAACGCGCTGTATCGCGAACTTTTAAAACCAGTGCATAAACGCGCAGTGGATTGGGCGCACAATAAGGGAATATACGCGCATCTGCATTCCTGCGGAAACATTATGACAAGAATTGACGATCTGATCGATATCGGAATTGACGCGCTGAATCCGCTGGAAGTGAAGGCCGGAATGGATCCTGTTAAGCTTAAAAAGGAACATGGAAACGAGCTTGTTCTGCACGGCGGAATCAATGCGGTTCTGTGGGATGACAAAGACAGAATCATTTCGGAAATCGATAAGATCGTACCGATTCTGAAAGAAAACGGAGGTTATATATTCTCCTCCGATCATTCTATTCCAAACAGCGTATCCCTTGAAAATTTCCGCTCAATCGTTGACGAAATCAAACGCGTGGGAAAATATTGAGTTTTGATACGAAAATCGTAAATAAAACCGGCGATGAGAGAAATGAATTCTCTGTCCGCCGGTTATATTGATTATTTCGGAAGTCCGTCTTTTGAGAGAACGCGCAGATTTTCGGATATGATATCAAGCGCACGGTAAAATGTTTCGCGCTCATCCTCGGTAAGACCTTGACCTGCCATATCTACGGCGATCATTGCACGGTGCTGAACATGCTCTGCGGCTTCTTTGCCTTCGTCGGTCAGGCAGATCGCGGCTCTGTATAAATTCGCGCTTTCGTTTTTTCGAAAGACAAGCCCCTTGGATTCGAGTATGGATACCATCCTGGATACATCCGATTTATCTCTTCCTGAAATCTCGCACAGCTTGCAGGAAGAAACGCCTTCGGGATATCGGGAAAGCGTCGCGAGGTATACGGCGTGAGAGCTTTTAAGGCCGTATTTCTCCATTTCATCCGATGCGATTTTATGCCAGTATCTTGATATTTCGGATATGGAGCAGGAAAAGCGTTCAAAGCGGTAAAGCATGTAATTATCTCCTCAAAATAAACAGGATGTTGATGCGTCAACATCCTGTAGTATAATTGGAAAATAAAGATTTGTCAACCTGCAAAGCGGGATCAGCTGTTGAAAGTAGCGAGCATGTGGTCGATCATGGGATATACAGACTGAATATCCGCTTCGGAGGAGCCGGAGGCGGCAGTGAAGGTGATGGTGTAAAGATCGCCGGTAGAGCAGTCGTAGAACTGTTCGCCGTAGGTATAGAAGCCGCCGAGATCGTAACCATAGGCCATCTTGGCATACTGATTTGCACCGGCAGTGTAGACGGTGCCCTCATCGAAGAACGTGATTCCGGGATAGGAGGCTTCGAACTGAGACATAAACATAGGCAGAACAGTTACGAAATCAGATGCAGAGATGGGCATGCCCATTGCCTGCTTAATGATGTTTACATTGTTGCCGTACATGTCAATAAACATTGCCATATCGGTTCCCGTAAGCTGCTGAGCAAGGGACTTCAGATCAAGGCCTTCCACGCTGGAATCATCGGCAAAAAGAGTCAGGAGTTCCTGAACGGATTCGGTATCGAGTGCAATCCAATCGGAGGGATACTCAAGAGAATAACCGACGGTGGGATGAGTGTAGAGGATGTACTCATTGGCTTCTGCCGATACGGATGCAATTGCGAAGACGGACATCATAATAACCAGAAACAGAGAAATTAGCTTTTTCATAAATATTCGCTCCTTTCAAATTCTTAATTATTATAAACAAAATTTGGGAATTTGTCAATGTAAAAAAAGTTTTTCTTGGCGTGGCTGGAACATTTTAGAAAAATCGGATATCTGCGAATGAAAAACAAAAGAAAAACACATATTAATTTTCTTCATTTTGTGTCCGTACAGCCAAATGGATATTGATGCACGGGGCCAAAAAGAGTATAATAAGCTGAATGATTATTGGAATGAGTGGGTTAATGATGAAATGGATAGCATCCGCCGCCTTCGGCATGGAGGGGCTTACGGGTAAAGACTTAAAGAGACTCGGCGCTGAAAACGTGAACGTTTTAAACGTTGGCGGCGCGTCCTTTGAAGGAAATATGGAAATGGGCATGAAGGCCAATCTGTGGCTCAGGTGCGCCGATCATGTGTCGCTTGTTGTGGGCGAATTTGAAGCGAGGAGCTACGAGGAGCTGTTTGACGGGATTCGCGCGATCGAATGGGAGGATCATCTCGATTACGATACCGCCTTCCCGATTCGCGCTCACTGCGTAAAGAGTACGCTTATGAGCCCGTCGGATTGCCAGAAGATCGCCAAAAAGGCGATTGCTGACAGCCTGAAAGCGGAATACGGCGGAGACTGGCTGCCGGAAACGGGCGCGCTCGTTCAGATCGACGTATCGATCAGAGACGACAAAGTAACGGTGACGCTCGACGCATCGGGCGAACCGCTTTCTAAACGCGGCTATCGCACGTGGAACGGCGAAGCGCCTTTAAGGGAAACGCTGGCTGCGGCATTGGTGCTTTCGAGCGGTTGGCACCCCTGGCAGCCCCTGTATGATCCCTGCTGCGGAACAGGTACTTTGCTTATTGAAGCCGCATTCATTGCGCTGAATCGTGCACCGGGTCTTAGAAGGAGCTTCGCCATGGAGAAATGGCCGTTTGTGGACAAGGATGCGCTTGAAAAGGTGAGAAGAGAAGCGCAGAGCAAATACGATGAATGCGCGGGAAGACCCATTCATATCGCCGGTAGCGATATTGACCCCGAAGCCATAGAGCTTGCATCTCGCCATATCCGGCAGGCCGGGCTTTCCGGAAGGATCGACCTTTATGTCAAGGATATGCGCGAAGTGACGCTGAAAGGCGAGCCCGGCGCGATCATTGCAAACCCGCCCTACGGCGAAAGAATCGGAGACAGGCGCGTGGCGCATGCGGTTGCCAAGCAGCTTGGTGAGCTTTCGAAACGCTGCCCGGGCTGGAATATGTACGCATTCTCCGCAGACATGGGCTTTGAACGCGAATTCGGAAGGCGTGCAAGCCGCAGAAGGCGCTTTTATAACGGAAAAATCGAGTGCGAATATCATATGTTTGAGAATGGCAGTTTACAGAAGAACAGTCAGACGCATACACGAGGAGGCAAAGCATGAAATCTATTTTCAACCGTACACCCTTAACGCCCAACACCCTTGCGCCGCTTTCACTGGGATCCATTCATCCGGAAGGCTGGCTCCGAGCTCAAATGGAAGCGCAGGCGAAGGGAATCACGGGTCGCCTCCGTGAAATATGGCCGGATGTGGGAGATAACTGCGCATGGCTCGGCGGAGACGGAGATTCCTGGGAGAGGGCGCCCTATTATCTGGACGGCCTGATTCCGCTTGCCTGGGGTCTTGACGATGAGGCGCTCAAGAAAAGCGCTATGGATTATATCGAGTGGATTCTGAGCAGCCAGAGAGAGGACGGCTGGTTCGGCCCCGAAAAAAACGACGACTACTGGCCGCTGATCATCTGCGTAAAGGCGCTGTATCAGTATTTTACGGCGACGCTCGACAAGCGCGTACTCCAGTTTATGGATAAGTTCTTTAAGTACGAATACAAGAATATTGAAATGAAGCCCTTAAAGGGCTGGGCGTGCGCGCGCGGTGGCGATAATATGCTCATGGCGCTCATGCTTTACAACATTACCGGACAGAAGTATCTGATCGAGCTTTGCAAAAAGCTTAAAGCGCAGACGCTCGACTGGCCGAATATCTTCCACACCTTCCCGAACATTCAGCCCACTTCGCGCTCGCTCGCATGGGAGCGGCTGAATGAAGGCAGAAAGGATGAGGGAGAGGGCCTTGTCGGCGCAGATCATCCGTATTTCCATACGTATTATCATCAGTCACACGGCGTGAATGTGGCGATGGGTCTCAAAACGCCGGGCGTTATCAATATGTTCAAAAGCGGCTTCAAAGAGCAGGGCGGCTTTAAGTTCGGCTGGCAGAAGCTTATGAAGCATCATGGCGTAGCATACGGCATGTTTACCTGCGACGAGCATTTGAACGGCTCCAATCCTTCGCAGGGAACGGAGAGCTGCGCGGTGGTTGAGGCGATGTATTCCATCGAAACGCTGCTCGGCTGCGGTGATTTCGGGAACGATCTTCCGGACATCCTCGAAAAGCTGGCGTTCAACGCGCTTCCCGCGTTCTATACTGCCGATACCATGGGACATCAGTATGATCAGCAGGCGAACCAGATTTCCGCTACGGATGCGAAAAGACCCTGGTACAACAACGGAAACGATTCGAACCTGTTCGGCCTTGAACCGAATTTCGGCTGCTGCACGGCCAACTGCCATCAGGGCTGGCCGAAGTTTGTATCCTCTTTGTGGTATGCAACCAACGACGATGGTCTTTCTGCGGTGAGCTATGCGCCTTGCAAAGTAAAAACAGTCATCGACGGCGTTCCCGTGCGCCTAACTGTCGGAGGCGGATATCCGTTCAGCGAGACGGTTGAAATTGAAGTGTCCGTAAAGCGTCCGATTGAATTCCCGTTATACCTGAGAGTACCGTTCTGGGCGAAGCAGCCTACAATCCTCCTGCCTGAGGGCGAGATTATGTCTGTTCGCGCGGGCGAAGTGACCTGCATCCGCAGAAAGTGGATATCCGGCGATGTTGTAAAGATGGAGATTCCGATGGAGCCCAGAGTAACCCGCTGGAGCCATCAGTCTGCCGCGATCGAAATAGGTCCGCTGCTTATGGCGTATCAGCCCAAGGAGAACTGGACGAGAATCGGCGGCGAGGATGTTGCTCCGCTTTGGCAGGTTACCACCGACGATCGCTGGAACCGCGCCATTATCCGCTCCGAACCTATGAAGGCGGTATTTCAGGGCGATAATGAAAAGGCCTTTAAATGCGGGGAAGCCCCCGTTAAAGTGCTTGCCAAGATGGGTATTGCCGAGGATTGGGGCAAAAACGGAGAAAACGCAGACCAGACTCCCATACAGCCCGTCGTACGAAAGGCGACTGTTGAGACGGTAGAGCTTGTTCCGTACGGATTTACGAGTCTCAGAATCAGCCAGTTCCCGTTTACGGAGACGGCTGAATAAATATAATACAAAGGAGCTTGATACTATGCCGATGCTTGATATGCCTCTTGAGAAATTAAGAGAATACAAAGGCGTGAATCCGAAACCCGCGGATTTTGACGAGTATTGGGACAGAGCCATTCGCGAAATGGAGGCGCTTGGAACCGGCTGCACGCTTACGCCGGCTTCCTTTCAGGTGCCCGGTGCGGAATGCTTTGATCTCACGTTTATTGGCGTAGGCGGCGCAAAGGTGTATGCGCAGTATGTAAGACCGAAAAACAGAAACGGAAAGTGCCCGGCGCTTCTGCAGTTCCATGGATATTCCGGAAACCGCGGAGATTTTTCCGGCAAGCTCAACTATGTATGCATGGGCTTTTGCGTAGCGGCACTGGACGCGAGAGGACAGGGAGGAAAGAGCGAGGACAATCTGCGGGTACAGGGAAATACCCTTCACGGGCAGATTATCAGAGGCCTTGAGGATGAGAATCCCGATAAGCTGTATTTCAGAAACGTATTTCTGGATACCGCGCAGCTGGCGCGTATCGTAATGGCGATGGAAGAGGTGGACGAAACTAAGGTTGGCGCTACGGGCGGCTCACAGGGTGGAGCGCTTACGCTCGCGTGCGCGGCGCTTACACCCAACCTCAACCGCTGCGCACCGAAAATGAGCTTCCTGTGCGATTATAAGCGCGTTTGGGATATGGATCTGGACAAGGATGCATATTCCGAGCTTAAGGAGTATTTCAGGCGTTTTGACCCCAGACATGAGAAGGAAACGGAAGTCTTCACCAAGCTCGGATATATAGACAATCTGAATCTTGCGCCGCGCATTCGCTGCAAGGTTCTCCACTTTACGGGACTTTTGGACAGTATCTGCCCGCCCAGCACCCAGTTCGCCGCATACAACGCGATCACAGCGGAAAAGGGTATGGTGCTCTATCCTGATTTCGGACATGAGAATTATCCGGAAGCTGATGATATTACCATGAAGTTCATGGCGGAGATGATCTGATCGCTCCTGTTGATATCGCTCTCCCGGATGGGGAATTGCCTTTCGGGAGAGCGAAAAAAAAGCGGTTTTTATGACCGAAAACACGTAACATTCAATTAACACTGAAAAGTGAAAAAAAGTATTGACAAATACCCCATCCGTATATATAATAGTTAATGTCGCTTGCGGGGCACGGCTTCAAAAGAGCCGCTGAGATCCTTCGGGGTGTAGCGCAGTTCGGTAGCGCACGTGCTTTGGGAGCATGGGGTCGCAGGTTCAAATCCTGTCGCCCCGATCGTGAGGATACGACCTCTTGGTCAAGTGGTTAAGACATCGCCCTTTCACGGCGGTAACACGGGTTCGAATCCCGTAGAGGTCGTTATTTTTCTCAACGCTGTCAGGTGACAGAAGACTTTGGGCCTTTAGCTCAGTTGGTCAGAGCAGTCGGCTCATAACCGATCGGTCCGGGGTTCA
>JAFQKQ010000063.1 GCA_017396845.1 Clostridia bacterium
CGTATTTAAAGCTCATAAAGGATATTGACAGAGACGCGTTTAAGGTGCATCTGGATTACGCAAACATGATAAACGGTGTGCAAAGATATCACGATTCCGCTTCGTTTATCGATCATTGCTTCGATCTTTTAAAAGATTATATCGTAAGCATTCACGCAAAGGACCTATACATGTCAAAATCGCATCTTCCTGTAATGATTTCCGAGGTGCTTCCGGGCGAAGGCGAGATCGATCTTGGAAGAGTACTCAAAAGAGCGCACGCACTGGGCGACGATATCCCGGTATTCGTAGAGCATCTGGCGTCTCATGAGGAATATGTAAAAGCGATCAATCACATGAGAAAGACAGCCGCGGAAAACGGAGTTCATGTGAAGTAGCGCAAAGAGGGAAGGCGGTATACGCCCGGAAGGATGAAAGCCGTTTTTGATTAAGAGAGCAGCAGGAATACAATGCCTCGCTGCGCGGGAGCACTGTTGTTAGAATGATCACAACAGATGCAGCCCCAAAAGGACTGCGCCCCTAATAACTCCAACTGCCGTACGCCCGAAAGGCGATGAGCGGCCGTTGGAGTTTTGTTAGCTGCCCATGCGCCGTCGGTTATTTTTTTGCGCGGTAATGAAAAACGCTATCAGGCATGATATAATACACAATGGATAATTTTGTAAGGATGAATGGAATATGTCTGATAGGGAATATGTGATTAAGGCGGAGAACCTTTCGTTTCGTTATGAGGGCGCGGAAAGGTACGCTGTGGATCATGTAAATTTGGAAGTGGAAAAAGGCGAGTTTTTGGCGGTGCTCGGAAGAAACGGCAGCGGAAAAAGCACGCTTGGAAAGCTTTTTAACGCCCTGATTGAGCCTACGGAGGGAACGCTCACCGTATGCGGCATGGAATGCAAAACGGAAGACGATGCATTTGCCATTCGCCAGAAATGCGGCATGGTGTTTCAGAATCCCGATAATCAGCTGGTTGCGACGATTGTCGAAGAGGACGTGGCGTTCGGGCCTGAAAACCTCGGCATTGCATCCGAAGAAATCCGGAGAAGGGTTCGGTGGGCGCTTGAAACCGTAGGGATGCTGGAATACAGAAAAAATGCGCCGCATCTTTTATCCGGCGGTCAGAAGCAGAGAGTGGCGATTGCGGGTGTAATCGCTATGAAGCCGGAGATCATCGTGTTTGATGAATCGACCAGTATGCTGGATCCCATCGGGCGCGAAGAGGTAATGAGAGTTGCAAAGCAGCTGAACCGCGAAAACGGCGTTACGGTTGTATGGATTACGCATTTTATGGAGGAGGCCGCGCAGGCGGACAGAATTGCAGTTGTCCATAACGGCAGCATTGCAATGGCGGATACTCCGAAAAAGATATTTTCTAAGGGGCAGGCGCTCAAAGCCTTCGGACTTGAAACGCCGGATATGTCGTATCTTGCCCAAGAGCTTCGAAGTGCCGGAATCATGATTTCGGATGAAATTATCACCGTTGAGGAAATGGAAGTGGAACTGTGCCGATACAAGTCGAACACCTGACGCATGTGTATGCGCCCGGTACGCCGTTTGAAACGAAGGCGCTAGACGATATCAATCTGACGATTGAGGACGGAGAGTTTGTGGGGCTCATCGGCCATACGGGCTCGGGCAAAAGTACGCTGATACAGCATCTGAACGCCATTATGAAACCGACGAGCGGGCGAGTGCTTGTGGACGGCGAGGATATTTCTCAGGGCGTAAAAAAGAGCGACATCCGAAAAAAGGTGGGACTCGTATTTCAGTATCCGGAATACCAGCTCTTTGAAGAGACGGTTGAAAAGGACGTAGCGTTTGGCCCTAAAAATCTGGGGCTTTCGGAGGACGAGATTGCCGTCCGCGTAAAAGAAGCGCTGGAAATGGCCGGGCTTGAAGAAGAACAGTGGAAGAAATCGCCCTTTGAGCTCTCCGGAGGACAGAAGCGCCGCGCGGCGATTGCGGGCGTGCTTGCTATGAAGCCGAAAACGCTGATATTGGATGAGCCTGCGGCGGGACTTGATCCCAAGGGCAGAAGCGAAATGCGCAGGATGATCCGCTCAATCCGCGCTTCCGGCGCAACGATCCTTATGGTTTCTCATTCCATGGACGATGTAGCCAGAATGTGCGAAAGAATAATCGTCATGAACCATGGAAAAATCGCGCTTGACGGAAGACCGGACGAAGTGTTTTCGGAGGGCGAAAAGCTTCATGAAATGCACTTGGGCCTTCCGGCAGCTGCCGTGCTTCGCGACAGACTCAATACGCGCGGATTTCAGATTCCTGCAAACGTGTATACCATTGAACAGCTGAAGGAAGAAATTCTGAAGGCGCTGAAAAAGGAGTAGGACAGATTTGCTCAGCAATATTACAATCGGTCAGTATTTTCCGGGCACGTCCTTTATTCACCGGCTGGATCCGAGAACCAAGATCCTGCTTACGGTGATGCTGATCGTATGCATATTCGTGTCAAAGGGCTTTATGGGCTTTGCGTTGATTGCTTTGTTTATGCTGTTTTGCGCAAAGCTTTCCAGGATCAGCCTGAAATTCATCATTCGCGGTCTTAAACCCATCGCGTTTATCGTGTCGTTTACTTTTATATTGAATCTGTTTCTCGGCGCGGGGACGGACGTTATATGGGAATGGGGCGTGCTCTCTATTACCAAGCAGGGCGTCAGAAACGCCGTGTACATGGCGGTAAGGCTCGTTTTGCTCGTTACCGGCACGCAGCTTCTTACGCTCACCACTTCGCCCATCGCGCTTACAGACGGGCTTGAACGCCTGTTTTCGCCGTTTAAGAAGATCGGCTTTCCCGCGCACGAGCTTGCGATGATGATGTCCATTGCGCTTCGCTTTATCCCCACGCTTATCGAGGAAACGGAAAAGATTACCAAGGCGCAGAAGGCAAGAGGCGCGGATTTTGAAAGCGGAAACCTTTTAAAGCGTGCAAAGGCGATGCTGCCGCTGCTGATTCCGCTGTTTGTAGGCTCCTTTAGACGGGCGGATGACCTTGCCATGGCAATGGAAGCCAGATGCTATCGCGGCGGCAACGGGCGAACAAAGATGAATCCGCTTACGTTTGCGAAAATCGATCTGATCGCTGCCGGCGTATTTACGGCGCTTTTCGCCGCAATTATCGTACTTAATATATTCGGGATTTTTTAGGAGGAGAAGCATGCGCCGCATCCGAATGATAGTGGAATACGATGGAACGGCGTATTCCGGCTGGCAGCGGCAGGCAAACGCTGTGAGCGTGCAGGAAAAGCTGGAGGAAGCGCTGAGAAAGCTTACCGGCGAAAAGGAGCTGTTCGTGGTCGGCGCAAGCCGAACGGACGCAGGCGTTCATGCGTTTTCCCAGAATGTGCATTTTGACACGAACTGCCGCATTCCGGCGGATAAGTTTGCCTATGCGCTTCCCGCGCTCCTGCCCGAGGACATCCGCGTTCGCGCATCCTTTCGGGTACGGGATGATTTTCACGCGAGATTCCACGCAAAGCGCAAGCAATACAGATACGTATTTTATAATTCTCCGCACGCAAGCGCCATGTACAGAAACCTGAGCGCGCATGTAATGTATCCGCTTGACGAAGAAGCCATGAACAGAGAAGTGAAAAGCATGATCGGAACCCACGATTTTGCGCCCTTTGCTGCGAGCGGGTCGGAGGTTAAGGATACTACGCGGACGATCTATTCCGCAGGCGTTAAAAGAGACGGTGATTTTGTGGTTTTAACGGTTGAAGGAAACGGATTCTTATATAATATGGTCCGAATTCTCGCCGGCACGCTCATTCATGTGGGCTGCGGAAAATTGGAGAAAGGCGCGATTGCACGCGCGCTTACCAGCATGTCGCGGCTGGATCTCGGCGTGACCGCGCCTGCGCGGGGGCTTACGCTTATGCGGATTGACTATGAAAACGGCGATGCCGTGGAGGACGTTTTATGATCATTACCAACGTCATGCGGCTTCTTACGAAGGCGGATATTTCGTTTAGAAGTCAGGAATATGAGGTGGATGAAAGCGATCTTTCCGGCGTGCATGTGGCCGATCAAATCGGAATGGAACGCGAACGCGTATTTAAAACACTGGTCGCAAGGGGAGATAAAAACGGTTTTGCGGTGTTCGTAATCCCTGTTCAGGAGGAGCTTGATCTTAAAAAGTGCGCGCTCGTTTCCGGAAATAAAAAGGTTGAAATGATCCATGTGAAGGAGCTTTTGCCGCTGACGGGATATATTCGGGGCGGCTGTTCGCCCATAGGCATGAAAAAGAAATTTCCTACATATGTCGATGAAACCGCAATGCTCTTTGACGAAATCGCCGTGAGCGCCGGTCAGAGGGGCGTGCAGATTATTCTGCCGCCGGGTGCGCTTACGGATTATGTGGGCGCTCAATATGCGGATGTTACAAAAACATAATCTAAAAGTATTCGCCGCAGGAAAACATACCGCGCGTTTTTGTGATATAATATGGAAAGAATACCGATAAACGGATTTGGAGTGTGAGTGAAATGAAGGATATGTATTACACGATTCAGGTGGCAGGTCTTTCCCGCGATCTGCCCGTTTGCCCGATTAACGACGACCTCTATATCGCCGGTTTTGTGATTTTCGGAGATGTGGAGCTTACCGAGTGCTGCGCAAGGGATCTTCTCAAAATCGCGCCCGAGCACGACGTGATTATCACCGCCGAATCGAAGGGGATTCCGCTCGCGCATGAAATGGCGCGTCAGGAGGGTACGAACAAATATCTGCTCGCCAGAAAAGCGCCGAAGCTGTACATGAAGGATGTATTCACCGTAGAAGTGGATTCCATTACCACCGATCACAAGCAGATTCTCTGTATCGATGGCAAGGACGCGGAGGCAATGAAGGGAAAGCGCGTGCTGATTGTTGACGACGTGATTTCTACCGGAGAATCCTTAAGAGCGCTTGAGAAGCTGGTGGAGGCCGCCGGCGGGAACATCGTTGGCCGTATGGCAATTCTGGCCGAGGGCGATGCGCAGGAGAGAAAGGATATACTGTTCCTCGAAAAGCTTCCGCTTTTCAACAGCGACGGAAGCGTGAAATAAAAAAGGGTATAAACAGCCGGAACGGAAATGAAGATTTCTGCTCCGGCTGTTTTTTGAATGTGCAGGGACTGCCTAAAAAAACGAAAAGGCGTATAAAAGAAGAATTTGTAAGCTGCCGAGCTTCTTGTCGCCCTTTTTGCATTTGCCCGTCAGCGAAAAGCGCAGCCGGGTATGCTTGTTTCTTTTCAAATCGTTTTCGCCGGTCGGCTTCCGGCCGACAGAGTGAATCCTGCTGCGTTTTTTGTTTTTGCAGCAGCCCTAATGAATGTTTCCATGCTTTGAGGACGGCACGCGCAGCCGTTTGAAACGCGCTTATCTATACATGCGCATATTCTTTTTTCTCGGTAATTGCGCTTTCGGGAGTGCTTCCCGAAAAGAACTGATCCAGACTTGTCAGCACGCTCCCGGCGATGCCGGACAGCGCTTCGTCGGTTAAAAAACCCTGATGCGAAGTGACGATTACGTTTGGGAGCGCAATCAGAAGCGATAAAACGTCGTCCCGGTCCCGTTTCCAGCTGGCGTCTTCAAAGAATACGCCGCTTTCTTCTTCGTAAACGTCGAGCGCCGCGCCGCGAATTCTGCCAGTTTTCAGCGCCTTTAAAAGCGCTTTGGAGTCGATCAAAGCGCCGCGCGACGTGTTGATCACCAGCGCATCCGGTTTCATGCGCTCAAATGCCTGATCGCTCAGCATATGACGGCTTTCCTCCGTAAGCGGGCAGTTCAGCGAAATTACGTCGCTTGCCGAAAACAGCTCGTCAAGCCTTACATATTTTACGCCGAGATTCATATTCGGAAACGGGTCGTATGCGATTACGTTCATGCCGAAGCCTTTGCTTATATCGGCCAATACGCGCCCGATGCGCCCGGTTCCGATGATTCCCATTGTTTTTCCGTACATATCCACACCGTTCAAGCCGTTTAATGAAAAATTGAATTCGCGTATGCGGGCATAGGCTCTGTGAATATTCCGGTTGAGCGCCAGGGTGAGCGCCATGGCATGTTCCGCGATGGAATGGGGAGAATAATCTGGCACGGTAGTCACCGTGATTCCCAAATCGTTTGCGCAGGCCACGTCTACATTGTTGTGTCCGGCTGAGCGCATAAGAACGATTTCTACGCCGTTTTCTTTCAGGCTTATAAGCGCGTCTGTGTCGACCTTGTCGTTTACAAATGCGACTGCCGCACGGCATCCGCGGGCGTAATGCGCCGTGTCGGCGGAAAGTCTGTCTCCGATATAGCGTATCTGGTACTGCGTATTCAGCTTATCAAACCACACCTGATCATATGGCTTTGCATCAAAAAACGCGATGGGCTCCATGATAAACCGCCTCCTTTTCACGCGTAGTATGCCGCGGATGTGCGCAAAGGATGCATTTCCATGATTTCATAAAACTGTAACAATTTTCTGGTATGATGATTCATACCAAAACGGATGGAAGTATGGGAGATGCGTTTTTTTGATCATAGATTTGTCTTGTCCGATTGAACTTCGCGGCTACGAGCTGCTTAGCGACGATCACGGAAACACGCGCGCATACATTAAGCTCAGGAATCTTTCCGAAAAGAGCGTGATTTCCTATACGGCTACTGTCAGCTGGTATAACGGTGATACGCAAGAGAGAGTCAATGAAAATATCGAGGTGGATGCGTTTGAAATCGCGCCCAAGAGTGCGTTCAAGCTGGTACACTCTACGAAAAATCAAGGCTTTTTCGATCATGTCGAAATGTATTTTGCTTCCGTAGGCTTTTCGGACGGCGAAAAATGGACGCCGAAGGACGGCGCTTTGATCGATGTGGGCGAGCAGAAGATACTCAAAGGCGCAGAGCTTGACCGCCTTCGCGAGGCGGCGGGCAATGATGCGGTTCAGTATCCGCAGGTACAGAAGGATTACTGGAGATGCGTGTGCGGGCGGATCAATCTGCTTACCGACGATGTGTGCATCCGTTGTGAGCGCGAACGCAGGGAAGTGCTTATGAAGCTGAACGCAAAGCAGTTTCATGTAAAAGCCGAACGGGATACAAAAAGGCCGCCCCGGCGCCGGAAGAACAAGGCGCAGGAGCGGAAGAATAAAGCTTTACGGATGATAGGGCTTGCGGTGCTGATTGTGCTTGTGATTGCGCTTGCGATTATCGGGTACACGATCGGTACGCACGGCGGGCTTAAGCTCCCGTCGCCCACGAACACGCCCGTTCCCAATGACAGCGCGCCCTACAGCGTCAGTCGCCATATTTTTCTTTGAACATATTGGGATCGAACTCGGCGCGGCGGTTTCGGCAGTCGCTTCTGGGGCACATCATGCAGTTGGCGTAATGCGTCTTGGTTTCAAACCAGATGCCGGAGCCGGATTTAATCGGAATCATCAGGAAGGTGGGCGTGAGCGACACGCCCGTTTTTTCATATACATCTCCTAAGAGTTCAAAAAGCGGTTTTTGCTGGCTGATCGGCCATGCGGAAAGCGAGCCGGGATTCATGGCGGCGAGATTATCTTTAGAAAGGATTTGTTTTACGTCTTCAAAGCCTGCGCCGGTTGCGCGCTTTAAAGCGATTTCGCAGATCTGGTGAGACCAGTATTTATACAGATCGTCGTCGTAGCTTTCCGAGTGTTTATACGCTTCAAGACCGCTGGTGATGATGTAAGGGTAGACTTCTTTTATGTTTTCCAGGTTCACGCCGAGGATGCGGCTGTGAAACCACGTGTTTCCAATCAACACGTTTCTTCCGTCGTTTTCGATTATACTTTCTCTGCCGAAGTAGATCTTGGGGCTGATCAGCGGCATAACGGCGTTATATACGTCTTCAAATTCCTCAAAATCGTCTTCGTTTACATGGAGTATCGACGCCGCTTCTTCTGCGGAAAGCGACCAGGACATGTTTTCAATCAGCCAACGGTTCATATGCTTGCCTCCTTATTATGAAAGAGAGATTCTGACAAAGTCCATGATATTCTTGGTTTCGTATCGGATTACCGCGTCGGAAGTACGCGCCTTTCCTTTTGGATTATACCAAAGAAAATCAATTCCTGCCTGCTTTGCAGCCTGCATATCGCTGGAAAGGCTGTCGCCGATCATCAGCGCTTCGCAGGGGGAAACCGCATATTTCTCAAGCGCCATCAGAAGCATACCCGGATCCGGCTTCTGAAACCCGGTTTCCTCGGAAATCAGAAGGGAAGATATATGCGGATAGATGGGGGAGGATGTGATTCTGGGACGCTGGATCGTTGCTATTCCGTTGGTTACGATTGCGATGGGAAGCTTTTCGGAAATTTCCTTTACGGCATACAGCGCGCCGTCTAATGTGATCGACTGAAGCGAAAGAGCATGCTCGTAAAAGGCCGCCGCGCAGGAAGGGTCTTCATCCGGAAGACGGCATGAACAAAAATCCACAAACCGCTTTTTGCGAAGCTCGGTCTGCGTCATTTCGCCCCGTTCAAACGCCGCCCAGCAAGCGCTGTTGATCCTTCTGTAATCGATCTTTGCTTCAGAAGGAAGAGAATACCTGTCAAACAGCATGCTCAGCGCTTTTTCCTCCGCCGCTTCAAAATCGAGCAGCGTATCGTCCGCGTCCATCAATATCAGCTTGTATTGCATATCAACCACCTTGAAAAAGCTTTTATATACTATAACATTGTAGCCGCGTCATTGCAATATGCTTTCGAAAGAAAATAAAATTAACAAACAAAAACATTGACAAATGCCTTGGGATGTACTATACTAATAAAGTCGCCGAAAGCGATATGCACCTTTAGCTCAGTTGGTAGAGCACCTGACTCTTAATCAGGGTGTCCAGGGTTCGAGTCCCTGAAGGTGTACCACATAAAGCTGCTGCAGAGATTTGTTCTGCAGCAGCTTTTTTCTTATATCAAGAGAAGCGGAGCCTATAATCAAAGATAAAAAGGCGGCAAAGAAATGTGATTCGGAGGGAAATACTGATAAAATTTTCGGCGGACGGCTCCGTGCAGCCGTCATTGTATTATAAGGCGGGTTCCGGCCATAAGTGTCCGCTGCCGGCAGGGATTCACACGTGAAGCTTTGCGGATTCAATCAGATGGACAATAAACTGCCGATGGCGAAAAAGTATGGTTTTCAGATGCTTCTGCCCGAATTGCGGGGAAGCGGCCTTATAAGCACCCCGACTGCGCCAAGGCTTGCGGATTAGAGCATGTCAAGAAAGATATCGAAGTCGCGATTGACTTTGTGCTGGAAAAATGAAAAGACAGGTGGGGGCATTATTTTTCTGCTGGGACTCGGCTGCGGGCATATGGCATTTCTCATGGAATGAATTTATTTTGAATGATGAAATCGAAAGAACGCTTGTTAAGTGGGCAGTAAAATGATATAATATTAAAATGTATAGATATGAATATTTTCAGCTTTCGCTCCTTGGATGACGCGGAGGCTGTTTGGCGCAGAAATAAGGCGTTTCGTTGCGGCCGGATGCGGAATACGAATACAATAACAGGCGTTGCCGCGATGTATAATTACTTCACAGATACGGAAAAGCAACGGGAGGTAAGGGAAAATGACGCAGAAGAGAGAGCCGGGCACATATCGGATAGAGAAGGGGAGCAAGCGGCGTTTTAACGGGCGGATGACGGCGGCGTCGCTCATCGCCGGCATACCGGCAATTCTGCTTGGCGCGCTTGTGTATGTAAAATCCGGGCTTGGCGATTTTTTGTCGGCGGCGCTTGCGGTACTGATTGTGTTTACATTATGCGCGGCGGGTACCTTCTTTATCAATTATCGTACGCTTCGCGTATCGCCGCTTGCAAACCGCAGGCTGATCGCTGTGCTGCTTGTGATCGGAATTCTGGTAAGTTCGCTTCTGGCCGGTCTTTTTGACGCGCTGAACGATTCCACACAGAAACTTACAAGGCGCAGGCCGATTGTGTTTTTGATTGACAAGTCGGGTTCGATGGACGGAGAGAAGGATGTAAGCAGCCGAAAAGCCGTGCTTAATTTTCTGGAAGGCCTTCCTGAAAATCAGCTCGTTTCCGCTTCCGTGTTTAGCGATGACATTTCGTACATGAATCAGTTTAATGAAAAAACGAAGAACACGGCGGAAAACAGGAAAGCAATCGAAGGATTTCTGCAGTCGATCGCGGCGAACGGAGGATCAAGCGGCATAACGGGACTTGGAAAACTGCTTGACAGAGTGGAACAGGGCGTGCAGATCATTATGGTAACGGACGCGGTGCTTGATGATCTCGACGCAGGCAAACTCAGAAGCATAACTGATAAGCTGAAAGATACAAATTCTGTTTTTTCGGGAGTGCTGATTTCCGATACGCCGAATGTTCCCGAAAATCTGAAGAGTCTCGCGGAAGAAAGCGGCGGCGCTTTTGTGAATACTTCCGATATCAAACAGCTGGACAATGTGCTTGAAGAGCTGTATCATCAGGATGTGAAACTGTTTGGTCCGGTCACGGATTTGAAACCCGGCAGGCTTATAGTGCTTTGCGTACTGGCGCTCTTGATCGGCCTTACCTATTACGCGGCCTTTGGACGAAACAAGGGGTTCATCATTGAGATCATTTTCGCGCCGGTATTGATGGCGGTAATCTACATCCTGCTGTGGAAGGCGCTCTTCTGGCTGCCGGAGGCACTCTGTCCGGCGCTGCTGCTGCTGCCGTATGCGGTGATTGTGAATTTTTACAGAGAGGCGAACTACATTAAAGCCGAAAACCGTGCGCTTTTAAACGGCCAAGACCGTGCGTAAGGAATATGCCTGAACAACACGTATAAGAGCAAAGGAGATAAGAATCATGTCTGAAATCAGAAATGAAAGAGAATACCTGAGCCAGTTTTATAGCGGAAGCGATAATCTTAGCTACAGCCCCCGCTGCCCGTACAATATCGCCGGGATGGATATACAGACCGCCATCGACGAAATCATCAGAGACCGCGCAAAGCACGGCGCACAGCTGGATCGGGCCGAGGAGCTTCTTACCAGCGTGTCCGGCGCATTGGAGGACTTTGTAGCGGAGAAAAACCGCCGTTTCAGTTCGATTGACAAGACGAAGGAGTTTTTCGGCGTCGGTCAGGAGAAAGAGGCGGAGGATTTCTGGAAGCGCATATCGGATTTGGATGCGCAGGCAGCCAAGGATATCAAAAACCGTTCGCGTGATATCGCCGTAATGATTCGGGATACCCGCCGCAGGTTCAGTAGAAAGAATCTCTGCATTGCGGTTGTGGGAAACAGCGGCGAAGGAAAGAGCACGCTGATTCAGAAGATCACCGGCCTTAACGATGCTACGATTCCCTCCACCGGCGGCGGTATCTGCACGGCGGCGCGTTCGAAGATCGTCAATAAGCCGGAATTCCGAGCGCGCATCGAGTTTTACAGAAAGGATGAATTCATCCACGAAGTGCTGGCGCCGTATTTCGTACACTTCGGCGTACTGAGAAGCTCGGATGATCTTACGGATATCTATCACGCGCAGGATCTTCTGGGGAAGATTGTTCTGAACGAGGCGAGCAGCCAGGTAAAGCGCGAATACTATGCGCGTCTTGTGGAGTACTGCGAAGAATGGTCCGAATACAGGGATTGCCTGGGCCGTGCGACGATGGAGCTGGAAAATGAAGAGCAGGTTCGCGAATACGTAGCGCAGCGCGCGCAGGACGGTACAAGACTTTCAAGCCGCAAGTACAGGGCGGTAAAGAACGTAGAGATCGAGTGTCCGTTCCCCACGACGAATGTAAGATCGCTGATTCTGATTGATACCATCGGCGTTAACGAACCCACGCTGAACGTAAAGGATCAGATGTTTAAAACGATCCGGGAAGAGGCGGATTTCGTATTGTTTGTAAAGCGCAGCCTCACCGCGCGCACGGCATGGCTGGATTCGGACGAATTGCGGCTGTACTACGATATCCTTGACCGCCTTCCCGGAATTCCCGCCAACCGCTGGATTTATATGGTGCTCAACCGCACGAATACGAACTCCAATGAAGAGGCGCGGGATGCCTTTAACGGCAACTGCGAAAGAATGCTGGAAAACCTGAAGAAGCTGCCGGTAAGCTATGCGCCCGGCGCGTTTATCGACGTGGACTGCACGGACGAGAAGGATGTTGCGGATTCTCTCATCAAGCCCATGCTGTGCCACCTGGCGGCGAATTTAAAAACCATTGACGAGCTTCTGATCGGCCGCATCAATGAAGCAATCGGCAAGCTCATACCGCCCATGGATAAGCTTGCGCAGGCAGCGAAAGGTCTTGAACTTTTTGAAATGGATGCGCAGAACCTCGAGCTTACGCTGTACGGCCCCGCGCTTGCGGATATGGTTAGCCGCCTAATGGTCAGCGTGGAGGACATCTGCTTAGAACTCAGAAGCTCGGGCCAGGAAAACGACCTGCTCATGCGGGCGCAGAATGTGATCAAGGACTGCGACAGCAATATTCCGTCGCTGGATGAGATCAATCAGATCTACAGGGACCGCAACAGCGCCCTTCGAACCATTGAAGAGGTGTATTCCTTAACCCGCAGCAACCTGTGCCGTATGTTCGACGGCCCCGATTTCAAGTTTGATGAAATGGTTATCAAGGTGAAAAAGCGTTTCACGGCGGCGTTTATGGAAGCGGGACGGTTCAATATGATCCCCGAGCTCAATCAGGATATGGATGATCCCAACGTGCTTAACAATCTCATCAATGCTCTGTTTGACAACACCATGGTGATGGCGGAGCTCAAGAGCGAGTTTTTGCGTTTTGACGGCCTTACTATTAATCCCGGCGATACGCTCACGCATTGGATGACGGAGCTCACCGACTGTCTGGATCCGAACAACGGCGACGGCAACATTCCTTCCTATTGGAAGGGACTTGGGCTTGATAAGGCGATTGTTGAAAAGCTGCGAACCAATATCAGCATTATCCGCGATGAATTTTCGGAGCGCATCCGCCGACTGGATTCTCCCGAAAACAGCATCTGCTCGGTTCTGAATCAGTTTGTCACGCGGATTACCCAGTTAAACGGCAATATCTATACCGCATGGACGGTTGTACTTCATAAGTATATTCAGAGAATGTATCCCGAGAAGTTCGAAAGCATCAGAACGTACAATATGCGCGTCAAGAACTGGAACGACAGCATTAAGACGCTTCAGCAGATCGGGAATATACAGGTGATCGATTTTTAGTGCCCGATATACGTAGGGGAGGCAAGAATCATGAGCGAGAGCACGAATGTAAACGGCGGCGCTATGCTTGATATGGCAAAGGGCGCCGTACGCAGAAATATACTGCGCGGTGTGAATAAACTGACCCGGCGCGAACAGACGGAAAACTATCGGTATAATTTGAAGGATGAGCAGGGCGCCGAGACAGAGTGCATCATTCCCGGCGATCAGGTGATCATCGCGCTGATGGTCGCGCCTCGCCGATGCGGAAAGACGACGCTGATGATTTCCATCGTGAAGGAATTCGAACGCGTCATGGGCGAGGGCTGCGCAATTGTGCCCGTAAATGAAGGCAAAATGGAGAAGCTGGACGAAAGGTGGTGCGCCCTTCGTGAGTTCTCGTCTTCGCCTACCTTCCATTCCGGCGTGGATGCAAGCGACAGCCTTGAAATTCACGAATTCCTGATTTACAACAAGCAGCGCCCGAGAAACGCCTTCCTTTTCAGATTTATCGATGTGCCCGGCGAGTGGGTGCATTCATATCCGGATGCGATGCGTGTATTGATCAGCGGCGCGGACATCCTCTATATTACCATGGACGCCCCGGCGCTGATTGAGGACGGCGGTCAGTACTGCAGCGAAATCAACGCGCCTGAAAATGTGTTGAAGCTTACGGAGGTTCTCTGCGAGGGCGAAGTGGAAAAGCGCAAGCGCCTGATGCTGTTTGTTCCGGTAAAATGCGAAAAGTATTACTGGCGCATGATTTCCGGCGTTCAGACGGACGCTATGGACGAGCTTACCAGGAGCGTAGAAAAGCTGTATGAGCCGCTGCTTGAGGGGATTCGAAACAACGAGCAGGTAGCGAATGACCTTACGATTGCCGTTACGCCGATACTCACCGTGGGCGGCGTGAAATTCTCTCAGTTCCGCAGAATCACGGACGAGAGGGGAGTTTCCATACTCAGCGAAGAGTATGTTCGCGTAAGAGGGTATATCAGCGACAGAGACGGCTATTCACCCCGCCTTTGCGACCAGCCGATGTTCTATACGATGCGCTTTGTGAGTAAGCTGATATGTGAAAATGCCGGAAGAGGCCGCATGATGGATTTTGCGGCGGACATGAAGGGGCTGGGAATGAAGAAGGCCATGCAGTTCGCTTTCAATGATCCGCTGGCAGGTTATCTGATTGAGAAAACAAAAATCGCGGATTTCAGAGAGTTTACTACGATTGAAATGTATCAGAAGACGGAAAATATTAGCGGAGATCGGGCGGCGTTATCCCTGCCGGTCGGCGTGTACGTCAATAACGATGTATTGGGCATGCGCGTAATCAGCGACCCGTGCGATTTCTTCGGAGCAGATAAAAGTGTTTGATGAAGCGCTGTAACGCCGATATAAAGGAGAAATTGCCATGAAAATCCACTTCTATTGTTCAAGCGTAGCAGGCGCGGGTTATCAGATCGGACAATTTGGCCCTGACGGGCATGTTGTCAAAAGTCAGTATCCAAGTCCGGCAATGACGTATTTCAATATGGGCGGCTTAAGAAGCGTGCTTGCACGGAAGGACAGCCAGCTGCTGCTCGTATTAAGACAGATTGAGCCGGAGGATGAAAGGCTGTACCGCAGAGACAGAACCGGGGCGAAAATATACATTAATCTTGCCTTTATTGCGCAGGACACCGAGGAAAAAACGGTTAGGAACCTGTTGTTGAGCTCGATCAACAACAGGTATGAATTCACTACGGTTCTTTATAAGGCATATCAGGAGGCGGCCAGCGGCGAACCGGGATATGATTTCGACAGCGAAAAGCTTGCGAAGCTGATCGCTTCAGCCTCTAATATGGCTGAGGGGCAGCCGGAAACCCTGATGGAGAAGCCTCAGGCGAAATAC
Source organism: Clostridia bacterium (assembly GCA_017396845.1). Classification (GTDB taxonomy): domain Bacteria; phylum Bacillota; class Clostridia; order Christensenellales; family Aristaeellaceae; genus SFHK01. Next base: position 15,072 of record JAFQKQ010000063.1, read on the forward strand.
GGACGAATGAAGACTAAGGAGGCTGTGAGCTTCCTTGCAAGCCATCGTCTGCCCAAAGAGGACGGCGTGTTTTTCGCAGCGACGGATATGTCCGAGAATGAATACGGCATGATGATGCGCGACTTGCCGTGGTATGTGATTTCGGATAGCCTGGAAGCTGTAAGACATGATAAGCAGAATAAAACAAAGCGGTATGACGCGCCGAAGCGGGGGGATGCGCCGGCACTGTTTGATATATCTATGCTTACAGAGCTCGCCAAGCGCGTCGATAAAAATAAACTGCTTGAGGTGATGAAGCGTTTTTTTCAGGATAAGGACGGTAAATTCGACGCGAGAAAAGCCGGTATTACGACGGGCGCAATTGTGAGCGGTATACTTACGGTGTGTCTGTTGGCGGCGCTGCTCTCGCCGCCGAAACCGTCCGATGATGATTTGAAGCCCGAAAATACCGCAGTGTTTACGGTGGCTCCGACAGAGCCTGCCGCAACGCCCGTCATTACGCAAACGCCGGAACCGATCGCAGCGGAGATTCCTGCCGAAACGAATAAGCCTTTGCCGACGGATGAACCGCAGAGGGCTGATGTATGGGCATATGAAGAGATGCCGGACGGTTATTTCAAGGCGAGGTACAAGCTTTCAGGAAACGGAGTGCAGCTTGCCGAATGCATGAGCGACCTTAAAACGCTGTACATACCTGCATTTACCGCAGACGGCAGAGAGGTTGTCGGCATTGCCGGGAATGCTTTTTCAGGCTGTGCTTTGCTTGAAAAACTGGTGATCGGTGAAAATGTAAGATTCATTTCATATAGCGCGGTTGACGATTGGAATAAAATTTGTATCAGCGCTGAAGAAAACAGCTATGCGTGGCGATTTGCGTTAGATCACGGAATTCTAGATAACCGCGACGGGACGGATGACGCGGCTGAGCAATCTCAAGAAAGCGAACCGGAACAGGCGGAAGCAGCGGACAAGAATGACAGCGGAATGATTTCCGAAGCCGAAACAGATGAAGAGCCAAAGGAAGCAGAAGAAGAGCTGAAGGAAGCGGAAGAAGAGCTGAAGGAAGCGGAAGAAGATTTCTGATGTCTGTGTATGCGCAGAGTAAATGAAAAGACAGCGCAGCGATACATGATAAGGCAAAATGCCTATGATGGCGGATGCGCTGCGCTGTCTTCTGCGGATATTCACTTTTACGAAATGCACATAAAAACTTTACGCAGTTGCATGGGATGAAATTGTCTTTGGATGATATAATCCTACCGTCTCATGAAAGACAAAATTTCCGGTGACAATGGCAAGAGGGAACCACCTGTACCCATCCCGAACACAGAAGTTAAGCCTCTTAGCGCTGATGGTACTTGGCTGGAAACGGCCCGGGAGAGTAGGACGCCGCCGGATTCCAAAGGAATCGTTGGAAACAATGGTTCCTGTTTTTGTTTTGGTTCGGCTTCATTGTATAAGCGCGCTTTGCACAATTTCGATTTTACGAAGGGGGATGGAACCATGAACGACGTCTGGTCAAAATTCGTGCAGGGGACGAATACGCTGTATTATTCGAGAAAACTTAGGTTTGATGATCGCTTTGCTTCCGGGTATAAGGCGGCATATGCGCTTGACGATGAGAGAAGGCTTAAAATCCTTGAAATCGGCTGCGGTCCGGGCGCGCTTTCGGCGGCGCTCAAAAGATGGTATCCAAATGCGGAGATCTGCGGAATGGACAGAGACAGCGAGTTTATCAAATTTGCGTCTGAAAACATCGAAGGCGTTCGCTTTCTGGAAGGCGATATCATAAATCTTCCTTTTGACGATGAAATCTTTGATGCTGTTATATCAAATACGGTGAGCGAGCATGTTGCACCGGACGATTTTTATAAGGAACAGATGCGTGTACTCAAAAAGGGCGGCAAATGCATCGTGATGTCCTCAAGAAGGGGATACAATTATTCGTGCGAATGCGTGAAAAAGAATGATTTTGAAAATGCATTCTGGGAGAAAGCATCAAAGTTCGACGATTCCATGGAGAAATACGCCGTTGGCAAATATGCCGTGAGCGAACGCGAAATGGCGCTTCAAATGGAGAAGTACGGATTTATTAATGTGAACACCGCTTTTCAAACGGTGAATCTCGCGCCGGATCTGAATGCGTACAGCGAAGATTTTGCCAAAGAGATCATCAATGCAAACCGGTATAACGACATCGACGCGCTGAAATCCGTACAGGATACGATGCCGGGCGTATTTACGGAAGATGAGCTTCGGGAAATGGGAGAGAGAATCAAATATAAATATGATCAGAGAATTCAAAAATACCTTGCGGGCGATAAGCAGTGGGATATGAATGTTTCCGTGATCATGATTGTTACGGGTGAAAAGAAATAAAAAAAGCCGAATGATTCCGGAGATGTTCCGGCGTCATTCGGCTTTTTCCGTATGCAGGTATGTCAATTATTTTAAGGCGCCTACGCTTTCGCCCGGTATCAGCTGTCCCGGAACATAGAAAACGCCTTCATCGCAAGTGGATATGCGCTCAATGCGCTTGATCAGCTTTTCTGCTGCCAATTCGCCCATGGTGCGGGTGTCCTGCCGGATGGTCGTCAGGCGCGGGCGTACGAGCTGGCCTAAACGAATGCCGTCATAGCCGCAGATGGAAATATCCTGAGGCACGCGAAGCTGCATCTCGGCGGCGGCCTGCAGCGCGCCCAGCGCCGTATTATCGTCCGGCATAATAATGCAGGTCGGTCTGTCCGGAAGCGTTGCTAAATGCTTGAAGGCGTGTACGCCCTCCTCCGGGTTGTCGTACCTGGATTCGATGATGTATTCGTTTGGCACGGCCAAGCGGTTCTTTTGCATGGTTTCCCGGAAGCCGGACAGGCGGGCGGTAGTAACGGAGGTCTGCTCACCCTTTACAAACGCGATTTTCTTGTGTCCGCATTCGATTGCATACTGCGTGAGCTTCTGCATATCGGAGAAGTTTTCAGACAATATGCAGGTTTTGCCTTCGAAAATATGGTCGATGATTACGCAGGGGATTTCGCTTTCCACAAGTTCTATGACTTCAGGAGAATAAAAATTCGCGCAGACCAATGCGATGCCGTCTACATTTCGGTAACGGCAGTGCTCAAGATAGGTCATGGAATTTCGGATATTGTGGTTTATGAATGTGATATCGTAGCCCAGCGCTTCGGCAGTGGTTTTCAGCGCGTCCAGTACCAGCGAAAAAAAGCTGTGCGTAACGCCGCTGTGGCTTTCGGCCTGAAACAGCACGCCCAGATTGTAGGAACGATTGGTTTTTAAAGCGCTGGCAATGGAACTCGGGTAATAGCCGATATTCTGCGCTGTACGAAGCACCAGTGTCCGGGTTTCCTCGGATATGTCGGTGTAGTTATTGAACACCTTGCTGACCGTAGATATCGACAGTCCGCATTTTGCGGCGACGTCGCGAATGGTAATACCCATGGAGCATCCCGCTTTCCTATGTAAACTAAAACGATTTCGTCATATATGCATTATAGTATAATATTCTATAAATTTCAAGTGCTGCGGACAGGCTTGTGAGAAAGATGCAAATTGCGCATGATTATTTTTGCTAATGTGCAGAAAATTGCGATGGGTGCAAGTGCAAAATCAATAAGGAAGCGGAAATTAAAGCTTTCCTGAAATGGAACCGGTTTATGTAAGTTTTCGTCAAAGAAAAAAAGGAGAGGGAAGAATATGAGAATTAAGACAGCGATTCTAATGGTCCTGGTGCTTGCAGTTCTTTCGTTTTCAGGCGCTCTGGCAATTACAGGAAGGGAATACCGGGTGGTAAACTGCAATGAATACATAACGCTTCGCACATATCCCGACACAAAAGAGGAGGAAATCGACAGGGTGCCGCTGGGCGATACCGTTATCGCGCTTGGCGAGGCGGAAAACGGATTTTACTGTGTCAGCTATCGGGGACAGAGGGGCTATGTGCTGAGCCGATATTTGTTTGAACTTGCGAAGCCGAAGGTAAATATGGTAACCGTTACAAATACCGAAAGGTATAACGTCAATCTGTTCTTAAGTAATTTTACGGAGCAGTTCTTCGCTCTGAATGCAGGTGGCGCGTTCGACATTTATACCGCCGAAGATCAGGATCTGGTTTCCTTCGGCGTGAATCACGCATGGTTTAATTACAAAGGATATCTCGAATGGGGCGAATGGGGCGAATGCAACATTCGTATTCACGAAAAACACATTCCGGATTTTGTTCATAAATTCTTCGGAGACTATTTCACCCCGGAAGATATGGCGTTTGCGGAATATAAATCGCCCTATATCTATTGGACGGAAACCGGCGGAAATATCACGGGCGGATTTGCTTGCTTAAAAACCTGCGATTACTTGGGATATAACCGATATAGAGTAGAATACGATGTGTATGCCTGCGGCGAAGATTGGAAGATGGCCGATTGCGCTATGACGGTAATGCAGGCACGGGCGAAATACGGAGAAGCGATGAGAAAAGGCTGTGCGGTCATATATGCGCCGTCTCTTTCCGAGAGAAGCCGGTTTAAGCTCGAAAGCATCGTTGAAGAATGTCATTGATATGGATTGGAATTGGTTTGTGCGCTCCAGCGAAGGCTGCATAACGGCTTTCGCTGGAGCGTGCAAAATGAAGGAATGTTGCGTATTTGAAAAAAATTTAGAATACCTATTGCTTTTTGGGGAGATGTGTGGTAATATATATCACGCTTGATTGAAACGCGCGGTAGTAGCTCAGTTGGTAGAGCGCCACCTTGCCAAGGTGGAGGTCGCGAGTCCGAGTCTCGTCTACCGCTTCGTCATGCGGGTGTAACTCAATGGTAGAGCGCCAGCCTTCCAAGCTGGATACGTGGGTTCGATTCCCATCACCCGCTCTTACGCGGTAGTAGCTCAGTTGGTAGAGCGCCACCTTGCCAAGGTGGAGGTCGCGAGTCCGAGTCTCGTCTACCGCTTATATGCACCTTTAGCTCAGTTGGTAGAGCACCTGACTCTTAATCAGGGTGTCCAGGGTTCGAGTCCCTGAAGGTGTACGGATGAAAGCACTTGCTTAGGCAGGTGCTTTTTTTTGTTCACTTAGAATGGGGCGTATCTTAGCTGTTTTTGCGTAACGGTTCAGATGTGTGTTTTATAGACGCAAATAGATATACCCAAAGTATGAACGGGGAAATACGCATATTAGCCGGTGAGGAAGCCATATTCTGCCCGCGCAGGGTTACGAATTAAGAATGCGCATAAATTGTAGAGACTATTACGCCATAAAGGAATAATCTTAAAATTTTCGGAAAAAATCCGAATTTGATGAAAAAAACAATCGGTATTGCTCTTTAATAGAAAAGAAAAAATGAAGATTTCATTACTCTTTAAAGGAGCGGTGGACATTTAGATTTGTAAGTGGTATAATCTTATGTATAATTATGTGCACTATGTCAATGTGTGGAAATGGCGAAGCATTACTGTTTGAAGGGAAGAGAAGAGCGTATGAAAACTCGGAAACTGGCTCAAAGAATCGCTGCATTTGCGGTAATGGCACTTTTGGTTTTGTTGTCGGCGTTTGCGTATGCGGTGGAGACGGAAGAATACGGCGCTAAGTTCATGGTGAACGACGACCCGTCGATTATTGACGTCGATATTATTAACTTCAAAGTAAAGCTGAGAGATCTGGGCTTCTACAGCGCGGGCGTTGCGCAGGATACGCTTCAGACAAGAAAGCTGGACGATTTGACGATGGCGGCGGTAAAGCTTGTCTGCACGCTCAATCCCGAGTTTTCATATTATGATGACGGCGTATCCAATGAGCTTTTCTGGCGCGTAATGGGTATTGTACCCGGCGAATTAATTACGCCGCTTGGCGAAGTATATGAACCGATTACCCTCGGACAGATGAGCGATCAGATCACGAAGGTACAGAACCGTTTGAATACGCTTGGATATGATAAGTGCAATTTTGTATTTACGCCGGGCGTTTACGACGATCAGCTGCAGGGCGCGATCGATGAATTTGTCCGCTGCAACAAATTTGTTTATGAAGCCGGAAGCGGCATTACCAAGGAAATGCAGGAGCTTATGTTCAGCGAACAGGCCGCAGCGTATTTTGCCGATGCCGATCCCGACAAGTCTTTTTCCGAAAAGATGCTCGATTTCTTCAAAAGAAAGAGCAATATATTTGGTATGAAGCTTCCCAATGCCGTTTTGTTCGTTATCGGCTTTGTGCTGGTCGGCGTTATTGTCGTGCTTGTGTGGATGCTTGTAGCGCCGAAAAAATCCGGCGGCAAATCCGGCGCAGGCGACGCTACGTTTATCGTTGAGTACGGAAACGATAAAACTACATACAGAACGAACGTTATGAGAAATTACGTTCGCATCGGCCGCGCGACGGGAGAATTCCCGCTGAACATGTCGGATGAAAGCATTTCGAGGAAGCATTGCGAGATTTGCTATGAAGGCGGAAATTACATGCTCAGAGATTTCTCTTCTTACGGTACGCTTGTAAACGGCTCCATGTGCCATCATACGCAGCAGGCGCTGAACTCGGGCGACATTATTGAAATCGGCAAGCATAGGATTACGATTAATTTCTGATAAGAATGGTGGTCTTATAAAAAGTGGATAAAAGCAAAAAGATCCTAATTTTAATATTAATCGCGATACCGGTACTGTTTATACTGTTCCTGCTGGCGGTTATAAACGTTTTGTACCTGTTCCTGGCAATCATTGCGCTTTTGGCCGGCGTCGTGCTTTTGAAAAAATTCAAGCCGGAGTTTTTTCAGAAGAGCAAGCCTCCGGAGCCGATCAGCACTTCGCCCACAAATTCTGATAGACCGCATGATCGGGCGCAGGTGTACATGGTGCTTGCAGGTTCCGAGGATTTCGGCGTAAGAAGAATCGCTGTCAATAAGACGTATTATCGAATCGGCCGCGCGGTAGACAACGATTTTGTTATTGACAGCAAAAAAATCAGCCGGCATCACATGAAGATTGAATTCAATGCCGTTGAGAACGCTTGCTACGCCATCGATTCCGGCTCATCCAACGGTACGTATCTGAACAATGTGCGTATGATTGAGGGGCAGCGATACAAGCTGGCGCAGGGCGACAGGCTGATGATCGATGAGCGGATATTTGTAGTGAATTACGCGCATTATTAATGATTACATGATTGGGAAGTGAGTGTCAGTGTATACAGGTTGGTTAACATTTGGCGACTCCTTTAAAGACGTGTATTTTCCGGATCAGGAGAACTGGAACAGCCGTGTAATCATCCGGCAGGAAGAAACCGGCTGGGAATGCGACGTCTATATTTCCGTACGCGCTTTGGACGGACATGTGTATATTTCTCCTAACGCGCCTTTGATGTGGAAGGACGGCGGAAGAAGAGAAAAGGAGCTCAGAGGCGATTCCATTTTCAGCATGCGGGAATCGACGAGCGGACGCGAGCTTTCCGTTATTATTAAGCAGTGCGATCGCCGGGGGCTTTGCTTTACAAAGTACAGACTGCCCAAGAGAAAAATCATCATTGGAAGAAGCGATCGCGCCGATGTCAGGGATACCGGTGTTTTGATGTCAACGGAGCACGGTTATTTGGGGCTTACGCAGGAAGGCTATGTAAAATATCAGGATCAGTCCAGCAACGGTACATATATCAACGCCAGAAAGCTGCAGGGCAATACTGCGCGCCTGAAGTTCGGCGATGTACTGGCGTTTCCTACCGGCCTTAAGATCGTATTCCTGGGCGACTGCCTTGCGATCAACCGCACTACCGGCTATCTGAGCGTTTCTCTGGAATTGTGGGCGCCGCCGCCGGAGAAGCCGAACCCTGCGGACGACGACCGCGAAATCCCGAGCGTATATTTTGAATATCAGCGTTCTCCGAGAATGCTTCATAAGAGCACATACGAAGAGACGGAGATCGAACCGCCGATTCCGAAGCAGGATGACAATCAGCAGCCGCTGTTTTTACAGCTCGGTCCGTCCATGACGATGGTGCTCCCGATGCTGATGGGCACCATGGTTGCCAGCAACGGCAGAGGAATGATTTCGAGCGGTCTTGTTATGATTTCCACATCCTCCCTCCTTGCGGTTATATGGGGGCTTGTCAACCGTAAATACAGGAAAAAGCAGGCGCTTCTGACCGAGCAGCGCAGAACCGGAATGTATCAGCAGTACATTGCGGAAATCGAGCGCGAGCTTCAGAAGATGAATGAGGATGAGTATCAGCGATTGATGAATACTTTCCCCAATGCGGCGCAGTGCGCGCTGATGCCTGCGGAACGCTCGAATTCGCTTTGGAACCGCATGCCCACGCATCCCGATTTTCTGGAAATGCGAATTGGAACGGGCGATGTGGACATTCCCTGCGAAATCACGATTCCGAAGAAAAAGCTCTCGATCATCGATGATGCTTTGAGAAATGAGCCGGATCGCCTGAAGGCGAAGTATTCTATCATCAATAATGCTCCTGTTACGCTGCATTTCCGCGACGAATCCGTTATCGGTATTCTCGGCGGCATGCGCGCGGTGCTTTTCGTTCAGGGAATGCTGATGCAGATTGCGGCGCTTCACAGTTATCATGACGTGCGCATTGCGGTGCTGACGGAAGAAAGCACGGTATCCCAGTGGACATGGGTCAGATGGCTTCCGCACTTATTTACGAGCGAGGATCGCGAACTGAGAATGTTTGCGTATACGCCCAGCGATGTACACGACGTAGTCGCGCATCTGGACGAAGTTCTGACCATCCGCAAAAGCAATGCGTCTCAAAGCGGCGGAGCAGAAGACGAGGAAGACGCAAAGAACGAAATGCCGCTTCCGCATTATATTATTTTCTGCACCAACTATAAGATTCTGGAAGACGAACCGATAATGCGCGGTCTGCTTACCAACAAGCTGGGCATGACGCTGGTGATGATCGGAAAAGAAATGACGCACCTTCCCAAGGAATGCAGAATCGTACTCAACATGCGTTCCAGCGAAGGAATGATGCATACATACGAGGGCGATACGCAGAAGATCGATTACGAATACCCCGACAGAGGTCTTTTGAGAGGTTTTTCCAGAAGCATGGCGCCCATGCGCGTAAGGGATGTAGCCGAAAACGCCGCTATTCCCACGCTCGTTTCCTTCCTGGATATCTATAATGTTCGACGTGTTGAGGATCTGGAACTTTGGCGCATGTGGACAGAGAACCAGACCTACAACGGACTTAAGTCCATCATTGGCTATAAGGCCGGATCGCAGCCGTTTGTTCTTGATATTTCCGATAAATATCACGGACCGCACGGCCTGATTGCCGGTACTACAGGTTCCGGTAAGTCCGTAATGCTGGAAACATACATACTTTCTCTTGCGCTGAACTACAGCCCCAAGCAGGTTCAGTTCATACTTATTGACTATAAGGGCGGCGGCATGGCGGATTCCTTCAGTCATCTGCCGCATTTGGCCGGAATTATCGATAACCTTCAGGGTCCCAGAATCATCGATCGAGCGCTGGCTTCCCTGAACGGCGAAATCAAACGCCGTGAGAAGATTTTCAAGGCCGTAAAAGTGAATAACATCAACGATTACACCAGACAGTACGGCGACGAGCCGGGCATGGAAATGCCGCATCTGATCATAATCGTTGACGAATTTGCGGAGCTTAAGAGCGAACAGCCCGAGTTTATGAGCGAGCTGGTCAGCGCGTCGCGCGTAGGCCGTTCGCTGGGTATTCACCTGATTCTGGCTACGCAGAAGCCTTCCAACTCCGTATCCGATGAAATCTGGGCAAACTCCCGCTTCCACCTGTGTCTGCGCGTTCAGACGAGGCAGGATTCCATGGATATGCTCAAGAGGCCGGACGCCGCTTACATCAAGGGCATGGGCCGCTGCTTCATTCAGATCGGAAACGACGAGCTGTTTGAACAGGTTCAGACCAGCTATTCCGGTTTGGATTATAAGCCGGACGAGCCCAGAGCCGAAGAGATCCCGCAGCTTCTGACGACGACCGGACATGTTGTGAAGGTAAAGAGGCCCAAAAATGCAAGGGTTCAGGCAGCAGTAGCTGCCGGAGTGCCCGTTGTGGAAGAAAAAGAAGATACGCAGATGACCGCGGTGCTCAGGCGCATTATTGAAGTCGCCAAAGAGCACGGCATGGAGAAAAACCGCCGCATGTGGCTGCCGGTTTTGCCCAGCTATGTATATCTTCCCGAACTTGATATGTTTAAAGATGCATGCTGGGACGGAAAGAATTATCCGAATCCGCAGGGCGATGTAATTATGATGCTCGGCGTAGCGGACGACGTCGCCAACCAGCGGTATCTGCCGTTTACGTTCAACCTGACCGAAAACCACAATATGATTATTGCCGGTCTTGCCGGTACGGGTAAAACGACGGCTGTACAGAGCCTTGTATATTCTCTTTGCAGCATGTACGATCCGGATCATATGAACATATACCTTCTGAGTCTCACCAGCCAGACGCTCTCCTTCCTTACCGCTTTCCCGCAGGTAGGAGATATTGTGCTGGACGGAGAAGTGACGGAAACCAAGCGTTTCCTGAACATGATGATCGAAGAGCTGGATCGAAGAGCCGAACTGTTTGCAAAAGCGTCTACGGATAACTTTATTGAATACAACAACGCACGAATCCGCAAAGGCGAAAAGCCCGAGCCTGTGATTGTGGTATTTGTGGATCGATTCATGCAGCTCAGGGAAATGTTCGCAAACGACGAGTTCTACACCTCCAGAATTCAGCTTCTGATTCAGGAGGGCAGCGGACGAGGCATTCACTTCATCGTTACCGCAATGATGAAGAACGAAGTGCCTATGAAGATGCAGCCGTTCTTCGGCGGTGTCGCGCTTCAGCAAAAAGACAGAAGCGATTACGCCGACTGCATCGGACGGCGCGTTCCCTACGAAATGTCGCAGATTGACAACAACTTCGGCCGCGGCATGGGCGTGCTGAATGAAAAGATCTATGAAATCCAGTTTGCGCTCGGCGGAAAACGTCCGAAGCATGAAAACGAAGGCTTCGTGTCTTTGGAGAACGTAGAAAAATACGAAATCACCAGCGAGTTTACCCAAAAGACTCAGCTCACCGATACCGAGAGAGCGGAGTATATCCGCGAGTATGCGGCGGAGCTGAACGGCGCATGGACGGGCAGAAGACCCGAAATGATTCCGCGTATTCCCGAGAATCCCACATTCGACATGCTTGCCGGCGTTAAAGGTTATCAGAAGGCAATTGAAGAGCCCTTCACGGTGCCCGTCGGCTATGATATGGTTCAGGGTGCGCTTGCTTCCGTCAATATCTCCGATGCGCCTTCTTGGCTGGTATACGGCCCGAAGAAGAGCGGCGTAAGCAATTTCCTGAAGCTGATGACGCGCGTTATGAAGGCGAGAAATTCGGATGTATACGTACTCGGCGACGCCAATTGGAACAAGATTGCGAAAGAGATGAATGTACCGCTGTACGATACGCCGGAAAAGATCGTAGAGTTCCTGGATATGTTCATAAAGAAGTATGCGGTTACGAGAAAGCCGCTGCGTGATCAGGCGATTGCAAAAGGAAAAAGCGCCTCGCGCAAGCAGGCGGCGGAGTTTACGCAGTGCTGTATCGTGATTGACAATGCTGAAAGACTCTATACGGAATTTAATAATGAGCCGTATAAGAAGCATTTGATTCAGGTGCAGGGTCTGCTCGGCGAAATCTGCGAAAAGGCATATTACAATTTTGCCATATTCATGGGCGTGTCCTCCAAGGACAAGACGTGCTATATGAATGATCCCGTAAGGAAGGCCGCTTCAATGGGACGCGCAATTGCGCTGGGCGGCAGACTGAGCGAATTCGATCCCTGCAATATCGGCGGCGAACTCACGGGAAGTGCGCGCAATGCGGCGCTGCCCACAGGTCACGGCTACGTATACAAGGAAGGCAAGCTTGTAAGAATCGTGGTTCCGCTTGCGGAAGAGGAAGATGAATAGCGCAGGAAAGGGCGGAACCCGGCTGCCGGTTGTAATTTGTGAATCGGACGGCGAAAATCGCGCGCATTGGACGGATGTGCTCAGCGAAATGGTCCGCGAAGAATTTCCGTCCGTCACGCTTGATATCATGTCGGGACAGGCATACCTGCTCAAGCGCGTTTTGGACAGCGAAAGCGGCGTAATGCTGGTTTTGATGGCCATGCCGTCGGAAGAGGATGCTAAAATAGACGACAGTATCCGTTTGTTCCTGCAGGTGATGGAGCATAACCGCGACAGTTATGTGGTGGTATGCGTTCGAAGCGTAAAGTATCTGACTACCGTACTCAGTCAATGCATGCGCACGGCGGGAATCATGCTGAGTCCCTTTGAAGACAATCTTTTAAAGGCCACGCTTAGAAGGATTATCAGCGATTACATTACCTATTACGGTCAGGAAAACGACGAGGATTACCTGATCGTTACCGCAGGAAGAGGCAAGCAGAGAATCGCATACAAGGATATATTGTATCTTGAAGCGCAGGACAAGCTGCTCAACATCAATCTCAAAAGGAATGTCATTTCCGTTCGTATGAGCCTCAATGCACTTGAGGAATCGCTTCCGGAGGATTTCATTCGCTGTCATCGTTCGTTTATCGTCAATCGGCAGTATGTGGAGAAGATCAGTACGTCGGAAATGATGATATATCTCACGACGGAAGAGAAAATTCCGATATCCCGCGCGCACAAAACCGAGCTGCGCGATACGTTGAAGACGGAGGGATGGGTATGAAGCCGGAAAGCGCAAAGAGGGTTATTTTCCGCTTCAGCAAAAAGGAAGTATCAGCGCTTATGAAGCTGATGGGGCTGGAAGTGCTTCCGGGAATATCGATCGCTCCCGGAAAACCGGACAACAATACTGTGATGAGCCTTTCGGAAAGCGCATATGTAACGCCCTTGGGAGATCGGTTTCTGGTCGACAGGGTGACAGCGCTCATATTCCGGTCGATAAAGGAAAGCGGCGCATGTATTATCGTTCGGGAGAATCAGCGCCAAGCAGTATTGTATAAATGCAGGCATCTGCTGGTGCTGATTGAGAATACCGGTTCGCAGATTCTCAAAATCGAGCCGATTGAGAATACGGAATCTGCAAAGACTCCGTGGGTAAATGTACTCAAGGGATTTAATGATAAAGCGGAAGCGGCGCTGGTTATAAACGGCGAAAAGATCAGCGAAGTGAGCGGAGCAAAGGAAGCCGAGGAGCTGATTGACAGGCTCTCAGATAGCGGGGTGTAATGAATGCAGTCGATTATAGTGGAAATTCAGGTGCCAGCTACTTCTATGACGTATGATTTTCGTTTGCCGTCTACCGGAAAGATCAGCGATATCGTTAGCGAGATTATGCGGATTCTGGAAACCACAGAGCATAACCTTCTGTTTGACCGCATGCAGCCGATGCTTTGCGATTGCGAAAGAGGAATTATTCTGAAGCGTATGGATACCGTGGCCCAAGCCGGACTTCAGGACGGCGCGAGGCTGATGCTGATCTAACAGCGGATAATTCCGTTCACGGCAAAAAACGAGCAGTTTATCGCAATGAATTGCGTTAAAACGGTTTGTGCAGTATGATTATATCAACAACAGGAAAGCAACCAAGCAAGCGCTTAAGAGCTTCCGGGTTGAAGGAAAAGCGCGAAGGAAAACCAGGGAACGCCCGAAAACGGGAAATGCAGTTCGCGCACAAAAACGTGCAGTTCGTCGCAATTGCTTCTGGAATGCACACGGGTGTGATAAGATAAAATCACCAACCGGGAAGCGAACGCGGTGGTGAGGAATAGGGAACCAAGAGAAAGGAGAAAAGAACATGGCAATGGAATTACTTGTTCAGGCGGCGGAATTGATTCAGGCGGCAAACGACATGAATCAGGCAATGGAGGTTTACGAGACTTCGGTTGATGAGGCGAAGAGCGCAGCAGCGGATCTGGCCAGCAAGTGGGAAGGCGCTGCCAAGGATGCATTCGTAGCGCATCAGGAAAATGCATATTCCTGGCACAGACAGATCATCGCAGTCGTAATCAACATGATCAGCGTAATCCGTCAGGTAATCGAGCTCTACAAAGAGACCGAAGAAGCCGTTAAGAAAGTTGTTCAGGGCTAATAAACAGTAAGCAAGCGAATGCACTTTGATAGATAGATATAGGAGGAAAGAATCATGGCAAGCAATGATCGCATATTGGTTAGCGTATCTGAAATGAGAGCAGCAATTGGCAGATACGAGGGCGCTCGCAACACTCTGCAGGATGCCTTCAAAAAGCTTGAATCCGCAAAGGATCACCTCGACAACTGCTACAAGGGACCCGCGTACGTAGCACTGAGCGTTAAGTGGCTGGATATCTACGCCAACGTCAAGACCGCTGAGAACGCCATTCAGGAATCTGTAAATGGTTTGAATAACACCATTTCTCAGATGAGCGAAGCCGAAGGCGCAATCGGAAGCTCTGCAAGCTCCCTTGACACCGGCAGCAGCGCACCCACCTACCTGTAAACATTCGTAAGGAAGAAGGCAATCAGCTTTGGCAGTATACGATACGCAGAAAATCAAGCAAGTGGCAAAGATGATCGATCAGGTCGCGGATCTGATGGACGCGGAAGTGAAAGCGGAAATCAGAAACACGGCTGAGTGCATTGAGATGCTGCGGGGAAAGACCGCGCAGGCGATAGACGAAAGAAGACAGCAGCTTATACATAAAGCCTCGAGTCTCAGCCTGGATCTGGATGAGCTCGCGCATCATATCAACACCTATGCCCGGATGCTGAAGGAAGCGGATATGCTGCTGGCTGAAAAGCTGTGACGGGAGGTTCCAATGAGAATCTTATGGAACAGCGAAACGGCGCAGGAACTACTGAAGCGACTGGATAAGGCGAAGGACAGATTGGATGAATGCCTGAATCAGACGAGAAACGCACGGCAGGCGCTGAGTGAAGCCAATGCCGACGGAGACGACCGCGTACTGATCAAAGCAGGAAACCGGCTGGCCGCCTGTGAAAAACAGATGGACGCCTTTTCTGAATCGCTGGATGAATTCATTGACGCCATTCGGAGGACCGATGGTATGTTTGAAGAGACGGAAGCGGACATCGCGCGGATGGCGATAGGCGAAGCAAACGTGCCCTACCGTTCGCCCTCAGCCGCATCTTCAGGCGGATGGTACGCCAATTGGGAACCGGCTGCTTTCGTAATGATGCCGGACATGCGCATACGCACGGTGGAAATACCCGAATGGCTGGAAGCGATTACTAAAAACAATGAACTGATCTCATCCATGTGATTGGTTCAAATAACAGATACATTGATTGGGAAATAGGAGGAAGAATCATGGCAGAATTTGATGTAACCCTGTCGGCAATGGCACAGGCGGCTTCTAATATCAGCAATTACACCGAGCAGTTCAAGGAAGAAGCGGACGCAACTTATCAGGCGGCACAGACCCTCAGCAACGGTTGGGTGGGCGATGCTTCCCAGACCTTCGTAGACAACATGGAGCAGCTTCACAGATGGATGAACGAACTGGTAGCGGTTCTGGAGACCTACTCCGCCAACCTTAACCAGGCTCGCGACAAGTATCAGACCACCGACGCAAGCGCGGCGAAGAACTTCCGCTAATGGGCGAAGATAATGTACTTCAGGAGCTTCGGGAGAAGACGGAAGAGCTCAAAAAAGTAACCGGAGAGCTTGAAGCGAAGATTGAGAAGATGCCTTATGCGGAGGAAACAGCCAATGCAAGGGCAATGATGGAAAAGATGGTAAGCGAGCTTCGCCGGATGGAGAAAAATCTCCAGGCGATGATACGAATCAGCACAGAGAGTGAATCCGAAGGAGGACAAACAAATGGCAATTATTGATAA
>JAFQKQ010000064.1 GCA_017396845.1 Clostridia bacterium
GAGCTTAGTTTGTTATTCCCTCCATCGCCCTCGTCGGGTAACCGCCAGCATTTGAATGCTGTTTGTCAAGGGCGGCGGGGCTGGGTGAAAGAAAATTTGCCAAAACTGCTTCCTGGGGCTTGACTTTTAATAGTTAGTCTCCTGTGTTTTATCGGCACTATCCTGCGTTTGTGGCGGGAAAATTGAATGTCAGTGAATTGGCAAGGGTATGCGGGATAAGCAGACCTTCGGTATATAAGTATTTGAGGTTGGTGGGATAAAGGAATCCCTTCCGTTTGTGCGGAAGGGATTATTGCACTGGTAGAAGAATACATCAGCGCGTGACAACTCCATAGCTTGCAGTATCGTTATGCCTCTTATAGTTTTCTGCAGAAGAAAGAATGAGAGGATCTTTCCAATAACCTACTGCTGCACTTATCTGTTGTTCTGCATTGATAGTTCGATTACTGGCATCCGTCACGGTAATATTGTACGAATAATTTCCATCGACAGATATTATCTGATCAAATGCCCAATGCGAGTTAAAACTAATTAGGTCGTAAACATATGCATTCGGATAAACTGTTTCCGTTTTGAGTACCATTCCGGAAGAATTCTTAATCGCTACTGTGACCTTTGTGATCCTCGAATTTGATGTAATTGCTCCAAACATTTGGAATTTCGAACCCGTTTTAATCTTTCCCCCTTGCGGATAGCGATAGATCAGTTTCAAATTCGATCCGATCGGGCGTTCGCTAATATTAGACGGAACAATTTTTATTCCAACATTTTGGGCTTTGATATACTTCATTGCATCTGCCAAACTACTGTAATACCGTGTGCCTGTGTTAGTGCCGTCTGGTTTATTTGTAATTGTGTATGCGGAAAGGTTAAATCCGTTCGGGTTTGCAGTTTGATCTGCATATCTTTCGTTTCGAGCATAATTTGTATTCAAGTAAGCACTGTTGTAATTTGCTTGCAAATGCAAATGCTGTCCGTACGACGAACCTCCTGTTCTTCCAGAGAAGCCCAATAGTGTTCCGGCTTCTACATTAGAACCAGATTTTACATACACTGAAAGCATATGCATATAAATCCACTCAATCCCCATATCATCCTTGATTATCACTTCCCAACCTGCTGCATTGCCCCAGCCAGCAAAAGTTACAGTGCCGGAACGTGTTGCAAATATAGCTGTGCCCTGTTCAGTCGCGATATCATTACCTTTATGATTTTTCCATGGTCCTGGATCCCCATTGTACATACAAAAATTATTATATGATGATCCAGAGGTTACCGGCTTGTAATAATTCACTACCTTCAATCCGGATTCATCAATCGGCCTTGATGCTTCAATACGCAGATTTAGTATCGACCACCTCTCAACACCCACTGCATTGACTGCCGCAACAGCAATCTTGAGCCATTTGCCTGGTTGCAGATCACGTTTCGCAAAGGGTACAGTTCTAGCTGGATAATTGTTGAAATGGTCTCCATCTACCAGCTCGGTTCGAACAGGATAAAGTACAGCTATAGCTTTATCGTTATCGCCGCTTGTCGGTTCACCGTCAAGTATCTTCGCGGTGACAAGATATTTGGTGGTATTCTCGGCCGTACTCCATTTGACGTATAGTTCGTCTGAAGACATTTCGTCGAGATAGATGGTTTGCCTGTCTGTATATCCTTCAAATGTCACCTCTCCAGGTGCATTGCCATTGGAGAGATACAGATATACAGTATTCTGTGCACGCAAGCCATCCTTTGATACAGATGCTATCCAAACCTTTAACCACTTTTGGGGCTGAAGCTCGGATTTGTTGAAGATGATTTCTTGATTCGTTGTATAGACATTTCTGTCCGACGATGTTCCTGACAAAGATATACCAGGTTCATTGTCACCGCCTTGTGGTACACCATCAAGAAGCTTTACTGCATAGATATAGCTGACCGCATTTTGAGGTTTTACCCAATTAAGCACCAGATTACCGGAGGGAAGCGCATTCAAATTGATGGTATCGCGATCATTATAGTTAAGAACTACCGGATCCGGCATGATTGCCGAATCAGTCGGCAAACCAGTAGCATTGCCTGCAGATGTATAGCCGGAACCTGCTGTTACTGAATGACCTGTCGGAAAAGTAAAGTGATTCTTAGTATAACTAATGATATACTCTACACCTTCTATGGCCTTATCACAAATCCATCTACCATGTGCATCTGTAACTGCGGTAATGCTAAAACTGTTTGCAACTGCAGCATTGCTCCGCGCAGACATCAGTGCCCAATTCTGGCTATCATTGTATACAGTACTATCCTTCGGCGTCAGTGTAACGGTTACACCTTCAATTCCATAAGGATCTTCATCTCCATAATCCTGCTCAGGACTAAGTACCTGTCCAGACAACACCGCTGTCTCCGGCTGATTCGCGACAAAGTCATCAGAATCGACAGTGATGACATTGCCAGTGGAATCCTTTACGTAGACGCGGATAGTATAGATATCATCCTCCTCGGTAGCAAAAGAATAGTAAGTCATCGTCTCGTAGGGGGACTGCTGGATGATCTCGCCCTTTCTGAGCAGCTGATAGGCATATCTATAGTCTCCTGCACCGCCGCTTGCGGAGACGGTTACACCGAAGTGGCTGCCAACGGTAGCCGAATCGCCCGAGAGCGTCAAGGTTGCTCTCAACGGATTGGCATTATCAATGCGGAAATAGTAATGCTTGATGTAATAATCGTCTTCGGCAACTTCCGTTCCGATGTACAACTTATAGTACTTATTCTCCGTGAACTTGTACTCGGGAATGACATAAGATCGCCCGGTAATCCCGTCATCGAACAGTATGCGGCTATAGCCTGTATTGGCAGAGTCGCTCTCATACAGGGACACAGAGTACTTTCCGGTTCCGCCTTCGCCCTTCGACCAATACACGGTCAAAGGCGCGTAGGGCAGCAACGTCGGAGCATCATTGGTTGCAGAAAGCTGAGGCTCTATCAGTTCGGCCAAAGCGTAGTATTTGTCCTGCACGACTGTAATCGTCTTCGTTATGCTTCCGCAGCGGAGCGTTACAGTGCCGGTACGGAATTCTTCCGTGTCATTGGGAAGTACAGAGATGCACAGACTCTGGTTGGCGCTTCCGACATATTTCGAGTAATCTGTCGCTTCAAAGTACTCGTCTACATAGGATTCGTCAATCGAGTGTTTGGAAACCATAATCCAATCGTCATCCGTTTCAGCCGTCCATGTGCCGGAAGAATCGATCATCACATAATCGTAATCCCAGTCATAATCGAGATCGATCTCATCCGTGTTGAGCTCCAGATATGCGTTATCATCATCCAGGATAAAATAGTAAGCATGCGCATCATAGAAGTTACCGTCTCTCCGGTACGCAGACGGCAGACTCCATTTCAGCACGAGCCTGTAGAACTTGTCCTTCTCAAGTGTCAGGTCGTTGAAGGTATAGCTCGACGTTCCTTTGGGCAGATCATCGCTGTCCGCCAAGACGGAATAGACATTTTTATTCTCGGCTTTATAGGTCAGAACGACCGAGTAGGGTTCCACCTGAACATACGGATCCCAAGTGACCGTGATGGAGTTCGTGCCTGCGGAGATGATCGACGGATCGGCCCGATCGTCCGAAAGAACGGGAGACGCCATCGCAGGGGATTGCGGCAATGCGGCACACTGACGAACTGTGATGGACGTCTTTGTTCCGTTTACGTCTATTTCCACACGTCCTTCCCTGGCGCTGCCGGTATTGCGGCTGAGCGTAAGCTGAATCGTATCGCTGCTGCTTCCGCTCGTCTTATTGATCGCTATCCAGGAATTTTTGCTCTGCGCGGTCCATGCACCTGTAGCTTCCACTGTAAACTCGCGCTGATCGCCGAGATCATACGCGTTTTCCCAGACAGGCGCGGTGCTGCCGTCAACGATCGCCTTGTCGCCAAGCGCGGCGTTAAAGAAGACAGTCGTGATGTTTGTATTTCCCCACTCGTTGATGGCAAATACATCTATTTCGTTGTACACGGCGGTATACGATATGAATTCCTTAGGCAGAGTCAATTCACAGGTCGAAGCATCTGCCGTCTGAACGGAATAATCATAGTACGTATTGTCAATTCTGATAGTATTGCAAATCTTGTAATACGAAGCGCCCTGTACCGGGTTCCAGCGGAAAACGACGTCATCATACTCAATGACGCTCGGATTCTCATAATCCTGAGACAGGGACGGAGAAATAATGACCGGCGCGGAGATACCCGGCTCCTGCGTCACGCTGAAGGTCTTCTGGACATTGCCGCAGGTGACGGTTATCGTTCCCGTTCTGAAATTCTCCGGATCACTGTTTGCGTCCGCCACGAATCCGAATCTGCTTCCCGCCGACCGATCCTCAAGAGTCTCATATGTGTTGAGCGAGCTCGATTTTCTGAGCTTGAGCCATTCGGCATTTGTTGTAACAGAATACGCATTCGTACTATAGACATATACGTACATCGTGGTTTCCTTTGCCGGGATAGACTCATACGCCATTTCCGCGGGCCAACCCGTATCATCATCATAGAGTCCGTATATCTTATCTGTGCCATCCTGGGAAACTATGATGGTCGCGCGGGTAACACCATTGATTTTCAGGCTGATGGTACCGGTACGTGCCGCGCTGCTGGTGTTGACCTTTGCGGTCACGTTTATTTTTTCGCCTGTGGTTGCAGAGCCGGACGTCTTCGATACGCTGAGCCAGCTGGAATCAGAAGACGCAGTCCAGGCTTTGGTTGATTCCATCCTGACAGCTTCCGTGCCGCCCGCGCTGCTGAAGCTGACGTCCGTCGAACGATCGCCATAATTCACAAACAGGCCATCATAACTGGACGGAATATTCGTAAACTGAAGGTAGTAATAGTTTGTAATATCCGAACACGACGTCGTAATGCGATACAGCGTATTCGGCAGCATGTGCTTTGAGCTGCACGCATAATCATCCACGCGAATGGATCCCAAGCTATATCCATGGCTTATATATTCGCCATTCTCCAAATATTCGATTCGCATATCTTCTGCACGATATGTGAAGAAGAACAAGCCATCGATTACATACGGACTGTTCGCACAGTTGATAATAGTCGGAGCGCCGCTGTTCGTGGAAAGGTTTTCCGGAACAAGCACGCGCGGCGTTGTCGGAGTCTGAGTGACCGTCAGAATGGCGGTATTGGTTCCGTTCGTAAAAGTAATATGTCCGGTTCTTGCGGCCTCCGTGTCATTCACATCACCTCTGACCGAAACTGTTTCATTCGGAACGTCATAAGTGGCTTTTGAACAATACAGCCAGTCAGAATCGCTGGACCATGTAAAGCACTTTGAACTGTTGATCTTGATGCGCACGCTATCTGTCAATTCAATGTTCAAAGCCGTTCTTCCGTCCATCGTAAGAAAATGTTCAGAGTCTATGGTATGGACATAGTAATCGCTGTACAGTATATCTTCTTCGAATTCATATTTTGCATAGGATTCTGCATCATAAACAAGATATATTCTGATTCTATAATCTGTATTTGGTTTTAGCTCAATCCCGGTTACAGAACTATCAATTGTTATGCTCTGCTTGGGCGCAATACATTCTCCGATATTGCGCCATTCACTATTTGTTTTCTCGTAAAAGCGAATAATCTTATTTGCCGAGTGCGACGTTTTCATTACAAAAGAACCGACAGTAATATCCGTAGGATAAGCTTCATTCGTTGAGAGCTCGGGCGTCATTACAGTTGCCGCTTCATCATGATAACCTTGAGTAACCAACAGAGTTGCGGTGTTTTTCCCGTTGCTGACCGTTACAGTTCCTGTACGAGCATTAAATACCTTGCCATTTACGGAAGTCATCCGCACCAAAATGTCTTCTTCATTCTTCTCGACAACCAGCCAATCCGCATCAGAAGTCGCCGTCCATTCCAAGTCGCTCTGAACCGTAAATCTATGTGCGTTTGTCACGTAGGCCGCCTGATTCCACTTGTAAGTCGTGCTTCCTTCAATTTTGATGGACGTATCGGTCTGCGCCTTCTGCACAGCAAAATACGAATATGCAAAATCACCCTCTGCAGCGTCAACAGAAGCTATGCCGAACCGATATTTTGTCTTGACGTTGCTGTCCGGGAACAACGTCTTGCTGAGCCTGCAATTCGTATTCTGAATATTGTCGACGGAATAAACCCGTTCCCATTGATCGTTGTTTTGCTGATCCAGCGTGATCTTATAGACGTAATCGCTCTGAACCGCATCCCACGAAACATCAATGTCCTCAACATCATATACAGGAGTGGAAGCAGCGTCTACAGAAAACGCAACATCCGAAGAAGAAAACTTGAGCGTCGGTGCTACGGGCTTTCCGACTACCAGAACAGGTTCACTAGCGAGCATGACAATAGTCGCGTTTGCATCAATACAGGTCACATTCAACACATAGCCGCCCGCCTTGTCAGCAGTATAGCGGTATTCAGCACTTTCGGAGGAGTCTACCGTGTCCACAATCGTGCCATTGCAGCTCAATTCATAGGCGTATACAATGGGTTCCCGACCATCAGCAATTTCGGTCTGCCAGACGATCTCGTCGCCCAAAGCCACTTCGGAGGATTTCGGCGTAACGGCAACGATTTTCAGCGTGCCCGCCTGAACCGTATGGCTTGAGGTCGTACCGGCCGTGTTGCCGTCCTCATCCATGCAGGTGATTTGCAGGGTATAATCACCGGAATCCGAAAAAGTGTAGCGAAAAAAATTCTTTGCGCTGTAGTCCTGGCGCGCAACTTCCTTCGTCCTGCGCAGCAGCACAAACTGATACTGCACATCGCTGTCCGCTTCGGCGGTAACTGCCCACATTGCCGTCTTGTTCAGCGGAATTTCACCATCGATGGAGCAGTTGAGCTTGGTGATCTCAACCGTTGACTCCCTGATGTATCCATGCTTCACGGCCCAATCATAGGCATACGTGCCCTTCGTCGCGGTGACCGTTTTCAGGTTTGAGCCCACAAACGCGTCATTCGCAATCGACTGTATCGATCCCGGGAGATTGATCTCCGTCAACGAACTATTGGCAAAAGCCTTGCTGCCGATCTCAGTGGATCCTTCCGGCACGACGACCTTTCCCACGGATGCGTCCCCATAGAACGCTTCCGCTTCAATCGTTTTCAAAGATTTGGGCAGCGTGATCGTGAACAGTTCCTCCGCAATGGCGCAAATATCCGCGCTCATCAGCATCAGGACCAAAGTCCATGCCAGCAGCTTCTTCATCCTTGTCTTCATAGTCTTACCCTCCAATTACATTCCCACATAGCAAAACGAGTAGGCTTTCCCTTACATTTGCAATTATAATTAAAACATTTTGTAATTTCAAGGTTATTTAACGTTAATGAAGGATTATTCGAAATAGAATATCGTACTTATTTGTATAAAGATCAACCTAAGCTGTAGAGAGTTGTACTCGAAGAGCATATGGTTATAAAATGACGAAAGCAGTTGTACTTTTGTCATTTTATGATTCTTACATAGCGAATAAAAGAGCCTCACACATGCTTCATTATATGGATTCTAAATTCACGTTTCCGCACTTATCCAGCGCGCGGAAAAGGGAGAGGCACTCTTCGTAGGCCCTTTCATAATCGTTATTGCCTTCCTCCATGGCGGTAAGGCAGGCGATTTCCCATACGGTTCTTTTGCCGTTTATCCAGAAAAGCGGCAGATGAGGCGTTTTATTCCAGGCGGGGTAAAAGGTTTTGCCGGTTTCGGGGTCGGTTTTGGGAAGCGTCATACAGCCATCGATGATGCGCACGGCGCGCAGGGGCGTTATGCCGGCAGGAGGCTTAGGGAAGGAGAAAGCGGTTTCGAAGGCGGGCGGGATTTCGCCTTTTGAGAATGAGGCGAGTTCCGCGCGTATATGTTCGGCTTTTGCCCGCCAGAATTCGCGCTCGAGCGGGTTTTTGGCTTCTGCAAGCTTCTTTTTTGTGAATGCGAATGTGAGGCTGACGGGGGTTTCTTCGCTTGCCATGGAAAGCTTTTGGAGCATGGTAAAAAAGATCCACGCGTTTCTGCGCATTACGCCTTCCTCCAGCCTGTCCGGCGTGTCCATGGAGGAGTGGTAGCTTTTGGCGGGTGCCGTAATGAGGGCGACGGTGGGCATTTTAAAATATGGGTCGGCGAGCATATTGTCGCTGGAAATGGAGAAGGGGCGGCTGTGATAGGGGAATGGCGCGAATGTCTGCGCCGTCTGAACGGTTTCTTCAATCAAATCATCCAGAAACGACCAATTCGAATAGGGCGAATGGCAAATGCCCAGAATTGCGTTATCGATTTTTTCCGTTCCGATCATATCCGCGTCCAAGCAGATTCTTTCGTCGCGTTCGGGGTGATGAATGAGATAGGCATTGGAGCCCATGCATTCCTGTCCCAGCGCCAGGCGGATGGTTCTTTTGGGACTTTGAAGTGTTCCATCGCGGATGGCGGACAAATACATATTCATAACCTCCATCAGCACCGCGCAGCCGGAGGCGTTGTCGTTTGCGCCGGGCTCGTAGAGGTGTGCATAGAGGAAGATTTCGCCGAGCGACGGATCTGTCCCTTTGATCGCGCCGGATATGGTGGGCGCGAAGCCGTCGAATTCTTCGGAATCCACAAAGGCGCGGAGGTTGATTTTTTCGCCCGCCGCCAAGCGCTTTCGAAGCTGTTCGCCCCTTTCGGGCGTAAGATTAAAGGCGAAAAGGCTCGTATTGTTGGTGTTCCCCATGAATTCGCAGTCCCATCTCGCTGCGCCGGAAACATCTTCCGCACTTTCACGGATACCCTCGTACAGCGGGAAATAGTCCGTTATAATGCCGGATGCTCCGTATTTCAGGGCTGTGTCTGAAAGCATAGAAGCGGGCTTTGATGAAAACAGCAGTTTCCCCCGCATCCATTCGCCGGCCTCCTGTTTGTCGGCGTCGACCGCCTCCAAAACAAGCCCTTCCTTTGGCGTTTTCGCGCTTCGCATGCTGACGGAGCAGGGAATTTCATCGTAATCAGCGATGATTTCGCCGTCCTCATACGAAAGACGTGCGGAACGGATTTCCCAGGCTCTGGGTATGATCCACTCCGCATACATCGTGCGCGCATCCGCCTTTGCATTCAAAACTTCCACTTCTTCAAGGCCGATATTGCGCATTTCGGTTTCTATGTACTCAGCTGTCCGCAAAAAAGCGGAATTTGAAAGCAGGCGGTCGTTTTCCCAGATGCGCGAAGCGTACTTGAAACACCGCTGCCAATTGAATTTTTCATACATTTCCATTGGTTGACTGCGCCTCCCTGCGGTTGTATTTGTATGAGGGTATTGTGAAGGAATTCCGGCTGCATATACATTTTTCTGCGCTTAATCTCTGTACAATACATACTCCAGCGCCTCCCGCTGGAAGCCTGCGCTTTCGAGCGCTGCTTCAAACCCCACCGGATATTTTTTGAGAACAATTCTTCTCATGTTCGGAAAGATCGATCGGGTTCTGTATGCGTTTGCAAAGCATGCGGCGGCTTCTTCGGGAGATTCCGGTCGGAAGCTTCGAAGCGTTTCGCCGTTTTTTTCGAATATGATCTCGGGCCTTCCCGAATGCAGCACGACCGCGGAGGAGGCGAGCCGGGTGAAGACGTCAGCTTCCGTGTGCGGAAGAATTGCGCCCCAGGGCTGCATCGGATCGGACGCGTTTATGCAGACGTACGCGCCGGAAATGGAAGACAGGAGCATCCGTATGCGCGGGTAATCGCTTTCCTTTACGAACTGTGCGCCGCTTATGCCCTTTACAAAATATCCGCGCCGCACCTTGCCCTGATATTCCATGCGCCTGAGAACCTCCAGAATTTCGCTCCATGCATAAGCGCCGGCGGTTTCTCTGCATGCGATCAGGCGGGATGAGAAGATGTGTTCCAGCGCCTGATCGGGAGAAAGCGGCTTTTCCGCTTCAGGAATTTCCCATCTTCCCGCATCGAGCGCCTTGACGCGCTGAAGGACGGCGCTTTTGCCGGCGGCTTTCGTTTCCTTCAGAAATTTTCGAACCGGAACAAACGAATCCGAGCGGATGAGACCCTTTTGAAACAGCGATTGTATTTCCGGCGCGGGATCGGAGAGGGATGTGCCCGAGCGGATTTGCCTGAAAAAGCTTGCGCCTCTTTTTAAAAGATAAGCATATACCTTCTCTTCGCCGCCGGAAAGCCCGGAAGGGATGTTGGTTCCGATATCGGAATCGGCGTTTTCATTGGCGATGAAGGATATCATAGGCTTTTCGCCCGGATGCACGCGGTATATGGCTTCGCCACGAAGGAGCAGATCATCCAGTCTGCTTTCGCGGTAGGCGCTGACTCTTGCGGGGAGGAGCACTTCCTCAAAAAATTCCGCCGGGTATTTTTCATAGGACAGCGATTTTAGGGCGGACAAGAGCTGTTCGCCGGGCGGCGCGGACGGGCGAAGCAGGGATGTAAGCGCGTCTGCATACCTTTCGGGCGCGGCTGTTTCCACCTCGCGCCTTCGCATTTCAAGGGTTTTGCGCTTTGCGCTTTCGAAAACGTCCTTGTGTACGTACATGCCCTCGTATTCTTTAAGCATGCCGGATTCCGAGAGGAGAGAGAGCATCCGCGTCGCCCGATCCATGCTTACAGCGTAGCGCTCGGCAATCATTTCGGCGCATACCTGTCCCTGATATCTTGTAAGCCTTCTGACGATCGTTAAAAAACTTTCGTCGTCGTCCGACTCAAGGGCGCGTTTGTATTCGTTCTCATGTTCCCTGGCAATCCACAGTCCCGGTTCGATGTAGCAGGCTCTGCCTGCCAATACGAGCGCTTCCGGAAAATCGACGGGCGCGGGGATTTCTTCTGATAGCATATCACCCCGCTGCATAAACAGCGTATGAACCTCTTCTGCGTTTTTAGCGCTCTTTGCAGGCGTGCTTGCAATGCGTATAGCTTCCGAATCGGGCTGAATCGTAAGCTCGTTCTGCCCGGCAATCGCCTTTGCGGCGGAGGGAATCGCCGTTTCGTACATCATCTCCGCTTCCACCTGACGGCGCAGATTCAGGCACATGGGCGAGGGCGTATCGGTATGAATCTCGCGGATATGAATCTGTCCCGAACGAATATTTTGAAGTACGTCGCGAAGCGCGTCCAAATCCAATTGATACTTTTTAATTTCGTTTATGGTTTCAATCATCATGGGGTGTTCCGGGTGTTTTACTGCGCCGGAGAGCGTTTGTGCGCCGCGAAGGCGCTGCACCCAAAGCGGCAGCCGCCTGCCGCTCTTCGCGCCCATCAGCATGGCGCGCTGGGCATTATATCGGAAGAGCATGGAAAACATGGGGGTTGCAGGCAGCATATTTACTACGGATGAAGCGGCGGTTTCGGGATCAATATGATAGATTAGGCCGTCGGGAATTTCCTTTCCGCCGACGATATAGATTAGAATTCCGTCGTCATCGTCGTATACGCGCGCGTCTAAGGACGTGCTTTTTTCTGCTTCCCGCATGAGAAGCATGCCGAGCGCCCGATTTACCTTCCCACCGAAGGGGGAATGCACCATCAATTGATGCTCGCCCGCTTCGTCGCGGAAATGCTCGAATATGAGGCATTGGTCGCTTGCCAGAGTTCCGGTGCAGTTTATTTGTTCCGTCAGAATCCGCGCCGCGTTTTTTGCTGCGTTTTCCGTAAGGTACATGTCCGTAAGAAGCCGGATGAGAGGGCTGTTTCCCCGGATTGCCGCATCCGAAAGCGCACGGAGGCATTTTCCGAAAATGAGGCCTGTTTCATAGGAGCGCATTTGTCCGTCGCCCTTCCAGAACGGGGAGGCTGCGCCGGAGGGGGAAGTGCTCTCTGCAATCACGCGGTCGCGGGTGATGTTTACGATTTTCCACGGAAACGCGCCCAGCAGAAATTTGTCGCCCAGACGCGCTTCAAATACGTATTCCTCGTCCAATTCGCCCAGATGCGTGCCGTCGGCAAGCGTCACCTTGTACCAGCCTCTGTCCGGGATCGTGCCGCCGGAGGACAGCGCGAGCATATCCGTGTATTTATCGCCGGATACGAGATCGTGGATTCTGTCGTAGATCAGGCGGGGACGAACCGGGCGGTCTTCGTCGTGCTCGTAATCGCCCGAGAGCATGATAAGAACGCTCCTTACAATTTCCTCTGTAAGAAATCGATAGGAATAGGCGTTTGACAGTATATGTACCGCTTCCGAAACCGAATATGTGCCGTCCGCTGCCGCCATTGACACGAGATGCTGGGCGAGTATGTCAAGACACATTTCCATTGGCTGTATGCGTTCGATGTTTCCTTCCTTTGCCGCCTTTGCCATCAGCGCACAGGCTACTGCATCGGAGGCGGTTTTGGGATAGATGATCATTCGGCTCACGCGACCGGGGCTGTGGCCCGCGCGTCCCATGCGCTGCATGAGCGATGAAACGCTGATCGGGCTTCCGACCTGAATGACCTGATCGATTTCACCCACGTCTATGCCGAGCTCCATGGAGGATGTTGCGATCATCGCCTTAAGCTCGCCGCTTTTCAGCATTTTTTCCGCTTCCAGGCGTTGTTCCTTCGATACGCAGCCGTGATGAGTGAGCGCGATTTCGCTTTCGGCTGTTTCGTTGATCTTCTGCGCCAGGCGTTCGCAGCTTGCGCGGCCTTCCGTAAACGCAAGCACGGTGCGGTTTTCGTTCATATGGTCGATCATGCGGTCGGCAAGCGCGGGCCAGATGCTGTTTTTGGGAAGAAAGCGCATGTCCTTTACTGCGCTGTCTACCATAAGTTCCGTTTTTTTCGTAGTTTCCGGACATATTACTGCGCATGCCCGATTTCCCGAAAGCTGCTTTTTTGCTTCCTCCAGCGGCTGAATGGTGGCGGAGAGTGCGATTCTCTGCAGCGGCTTTTCGTGAAGCGCGTCAAGCCTGGCAAGCGACAGCATGAGATGCGTTCCGCGCTTGGAAGATATGACCGCATGGAATTCGTCGATGATCACGGTTCGGGCGCGGGAAAGCGTGCGCCGACCGGATGCGGAGGAGAGCATGAGATACAGCGATTCCGGAGTGGTAATCAGTATGTGCGGCGGATGACGGATGATTTTCTGACGTTCGGATGCGTCTGTATCGCCGTTTCGAATGGCGATTCGAACCTTTTCCGTAAGCCCCAAACCGCTGATGGGTCTTTTCAGATTTTCGCGGATATCGTTTCCGAGCGCTTTCAGCGGAGAAATATAGATGATGCGCACCTCGTCCGAAAGCTCGCCCTTCATGGATTCGGTGTACAACTTGTCCAAAAAATACAAAAATGCCGCGAGCGTTTTGCCCGAACCGGTGGGCGCGGATATCAGGCAGTCCGTTCCCGAACGGATTGCATTCCAGCTGAGCGACTGAACCGGTGTGGGCGCTCCGACGCTTGATAAAAACCATTCGCGCGTGAATGAAGAAAACAGTTCCATATATCCGTCTCCGTACGTATTGGTATGCTCTGATTATACAATTTACCGCTTGCTATGTCAAACGCTTGCGAAGACAGGGAATTCGATGTATAATAAAATGCAAATAATACCATTGAATCGGGGGCGGTATAATGGAAAACTTCAATATCTATCCGAAATCCGTGAATCTGCTGGAAGGCGCAAAGGTATATATGGCGGACGCAGGAGACAGAGATGTACTGGTATGCGAAGGAAAACCGTATTTCGGCGGGGAAGAGGGCAAAAACGTATTTGAATTAAACCATGAAACTGCCAATACGCTTCGTTCGCTGTTCCCGTTCACCGCGCCCGTGCCGGTTCTTAACAAGGATCGCTCGGTGGGCGTGGGCGACAGACTCGGTATTGCCGGCCCCGGACATATCCGCGTGTTTGAAAAATACGACGCAATGCCGGTATTTGCCCAGCAGTCCATTCGCGAACTCAATCTCACCGGCCGCACATATGAAGACGTTCTGGATTCTGCGTCGTTTTATGTGTTCCGCGAGAATTTCACGCGCGGCTTCGGCGCGGACGGCGATCACCTTAAAAAGCCGGAGGATATTGAGTACGCTTTGTCCTTGGGCTTTACCATGATTACGCTCGATCTTTCCGATCATATCCACGCCGACGCGTCCGGTTCCTACAGCCAGAACGTCGACGATATCTACCTCGGAAAAACGTTTGATATCGAAGGAAACGAGATTCGGTTTACGAAGGAAGAGCTCGCCCGCGTGTCCGGCGTTTACGGAGACGCGCTCGACTTTGCCGTAAAGATGTACGATATGTTCCTTAGAGACGGAAAATATCAGGCGGAATTCGAAATTTCGATCGACGAAACCGGAACGCCCACCAGACCCAGCGAGCACTATTTCGTTGCAGGCGAGCTTACCAGGCGCGGCGTTAGATTTATGACCATCGCGCCCAGATTCATCGGCGAATTCCAGAAGGGAATAGACTATATCGGCGACGTAAATGCATTCGATGGCGAAATGGCCGTTCACGCAGCCATCGCCCGCCATTTCGGCTTCAAGGTGAGCGTGCATTCCGGCTCCGATAAATTCAGCGTATTCCCCTCTGTCGGCGCGCGCACCAACCAGAAATACCACGTAAAAACCGCCGGTACCAATTGGCTCGAAGCAATGAAGATCGTAGCCATGCACGATCCCGCGCTCTACAGAGAAATTCACGCCTACGCACTTACCGCGTTTGAAGAGGCGACCCAATACTACCATGTAACCACGAATCTTAACAATATCCCCAACCTGGAAACGCTTTCGGACGCCGAACTTCCCAAGCTGTTCCAAAACGACGACGCCAGACAGTTAATCCACATCACCTACGGCCTGATCCTCTCAAAAACCGACGAAGCAGGCATAAGCAAATTCAGAACCCGCCTCTACGCCTTCTGGCGCAGGCACGAAGAAGAATACGCCCAGGCGCTCGAGAGCCATATCGGAAGACACCTGGAGACGCTGGGATGCCCGAGAGTGTAAAGAATATAAACAGCCGCTGCAGAATCACATTTCTGCGGCGGCCTTTTGATAGATTCCTGCGCGGAATATCTGCGTATTTTTTAAAAGTGTGATTGAACTTACTTGTATAAAGACGTGCTTGTCTGCGATTTCAAGCGGGAAAGCATTTGGTTATTATTGTAATAGTCTTTAAAAATGTGATATAATTAAGCTGCATATGATATTTAGGTGCTATTCCCGGAGGACAAATTATGAGCGAAAACAAAGCCCGTCCCAACATCCTTATGATCCTGACGGATGACCAGGGGATTTGGTCGTTGGGGTGTTATGGGAATCGGGAAATACATACTTCGAATATTGACCTTCTTGCGCAGGGCGGGGCGCTGTTCCGCAATCTGTTTTGCGTATCGCCCGTTTGCTCGCCTGCGCGGGCTTCGATACTTACGGGCAGGATTCCTTCGGCGCACGGGGTGCACGACTGGATCAAAAAGGGGAATCTGAAGGAAGACGGGATTGAATATCTGAAGGGAATTCAGGGATACACGGACGTGCTTAACGAAAACGGTTACGAGGTGAGCATTTGCGGAAAGTGGCATCTCGGAAGCAGTTTTGTAAAGCAGAAGGGCTTTTCTCATTGGTATGTGCATCAGTCGGGTGCGGGGCAGTATTATTCCGCACCGATGGTTCGGGACGGGCATGCAGTTACGGAGAAAAAGCATGTTACCGAGGCGATCACGGACGAAGCCGTGAGGATCATTGAAAACGCCTCCGAAGACAGGCCGTTTTATGTGAGCGTTCATTATACCGCGCCGCATATGCCTTGGGACAGGGCGCAGTATCCCGAGCGTTATCGGGAAATGTATGAAAACGCATCGTTTATCGATTGCCCGCAGGAAAAGCCGCATAAAGACGCGCTGTACATCTATTCGAAGGAAGACGCGCGTGAGGCGCTGATCGGGTATTATTCACTGGTCACGCAGGTGGACGATTGTGTGGGAAGGCTTGTAAGGGCGCTTGAAGACAGGAACATGCTTGATAATACGCTTATCATATTCACCACCGACAACGGCTACAATTTCGGACATCACGGCATATGGGGAAAGGGCAACGCGACACGAAACCTCAATATGTACGATAACTCCGTGAAGGTACCTGCGATATTCTATCACAGGGGAAAAATCCGGCCGATGACCGTGGATGCGATTCAAAGCCACTATGATTTCTTCCCGACCATTCTCGAATACTGCTCGCTGGATGCTTCGCCCGATCCTTTGAGACCCGGAAAGAGCTTTGCAGAGGCGCTTTTGACCGGAGAATTCCCGGATTCCGGCGAGACTGTGGTGTTTGATGAATACGGCCCCGTTCGTATGATTCGAACGGACAAATGGAAATATGTGGACAGATATCCGGACGGCGAAAACGAGCTGTACGACATGGAAAATGATCCGGATGAGAGAATCAATCTGTACGGAATGACAGAATACGCAAGTAAAGCAGATGAAATGAAAGACCGGATGGAAAAATGGTTTCAGGCGCATCTGGATCCAATGCGCGACGGACGGCGGGAAAAGGTGATGGGATACGGGCAATTCTGTATGTCCGGAGATCTGAATCCCGGAAAACGCGCGTTTGCCGTGAGCGATGCGGACGAAGGGGAAACCTGATTAAATGCGGCGGCATAACAGCTTGTATAATGATGGCAAGTCATAAAATTATATGGAGGCATGCTTATGAAGGGGTTCTTACGGGCATTGATACTAATGCTGGTTCTGTTGGTATCGGCCGGAATCGTCGTTTTCTCCGAAGAGGAGGACTATGTGATTACGACAGCCGAGGAATTGGCGAATATGCGGTGGGACGGAAGCTATGTGCTTGGAAACGATATTTCGCTTTCGGGGAATTGGACGCCCATGTCCTTCGCCGGTACGCTGGACGGAAGAGGACATACCATTACTGGGCTCAGAGTGAATTCCTCTGCAAGCGGAGGCTACGGCCTGTTTTCATGGCTGAGCGGAAGCGTCAGCAATCTCAATATCAAAGATGCCGTGATAGAAGCAAACTCCGGATCCATAATAGACGTAAGCATCATTGGCATGTGCGACGGCGCGTGGGATTTTGATCCTTTGGAAAGTACGGCGCATGTATTCAACTGTCATGTATCCGGAAGGGTTGAAGTTTCTTCGTCCGGCTTCTTTACCTGCGCCGCGCTGATTGGCGCGGAAGATTCTTCGGCGGATGTAGATATCACCGTGAACGGCTCGGAATACACAGCTGCAGGACTTTGGGCATGCAGAAATTCCGAGTTTTCCGGCAGCATTGAAATTGACAGCAACGGCGGATCGGGGTATTCTGCGCTGATCTTGAACTGCTCCGGCAGTACGTCCGATGCGGATATGACGGTGGAATGCGCTTCGCCCGCCAGCTCCGCCGCCCGCGTATATGGTATATATGCGTTAAACGGAAAGAAAAGCTATGATTGTGAGATCACAGGCAATATATCGCATGCGGCGCATGTATGCGTGATGGAGTTTGCGGATTATTGCATGAGCAAGGGCGAAGTGGAATCGGATGAGCTGTATGGAATTATGAATTCTACGGACTGCATATTGTATGGAGATTATCGAAGCGCGGGCGAGTGTTCTGATGTTATGTATCAGCCGATCATGGATTCGGATGACGAGGAAGAACCGGCAAATACCTGCTATGCTTCCTACACCCATGCTCAGAGTTCAAATACGGATGAGATCCGCATAGTCAATTATATGGGAAGAGTTTCCAAAACGGACGGGAGCATTTCCATCACCGGCGGGGATGCAAATGTAGAGATACTCGGTTTCTGCAATTATGAAAAAGAGGATGAATTCTATTCCTTTGATCATTCTTCGTTTACCGTAAACACCACTGCCGGCAATATCCGCATGTACCGGGAGCTTGCCACGACCGGAAATGTGCGCTGCGTAAGCGATACGGGCGAAATCAATGTGACGGCGGGCGAATACAACTCCGGAACCGTGTATGGCACAAGCGCCGGCCCAATGAGCGTTGTAGGCGGTATGCTGTATAACTGCGGCACGGTTACTGTAGAATGCAAATACGGCTCGAATGAGAACAGCACAGCCATCGGCGTCGGCGGAGCGAACGGACTTAACGAGGGAAGCGTAAGCGCAAAGGGCGTGAGCGATGGCGAGATCGGAGCGATCGGCGCAGTCGGAGAAGGTTCGGCAAATGTTGGCCCTGTCACTTCTTCCAATAACGGAAAAGGAGACGCGAGCGCGGCAGGCGTAAAGGGAGATGGCGGCTTCAACAGCGGCTCTGTTTCATCGAGCAACGGATGTACCTATGTAAGAAACCCTGATGATCCGACCAAAGAAATCCGGGTAAATTCAAGCGCCTGCGGCGCAGAGGGAAACGGAGCCTATAACACCGGTTCGGTTTCGGCAAATGGAAGCTGCTATAATGTTCATGCCTTCGGCGCGCACGGCGGCGCAACCAGCGTCGGCACGGTGACGGCAATCGGTTCATGGATTGCCAATGCGGATGGAGACGCCGGAAGCGCTACTGCCAGAGGCGGCCAGTTTGCCTCCGCCACCGGCGCAGATCCCCACGCAAGCGGCGGGAAAGGCACATCGGCAAGCGGGAGAACCATGTACAGCTGGTATCTGGAATACCACAATACAAAGAAATGCAATTGCTCACCGCAGCCCATCATTACCACATATTATAATAATGAGCCTTCTGATTCGTATCATAATTACGATCTGGGCGCTATGACCATCTATGAACCCAAGAGCGGCGGAGAAGGGGTAACGCCTCCCGATGAGCAGATGCCTGAAGAGGACGAAGGCGATTTGAACGGCTTTGTGGAATTGGGCGTTTACAGCGATCAGAGCGCTTCTGCGGAGCAGTTTTATACGTTCATTTACAGCTTTGGCAGCATCTCCTTCCCGAGCAGCAATGAGACGGATTATACGAAATTCTATGTGAAGGGAACGGTTGAAAACAAAAGCTCGGAACAGAAGACGTTCCGCCTGG
This sequence comes from Clostridia bacterium, assembly GCA_017396845.1. Taxonomy (GTDB): domain Bacteria; phylum Bacillota; class Clostridia; order Christensenellales; family Aristaeellaceae; genus SFHK01. The sequence goes on from JAFQKQ010000064.1 coordinate 18,968, forward strand.
TGCTGGATTTGCCGGAGGGATTCAGCGCGTATCCGTGGGCGGTAGGAAAGAGCATCGATCTTACCTGCACACTCGGAGCGCACGAGAAAAAGCCCTTTACCAAAACAGTATATCCTTTGTATCTTGATACGAGACCGGAGAGCGTAACCTTCACGGTGTCGGGCGATCTGAAGGCGGCGCATACCGTGGGTATGATGAAAAACCCGAATGAGGGCTGGGTTCATGCGCGCCCGACGGGCGGAACCAATCCGAACAGCGGAACCTATGTGCCTGTGCAGATTCAGTTAAACTGCGTGGAGGATCTGAAAAATACATCGGTAAGCAGCTATAATTCGCGTGTGGCCATCATGTCCGGCGCACTCAGTCAGGCGTCCTATGTCAAGGAGTATATGTACGATTCCTATAAGAATCTGGGATTTACCTGCATCGAATGGAAGGAGAGCTCCGGCGCATTCGACGTTGCTTCCTGCTTCGCGCTCAAGAAGGTCGTCGTAAACGATGTGGTGTACCCGATTGTGTATGCGACCGTAAGAGGAACCTATGATACCGAGTGGATCGGAGACTTCAATGTGCTGTCCCCCGGCGGCGGAATTGTGCATGAGGATTTCTACAATTGCTCGATCAGCACGGGTCAGGCATATATAGATTACTGCATGAAATATGAAATTCCGCAAAAATCGAGGACGGTATTCGCCGCGCACAGCCGTGCATCGGCGGTGGTAAACCTTATGTGCCAGCAGTACAACAAGAGCGGCGGCCCCACGGAGGAGCTGACGGCATACTGCTTTGCAACGCCGAACTCCACGAAGAATCCCAGCGGCGACAGCAATGTATTCAATTATATTTATATTGACGATCTCGTTGCATATGTGCCGCAGGGCTACGGAAAGGTCGGCCGCACGTATGTGGTGGGCGATATAAGCGCAGATGCGCCCAGCGCAGTAGCCAATTTATTCCAGAAATATTGCAGCCGTGCTTATATGAATCCCAGAAATCGTTTAGCTATCAATGTGTTGATTCTCAGCGGAGAATTCGGAAATTTTATTGCGGAGCATACCCAGTATTCTACAGGATGGTTATGCACAAAGGCGACGGGAGACAGCTCTGTAGGGCAGGCGCACGGCATGGAGAATTATCAATCCTGGGTGGAAGGAAACGGAATCAGAGGTGCGATTACCTATGAACAGGCGCTGGACCTGTATTATGATTACAACACATATCCGCTCCTTAACAAAGTGCGGTTGGCAATGGTTCCGTTTGCTTTAGAAAATCCTTTTGCATTGGCAGCTGCCATCGGATTATACACGCATCAGGGATACGCGCCTGTTGGCGCAGTGGCGATCAGATGCCCTGTGGATGTAGAGGTATTGGATGCAAGAGGAAACGTAGTTGCTGAAATAAAGAACAATGAGGTGATCGCCCAGACCTCCGATGAGATGATCTCCATGGCGATCGAAGATGAAAAGCTGTTCGTGCTTCCGATGAACGAGAGCTACACGCTCAGGATTACGGGAAACGGCGAAGGCACCATGCGGGTGGATTTCGCGCTTTTCGACATCAATTCCGAGCATCAGGGAAATGCGTCCGTATGGGAGATTCCGGTAAAGAGCGGTGAAGTATATGATTTGAGCATGCTGACGGGGGATATGGACGTGCTCGACGTAACGGTTACTGCCGAAAGCGGAATCATCTACCGCGCGGTGGATCCCGCGAACCCCGAACAGCTGATCTATCTTTCGGAAAATCTTACAACGCTGTCGGACGAAGCGTTCTTAAACGATTCTTCGCTTACCGGAACGCTTATCTGCCCCAATGGCCTTACATCGATTGGCGAAAGAGCGTTTTCGGGAAGCGGACTTACCGCAGTGCTCATCCCGACTTCCGTAACCGAAATCGGCGATACCGCGTTTGACGGGTGCGAAGCGGAAATCAGGTGCTATGAAAACTCCCGGGCGCATGAGTACGCGCTTGAGCATAAAATCAGCTATAAGCTGATCGATTGAGGATTTATAATGCTTTCGGGCAGACGAAAGAATACAGTGAAACCATAATAAAGGGCGGCTGCAATCGGATTTTGCAGCCGCCCTGTTTTTATGCTTCAAGCGCTCGTTTTGCCAGTATCAGCGCGCCGGTTACGCCGCTGAAATCACCAAGTCCCGGCGGTACGATGTAGGAATCTGCGCCGTTTAAGAGGGCGCTCGATTGAATGTAGCCGTTTAAAAGCTCGAGCGTGCGACGTCGGATCATGGGGAATATGTGAGATCTGTGCATTACGCCGCCGCCCAGCACGATTTTTTCGGGTGAGAAGCTAACAATGGCGTTTACGCACATCTGGGCGAGGTATTCTGCTTCCAGCGTCCAGGCCATATGATCCTCCGGAAGCGTCTTCGCGCTTTCGCCCCAGCGCTTTTCAATGGCGGGCCCGCTGGCAAGTCCTTCCAGACAACCCTTGTGATAGGGGCAGAAGCCGTCGGGCGCGGGGTCGGAGGCGAGGGGGCGAAGCAGCATATGCCCGAGTTCCGGATGCACAAGCCCATGAACGAGGTTGTTTTCAACAATCAGTCCGCCGCCGATGCCCGTGCCGATTGTCACGTAAAGGCAGCTTCTAAGGCCTTTGGCAGCGCCCACCGAGAATTCCGCCAGCGCAGCGGCGTTTACATCGGTATCGATCATGGCGGGAACCTGAAGCGCGCCGCGCATGAAGGGAAGAATGGGCGTGTTTCCCCAATGGGGCTTGGGGGTAGTGGTGATAAAGCCGAAGGTTTCACTGTTTTCATTCAGGTCTACCGGGCCGAAGGTGCCGATTCCAAGGGACGATATGCCGTGCGATTTAAAATAATCGATCATCTGGGGAATGGTGGTATCGGGCGTTACGGTCGGGAACACTGCGCGGTCGAGTATTTTCAGATTTTCATCGCCGACCGAGCATACCATTTTGGTGCCGCCGGCTTCAAGCGCGCCGTAAATCATGTGTTTATCCTCCTTATATCAGCCGAACGACGTGGAAAGATCTTCCGCTTCGCCTGAGATGATCTGAGGCTTGAGCAGATAATCGAACAGCTCATCGCCAATTATGCTTCTTGCCATTTGAACGGCTTCGTTTTCCTCTTCGGTATCCATTTTGCGGACGGATTCGTAGATCGGTTTTTTCTCGCCGATTCCGCCCGGCTTTGTTTCATCGTATCTTCTGATGCCGAGATTCAATCCGAACTCGTGCGGATTATCGCGGTAGGCGTGATGGGTGAATAGATCGCAGGTGTCAATGCTTCTGGCTTTTATGTAGGCGAGCACATATGCCGCCGCCGCCTGCTTTTCGGTGAGCGCCTGAAGCGCGCCCGACTGGGAATTGAAGCCCTGTTCGGAGAATATGATGCGCCTGGGTTTTCCTTCATAGAGAAGCCTTTCCTGCGCAAGATATGCGGGCAGAACCTCCATGTTTTTGAAGGTGATCTTGGGCGTAGAGAATGTGAAATTCGGCGCACGATCGTTCCAGAAATCGGGATAGCGCAGATCCTCGGGATAGGGATGATATGCTACGAACCAGCCGAAATTTCCGTCGCGCACGGCGTGCTCGTTGATCAGATCGATTACCTCGCGCCCGGGATAGGTGTGCAGCGGCTCCGTCGGGCGGAAGCGCATGCCGGAGAAGAACTGATCAAGGGAAATATATATGCGGTAATTGGCATAATGCTTATGAGAAAGCAGCCACGCAATTCGAAGCGCCTGCGTGTATTCCTTTGTGAATTCATATGCGGTTTTTTCGCCGGAGTTGCTCCATACGCACTGGCTGTCCACTTCGTTTGATATGATCATGCCCATCGCACAGCCGTATTTGCGGTCCGCGCGGGAATAGCGCTCCGCCAGAAACTCAACAAACGCCTGATAATAGCCCTGACCTTCCTCGGTCACCATGTTAAAGCCGCTCAGGAATGCGTCCTTCGCGTTCCACTCGTAATCCGGATGCACCGCCTTTTCAAGTAGCGCTTCCTCGCATGTGGAATTAAAAAGGCGGGGAGAATTCAAAAGAATCAGCGTAGTGATAAGGCCGAGCTTCGTCATATGAATAAGAAACTCGTCAATCTCTTCAATGCGGGATTTGATAAAGTGATAGGTTTTCCCGCCGCATTCATAATCAATGGTTTCTTCCTTGGGGTTGACCGTCATGATGGCAAGAATGTTGATATTGAGAAGCGTCTGCTTAAGTCCGAGCGTTTTTACATCTTCTTCGGTTCCGTGAAGCGCTTTGATGATTTCGGGCTGCGGATATTCCCGGGCGTTCTCGCTTGCGCCGGACATTAGATCGCTTACAAAGCAAACGCCGTCTTCCTTTGTCCGAAATTTGCTCAACAGCCGGTCCCTCGCGCCGTCAAAGCGCGGAATGCGGATTTCGCCTTCGTGCACGCAAGCCGGAATTTCGGAAAGAAGCCTTCCGCCCTCAATGGGTACGTATTCAGAAATGACATTGGAAGTAAAATCGCCGGAAACAGTAAAAATGATTTCGTCCCGAGACGCCATTATTTTTGTAATTGCCATAGACATCCCTCCATATCTCATGCTTTCTTAACTGTAGCACAACATGAACGGAAGTGCAATAGATTTAGATGGGGATTGAAATATTTTGTGATGGGTTTCGCGCACATAAGGCCTGAAGAAATTTCAATCAAGCGCTCATATGCATCCGAAACAGCCGAATAAAACAGGGGCTGCTGCAGATTTTTGCTTCTGCCACAGCCCCTTTGTTTTATGCTTTTTCAAGCGCCTGTTTGATATCGTCGATCAGATCCTGTTTGTCTTCCAGACCGCATGACATGCGCACAAGACCTGCGGGGATGCCGGCTTTTTCGAGCTGCTCGTCCGTCATCTGGCGATGGGTGGAGGCGGAGGGACAGAGGCAGCAGGTTCGGGCGTCGGCTACGTGGGTTTCGATGGCGGCTAACTTCAGCTCCTTCATGAATCGGCTGGCGGCCTCGCGTCCGCCCTTGAGCTCGAAGGAAACTACGCCGCAGGAGCCGTTCGGGAGGTATTTCTGCTGAGCTGCATGGAAGGGATCGTTGGGGAGATCGCAGTAGTTAACGCGAGCGACTTTTTCATGCGATGCGAGGAATTCGGCGACGGCTTTTCCGTTTTCGGAATGCCTCGGCATGCGTACGTGCAGGCTTTCAAGGCCGAGGTTGAGGATAAATGCGTTCTGCGGCGACTGAATGGAGCCGAAATCGCGCATCAGCTGAGCGGTGCATTTGGTGATGAAAGCGCCTTCCTTGCCGAAGCGCTCTGCGTAGGTTACGCCGTGATAGCTGTCGTCGGGCTCGCAGAGACCGGGGAACTTATCCTTGTGCGCCATCCAGTCGAATTTTCCGCTGTCTACGATTGCGCCGCCGACCGCCGCGCCGTGGCCGTCCATGTATTTGGTGGTGGAATGGGTTACGATATCTGCGCCCCATTCGATCGGGCGGCAATTGACAGGGGTGGGGAAGGTGTTGTCAACGATCAGCGGAACGCCATGTGCGTGGGCAGCACGGGCAAACATTTCAATATCGAGCACCGTCAGCGCGGGATTGGCAATGGTCTCGCCGAACACGCACTTGGTGTTCTCCTGAAATGCCGCGTTCAGCTCTTCCATCGTGCAGTCCGGGCGAACGAAGGTGACGGAGATGCCCATTCTGGCCATGGTTACGGAGATCAGATTGAACGTGCCGCCGTAAATGCTGGAGGAGGACACGATATGGTCGCCGGCGGAGCAGATGTTGAAAAGCGCAAAGAAGTTTGCGGCCTGACCGGAGGAGGTCAGCATGGCACTGGTTCCGCCCTCAAGTGCTGCGATTTTTGCGGCGACGTAATCGTTGGTGGGGTTCTGAAGGCGCGTGTAGAAATAGCCGCTGGCTTCTAAGTCAAACAGCTTTCCCATGTCCTCGCTGGTTGCGTACTTGAAAGTAGTGCTCTGAATGATCGGGATCTGGCGCGGCTCGCCGTTTCCGGGGGTGTAGCCGGCCTGCACGCATCTGGTGTCCAGGCGGTAGTCGTTCATGATGGACCTCCTGTATATTTGTTTAATTATGGACGGAGTATGAGCCCCATAAGGGGAGAATCGGGTGAAAGATCACAGAATTTCCGGACAGCGGCTTCAACGCCGTTTTCTTTCACAAACGCGCGGACGGCTTTCGTGCCGTCGTCGTCGTTTTCATAGTCAAAGCCTGCCCGAATGGCTTTTGTCAGGCAGACGGGCGTTTTTCCGTGCGCAAGGGACAGCCTTGCAGGACCGGTCAGGCGGTCATAAGCGCCCAGCTTTCTTCTCGTGTCCGCACCCAGGCGCTGAAGCTGATCTTCGATGTAGGGATTTTCCATAAGCGCGATGATGGTTTCGCGCCAGGCGATCATTTCTTCTTCGGAAAAACCGTATTCATGAATGAGGCCGAAGCACGATTCTTCGAGCGCTCCCGATATGATCGCGCGGATTTCGGGATGCATCACCGCTTCGCGGGCGGTTTTGAGATTTTGTTTCAGCCCCACGTAGCAGGAGAGCGCATGCGCCATGTTGAGGGTGTACAGCTTTCGGATTTCCTCTTTGTCTACGTCGTCCGTCAGGCGAAGCCTTGGAAGGATGGGCGGCGGGCATTTTAAGAGGTTTTTTCCGATGGCCTGCTCATGAAAGCCGTTGTTCCAAAGCGCGAGCGGCTCCTTGGAAAGGATATCTCCTGGAGCAATGGGAGAGATGCACATGGCGAATATTCCGGTTACACCGACGGATGAAGAGAAGTAATCAAGCGCTTTTCCGGTCAGACGCCCGGTCATAAGGGATATAAACCTTTCGGCCGGTGCGGCCATGTTTACGTTCATCATGACGTCCATGGGTCTGCCCGGCACAGCTTCGGCGCGGTGGGCGATGAGCGGCGCGAGCATGTCGGCGGCTTCGGAAAGCTTTGGTTCGTGAACTGCGATATCGAGAAGCAGGTTTTCCTCTTCAAACAGCTTCCGAAGCGATGCCGTATCCCCCGTGTGGAAGGCCGAAAAACCGTTTTGAATGACGGATTTTGCCACGCCGTCCCTCGTTGCCTTGTAGATGGGATAGGCTTTTTCGCTGTTTAGCATATTGACAAGATTCATGTCGATATCGACAAACGCCGTGTGCCAATCCTCATGATTGAATATGTCGGCGACGAAGCCGCGTCCGATGCGCCCCGCGCCCCAGATAACGATGGTACGCGCCATACGGAATCAATCCTCCAGAAGGAATTTATACTGTGCATCGCACAGCGCGCGGTAGTGTCCGTTTTTGTTCAGTATCAGCTCTTCGTGCGTGCCCTTTTCCGCGATGTTGCCGTCCTGAATGACCATGATGCAGTCGGCGTTTCGGATGGTGGACAGGCGGTGCGCGATGACAAAGCTCGTGCGTCCCTTCAAAAGCTCGTCCAGCGCCTTCTGAATCAGGATTTCGGTATGCGTGTCGATGGAGGAGGTGGCTTCGTCCAGAATCAGAATCTTCGGATCGTTCAGCAGTGCACGGGCGAAGGAAA